>NZ_JBHUNA010000005.1:0-228993 GCF_042685205.1 Lentibacillus juripiscarius
ATGCATATAATAATTCTTGTTCTTCATTTTAAACATAGTTCTGTGCGTCTAACAGAGCACCCTGTCATTACAGAGGTCTGGCAGCGATAGCGGAGAGGACACACCTGTTCCCATGCCGAACACAGCAGTTAAGCTCTCCAGCGCCGATGGTAGTTGGGGCCTTGCCCCTGCGAGAGTAGGACGCCGCCAGGCTTATTTGTATATATATCTTTAATTGATATTTTCAGATTATTCCACAGTAGCTCAGTGGTAGAGCTATCGGCTGTTAACCGATCGGTCGCAGGTTCGAATCCTGCCTGTGGAGCCATTTGCTTCCATAGCTCAGTCGGTAGAGCGCTTCCATGGTAAGGAAGAGGTCGCCGGTTCGAGTCCGGCTGGAAGCTTTGATGCAGCAGCCTAGACCCTTATTAATCAAGGGCTTGAGCTGCTTTTTATTTTACGCATTAACTGGGAGTAAGACCATCACCCTTAAACGTGGATAACTCACAAATAAACAGCCCAGCTGATAATAACGCGACGTCCTGCCGCATTATCGACACTAGCACGTCCTGTGCAAGGGAGAGGATAATTATGACAAGCTTTCCGATACTTATATTGATTGCAGTTGTTGTAACGATTATGGAAGTATTTGTGGCTGTTTATCTTATAAAAAAGCACAAAATGAAACTATGGCAATCTCTTTACACATCACTGCCGGTTATTGTGATTGTCTGGGTTGCTGCCATTATATATTCTTGAAGAGGTTATTCAAAAAGTCCGGTAAAAAAGACACATCGAATTTCTTCGTTGGCTTGCTTTTCCGTTCCTTGGAAAAGAAGATCACTTTTCCTGCGTGCGATGCGGATTCAGGGGGGGCATTCCTTATGCTCATGTATTATATTGCATACATTCCGCTACTCAAAGCTGCGCCGCCTTAAACTTCTCGGTCCTTTTTATCCTCCTTTTGAACGCGCACTTGAAGAGGTTGTTCTAAAAAGTCCAGTGAAAATGACATACCGAAAGAGTTGCAGCTGAAGCAGCTTTTAGTAGCTTCTTTTGCGATCTTTTAAACCGGGAAGATATGAACTGGGCAATTCCAGACTGTTTTCCGGTCAGCCTAAAGACATAACTGGATACATTTATTGTTTTATGCCTGCCCGTGTGCTGTATACTAGATACTGCAGAAAGAAAACAATAAACGCTAAAATACATAGATTGACGTAATACCAGACTCCATTGCCAAGCAAATCCAGGGGAGTGCTGGCTGCTGGTGTGTGCGAGAGATACAAATAATTAGAACCTAAAAGAGGATTGACAAAGAAACCTATGATAGCGGCATATATCAGTAAATAGACATAGGATTTAATAAAAGACGGAAATGGTATCGTTACATGATTTGTTATGACTAAAAATACACCGGTCCACGAAATAGCGATATGATGAATAAAGAACTTCAAAAACCGGTAGTGTGGGAAGTCATAAGGTAGTTCGGGTGTGACTAAAGCTAAAAATGCAGGGATAAGTCCAAAGAAAAATGTGATCTGAATGAATTGCTTATTATGGGTGAGCAGGGAGATTGCGCCTGTTATGCCCGCAATGCCGCATAGATGCAGAAACATATGCTCACTCAAGCTCCAAATGCCGTTGAGTGCTGTGTATAGCTGGTAGCTTATTTCGGATAAAATGAGGAGGGTGAAGAGACTCCAACGAATGAATTGATAAATAGATGGTTTACTCAGTATTTTTTTGGTAAACAACATTAAAATGGTAAGACCAATAATGTAAACGAGCAGTGTGGTTATGTGACTGAAACCGAATGCTGTAAAAGGCGAGCCACTTTGTTCCAGAAATATGGATGCCATTGTTTTAGTCATCCTTTCATTAGTGATGTGATTTTTTTGATTATGGTTTAATATAATTGTAAAGTAAAATATTCGTACCGGAAATAATTTTTTTGTATTATCCTCTTTACAAAAATGGACAAACTGTATATAATAATACTCGTCGGTGAACGCAAGAATACATATTGGCTTTTTTCATGTTCAGTGGCCCGTTGGTCAAGTGGTTAAGACACCGCCCTTTCACGGCGGTAACACGGGTTCGAATCCCGTACGGGTCACCATTTCCTTTTAAGGATTGCATGGAGATATGTTAAATTTGCGATGTTTTGCCGTAATACATGGATTAGCACGTCCTGTGTATTGGAGGATTAGCTCAGCCGGGAGAGCACTTGCCTTACAAGCAAGGGGTCGCAGGTTCGAACCCTGCATCCTCCACCATTATTTCCACCTCCAACATGTATAAAAATCCCGAAAGCTAAACAGACTATTTAAAGTATGCCGGCCTAGCTCAACTGGCAGAGCAAGCCGCTAACAACACAGATTAAGCTACCAAGTGCAGGCTTGCGAGGAGTGCGGCATCAATGAACTAGCGTGCAACACGACGAGCGGTTTAATCAAAAGAAAACAGTACAAGTAAATGAATCACTATCTATATGCCGGCCTAGCTCAACTGGCAGAGCAACTGACTTGTAATCAGTAGGTTGGGGGTTCAAGTCCTCTGGCCGGCACCATTTATTTAATTTTGATGTATAAATTCTTAAGAAATCAGTTATAATAACTACGGAGGGGTAGCGAAGTGGCTAAACGCGGCGGACTGTAAATCCGCTCCCTCAGGGTTCGGGAGTTCGAATCTCTCCCCCTCCACCATATGTTACATTGGGCTATAGCCAAGCGGTAAGGCATCGGGTTTTGATCCCGTGATTCCCAGGTTCGAATCCTGGTAGCCCAGTCTTTTTTTATTTGGTCTGCTTTTCAGTAAATGCTGCCTGTACGTTAAACGATTGTCAGGTCTGTCTGATGCAACAGACCATCAGGTGATCCACTCTATAATAGACCAAATGCCCAACAGGAGCCATTAGCTCAGCTGGCAGAGCATCTGACTTTTAATCAGAGGGTCGGAGGTTCGAATCCTCCATGGCTCATCAAAGAAGATATGTCGGATTCTCACCTCTCGGTTCCCCTTGTTTCTGATTAGGATTAAAGGAAACAAGGACTAGCTAGGGGCGGCGGAATCCTCCAAATCTCATCGATATTAAAAAATGCTAGCGGAAATCCATAACACATATTATAATGGAAAATAAACAAGGTCGTTATGATTGCCAACAGCCTTGTTTATTTGCATTTTATGCTGTTTTTTTACATAATAGACACAGTTGAATCATAAACAAATCGTGTTTATTGCCGTATAATAAGTTGGTAAAAGGATGAGATGGCATGCAGACTTCCAGGATTCCTGGCTTTTATAATATGACCGTTGAACAGCGGCGGGAATTGCTTGCGAAAATGGAGAGTTTTACGGAAGAGGACACAGCGTATCTATTCTCCAAAGAAGCGTTGTCAACGGATACCGCTGATAACATGATAGAAAATGTTGTGGGTACATTCCCGCTTCCTCTGGGACTAGGACTGAACTTTTTGATTAATGACAAGGATTTCGTTGTGCCGATGGCGATTGAGGAACCATCAGTTGTTGCCTCTGCAAGTCATATTGCCAAAATTGTCAGGAATGCAGGCGGGTTCACAACGGAGGCGACTGATCGTGTCATGATTGGCCAGATCCAAGTAGTCGGATGCCAGGATTTTTATATAGCGAAAGAAGCTATTTTACATGAAAAAGATAATTTGATTAATGCTGTGAATGCTGCATACCCTAGTTTAGTGAACAGGGGTGGTGGTGCAGAGGATTTGGATGTCAGAATCCTGAATGAAGAGCCGGGTTCGAAGTATAGTCAAATGCTCGTCCTCCATATATATATTAATACGTGTGATGCCATGGGAGCGAATATCATTAATACGATGGTTGAGTCCCTGGCTCCAACAGTTGAGGAATTAACAGGCGGAAAAGTCTATTTACGAATTCTTTCCAACTACCCGGATCGTTGTCTTGCACGCGCGCGCTGTGTTATACCAACTGATTTGCTTGGGTCGGAAGAGTTTTCCGGCGAAGAGGTGCGGGATGGTGTCATTCATGCGTATGAATTCGCGGCATCTGATCCGTATCGTGCAGTGACGCATAACAAAGGTATTATGAACGGAATTGACCCGGTTGTGATTGCAACAGGCAATGACTGGCGTGCAGTGGAAGCTGGAGCCCATGCACATGCGGCACGTAATGGCCGGTATACCTCCATGACAGAATGGTCCAAGGATGACGAGGGCAATCTAATTGGTGAACTGGAACTGCCAATGTCAGTTGGGACGGTAGGTGGATCGATTCGTGTTCACCCGATATCCAGCATTGCTCATAAACTTTTAAATGTTGATTCAGCACAGGAACTTGCGCAAGTTATTGTAGCTGTTGGACTTGCCCAAAACCTCGGGGCATTAAAGGCTTTAGCAACAGACGGAATCCAGAAGGGGCATATGGCTTTGCATTCCAGATCCGTAGCCATTGCAGCAGGAGCCACAGGGGAGATGATAGATGTGATATCGCAACGTTTGATTCAAGAAAATGAAATCCGTGTCGGAAAAGCTAAAGAATTGGTGGAAGAGTATAAAAAATGAGTGCAGAAAAAGCGACAACTTCCGTACAAACAGCTATTGGTGTAGCTCATAGTAAATTAATCCTTATCGGGGAACATGCGGTTGTACACGGACAGCCGGCAATTGCACTCCCTTTTCCTTTAGTAGGAGTGGAGGCAGTCGTTGATTATGTTCCAGGTTCGGTGAAGATGGACAGTACGTTCTATCATGGACCGATTGCATCAGCTCCTGAGTCGCTGGATGGGTTGGCGAATTGTATACGAGCCACGTTGAGAAAGCTTGATTTACCATGCGAAGACTTGCTGATTCGCATTAAATCTTCCATACCACCCGGAAAAGGTCTTGGGTCCAGTGCATCGGTAGCAATCGCAGTCATACGATCCCTTTTCGCTTATGCGGATCGGGAATATACGGAGGAAGATATTCTTGAATTGGCCGACATTTCGGAACGGTATGCCCATGGGGAGCCCAGTGGAATTGATACACTGACCATTACATCTGAGCTTCCGGTCTGGTATGAAAAAGAACAGCCGATTGATCGGATAGAACCTCAAGGTGATTTTCACTTTATCGTTGCAGACTCAGGCCGGATGGGCGATACACGTCTGGCTGTTGAATCCGTAGGCAAGCTGATTAAATCTGCACCGAAACGAATTCAATCAAAGTTAGAGCGGCTTGGGGATATTACACACCGTGCCAGGAGTGCTTTGGAAAGTGCGAGCAAGAACCTGCTTGGCCAGATGCTGAACGAAGCACAGAAGGAACTGGAGGCACTTGGTGTAAGTGATGCCGGTCTGAACAGGCTGATTTATTTTGCCCGTCAGGAGGGGGCACTTGGCGCCAAATTAACAGGAGGCGGCAATGGCGGCTGTGTGATTGCACTGGCCCGCAATGAGGTGCACTCCAGACAGCTTTGCGAAAAACTGAAGAAATTTGGGGCACACGCTGTATGGTCTTTCGCACTGAATAAAAAGACGGACTAGATGGAATGGAAAAAGGGAGTCGTAAACATGAAGACAACAGCTAAAGCCCATACGAATATTGCCTTAATTAAATATTGGGGAAAACGGGATGAGTCGCTCATACTTCCAATGAATAACAGCCTGTCATTGACATTGGATGGCTTTTATACAGAAACAACTGTTGAGTTCCATGATGATTGGACAGAGGATGTTTTCTATTTGAATGATGAAGCAGTTTCCGGCGGTGAACGTAACCGAGTTGTATCATTTCTGGACCGGATACGGAAAAAGGCGGGCAAAGAAGGTACTTATGCGGAAATTCATTCGGTTAACCATGTGCCGACTGCTGCCGGATTTGCATCATCTGCTTCAGGCTTTGCTGCATTGGCCGCGGCTGCAGCAAGGGCACTTGGCCTGGAGTGCAGCAATCAGGAATTATCCGCGCTGACTAGACAAGGTTCAGGCTCCGCGTGCCGTTCGGTTTATGGTGGTTTTGTCGAGTGGGAAAAAGGGACAAGGGCGGATGGATCTGATTCATATGCTGTCCAGGTAACTCCTCCAGACCATTGGGACATTAGAGTGGCCGCTGCTGTTCTGTCTTCGGACGCCAAAAAGGTACTGAGCAGGGAAGGGATGAAGCGCACAGTGGACACATCCCCTTTTTATCCGAGCTGGGTGGAAAGCATCCCGGCTGACCTTGCCGCGATAAAAGATGGAATTATGCGGAAGGACTTTGAGAAAGTCGGGTCGATAGCCGAGGCCAACTGTCTGCGGATGCATGCAACAACATTGGCGGCCGATCCGCCATTTATGTACTGGCAGAATACAACACTCCTGATTATGGAAGCTGTACGGGCATTAAGGGCTGACGGGGTACCGGCTTACTTCACGATTGATGCCGGACCGAATGTCAAGGTCCTTTACTTGCCGGAATATGAGGAAATAGTACGGCAAAAGCTCCGTTCCATTCCGGGCGTCCATGATGTCATTATGAGTAAAGCTGGACAGGGAGTAACCTGCATGTAGGAGTTGAACGTCTTGCCTAATTCAACATTAAAAGTACGCGTCCCCGGCAAGCTGATGATTGCGGGGGAGTTTGCTGTGCTTGAGCCTTATCAGAAACTGGCCGTCATGGCAGTTGACCGCTTTGTTTATGCGAGGCTGGAAGAAAGTGATGAGAACCGCCTTTCCCTTGAAACCTTTGATCTGTACGGATTGGCCTGGACGTATGAAGCGGGGGCTGTCCGTATTAAAACTGATGACACCCGCGTGCAATTTGTCGAAAATGCGATGTCCGTTGTTTATACATATTTACGGGAAAACAACTATACGCCGCTCAACTTTCACCTGTCGATCCGCAGTGAATTGGATGACGCTTCCGGCCGCAAATATGGTCTCGGCTCAAGTGCTGCAGCTGTCACCTCTGCTGTTTTTGCAATGCTTGCCAGGTTTCTTCCTGAAAAGCCACCGGAAACATTGGTTTTTAAGTTAGCTGCCGTTTCCCATGTCATTACGCAAGGGAGTGGTTCCGGCGCTGATGTAGCTGCGTCTTCCTATGGGGGATGGCTGGAGTATTCTTCTTTTCAGGCCGATTGGCTAAAGGAAGCATATAAGTCTTCAGCGAGCATCACAGAACTTGTGCAAAACGATTGGCCATATTTCTCGGTCGAACCTGCACAATTGCCGGAAGATAGTTATATGTGCATTGGCTGGACCGGCTCACCGGCGTCAACGTCTGAGCTAGTCGGGAAAATCTCCATGCTCAAAACATCTTCTCCCGAGTTGTATAACGATTTTTTAACTGGCAGCAAACAGGCGGTAACTATCTTTTTACAGGGGCTTAACACAGGGGATTCAGCATCAGTTTTAGAAGGTATCAGACAAAACAGGAGAGCCTTGAAGGTACTTGGCAGGAATGCAAATGTTGCGATCGAAACCCCGAGGCTCACTGCACTATGTGACCTTGCGGAGGCATACGGTGGCGCGGGAAAGCCATCTGGTGCTGGCGGCGGCGACTGCGGAATTGCTTTCATGCCTTCAAGGGAAAGAGCGGACCAGTTGATGGAGGCATGGAAACGAGAAGGAATTCAGCCGCTGGAAATGCGTCCGTGCATGACTGGTGCTTCCATCATATAGCAGGCAATGCCTCATGCGGCATGCCTGCTTTTTTAATTGCCGGAATTCTTCATTGGTTATCATATCAGATGCCACCTAAGTAAATATTGCATATATATTCAGTTTTTTGTCGAGTTGAGTCATTGCTTCCTTTTTGGCTACAATAAAGCTGAGGGGAGGCAATTAAAATGAAGCAAAATATGTCGATTATTGGTGTCCCAATGGATCTTGGCCAAAACAGGCGCGGTGTGGATATGGGTCCGAGTGCCATACGGTATGCCGGTGTTACCGAACGGCTGGAAAACTTGCAGTATCATATTTCGGATTTGGGCAATGTTCCGGTTTCCCGTCCGGACGGGAAGAACGAAGTACAGGATGGAAATTTGCGGAATTTGCAGCAAGTCGCCGAAAGTAACCAGAAACTTGCTGAACTGGTAGACCAGGAAATGGAGAAAGGCAGCTTTCCATTGGTGCTTGGTGGGGATCACAGTATTGCAATCGGCAGTCTGGCAGGTGTGGCTAAGCATCATGAAAACCTTGGTGTTATCTGGTACGACGCACATGGCGATCTTAATTCAGGTGACACATCACCATCGGGAAACATACATGGGATGCCACTTGCAGTCAGTCTTGGTATTGGTCATGAAAAGCTTACAACAATTCTTGATTACACGCCTAAGGTCAAACCTGAAAATGTTGTTATAATTGGTGCGCGTTCACTCGATCCGGGTGAAAGAGAATTAATCCAGGAAAAAGGAATGAACGTCTATTCGATGCATGAAATTGATCGAATGGGGATGTCTCAAGTGATGAACGAGGCAATTGAGTACTTGCGGGAGCGAACGGATGGTGTTCATTTGAGTCTTGATTTGGATGGACTGGATCCGGAAGAAGCACCTGGTGTAGGGACGCCAGTAATTGGCGGTTTGTCGTACCGTGAGAGTCATTTAGCAATGGAAATGCTGGCTGAATCGGAAATTCTTACATCAGCAGAGTTTGTGGAAGTAAATCCAATCCTGGATGATAAAAATAAAACAGCCACCATGGCAGTCGGTTTGATAGGAACACTGTTTGGTGAGAAACTGAAGTAAACAAAAAAGATAGTCTGTTAAAAGGCATCCATCCATATGATTGGGTGTCTTTTGTGCTGTCTATTTCTATATCGGGCTGAGGTTATTATGAAAGGACATCGAATTCCCCCAATGTCTTGTCTTTCATTTGTTCTTTTTCTTCATTTGTTGCCTCAGGCATTCTGGTATTGATTCAATAGCTCGTCTAATCGTTGGCTGGATTGAATAACTGCCTGTGAAGTCAGTCCATATTGGCTGCTCATGTTCAACATTTCTTTCCGGCATTGTTCAATCTTTTTCAATAATATTGAATTTTTATCCACAAATGCCCCTCCTATCTAGTATACTATACTAAGAAAATTCCCGTTTTATTGGAGAACTAAACGATTCTTTTATTTTTTGAAACCTTTTACGGTGTTATTCCGTATGGTTAATACCGCATGGTTAGCGGAGGTACATAAGATGGACTGGATTATTAGAGAAAAAGTAAAGCAGGTCAAAAAAGGGGACCAGGCCGCATTTGAAGCTATAGTCAGTTTTTATCAGCATAAGATTTTTCAGCATTGCTACCGGATGCTGGGGAACAGGTATGAAGCGGAAGATATCGCACAGGAGACATTTATCCGCGTGTATGTTAATATCCATTCGTTTGATGAAAACCGGAAATTCCCGACATGGCTGTACCGCATTGCAACGAATTTGACCATAGACCGTATGCGCAAGCGAAAGCCTGACTATTATCTGGATGCTGAGATTAAAGGGGCAGACGGCCTGACACTATATTCACAGCTTGCGGCGGGTAATCGGCTCCCCGAGGAGGAAGTACAGGGGATGGAACTTCAGGAAGTTATTCACCGGGCAATCGCCGGACTTCCACCGAAATATCGCAGCATTATCATCTTAAAGTATTTGGAAGAGTTTTCACTCCAGGAAATCAGTGAAATTACAGACGTTCCGCTCGGTACCGTGAAGACACGAATTCATCGAGGGCGCGAAGCATTGCGAAAGAAGCTTCGCCATGTGTAAAGGGGTGTGATCAGCTTGAATTGCAGCAAAGAATCAGTGGGACTCATGCATAAATATTTAGATGGAGATATAACTAGGCAGGAAGAAGAGCAGTTACGTATCCATTTGCAAGGCTGTGAGCTCTGCCAGAAACACTTCCATGAGTTAAAACGCGCGGTTACACTCGTCCAGAGTACAGAGCAGGTCACGGCGCCTGCCGATTTTACAACTAAAGTGATGCAGCGCTTACCGGAAGAAAAGAAACGCATGGGGTATTTGCGCTGGTTTAAGACACATCCTGCATTGACAGCGGCGGCCATCTTCGTGATTCTTATGTTTGGCGGCGTGCTCTCCGCATGGAATGAGAACAATTCATTGGTTGTGTCTAAACAGGAAAATCTGGTTATTCGTGGTGATACGGTTATTGTGCCAGAAGGTGAAACCGTGGAAGGGGAACTGATTGTCAAAAATGGCAATCTAAGAATTGACGGAACGGTTGACGGGAATGTCGTCTTGGTTAATGGTGAATTAATAACAGACGAGGCGAGTAACGGATCAGGGCTCATGGCTTCCGCGGGTGAAGTGAATGGCGAACTGAAACAAGTGGATGCGCTATTTGAATGGATGTGGTTTCACTTGAAAGACATCATAAAAAGTATTTTTTCATTGAAACAAATTTGGATTACCCCCTTAAAACAATAGAATCATGAACAAAGGCCTGGAGATGATCCGGGTTTTTTTGTGAATGGATCCCATCGCGAATGCTTTAACACTTCATTTTTTACGCTTATTATAAAACATGATACAATAATAAATATGTTATAATGAAAACGACTGCGAAGATCGTACAGTTTACTGTACATATGTGCGGAAGGAAGTGTGAACGTGCTTGATGGGGGATTTCTGGACCTGCTTCGAATCGGCGTAGACATAGCTCTCGTCTGGTATGTTTTGTATAAGTTAATTATGCTGATCAGAGGCACCAAGGCAATTCAGCTGTTGAAAGGGATTGTCGTGGTTTTGCTTGTCTGGGCTTTCAGCATCGTATTCGAACTCCATACGATTCAATATATTACAAACCAAGTCATTAAATGGGGTTTTGTTGTCATTATTATATTATTCCAGCCCGAACTCAGAAGGGCACTGGAACAGCTTGGCCGGGGGAACATTTTCTCGCGAAGTTCCAGCTCTGAGGAGGAAGTGCTGGAGCAGAAAGTGGAAGCGATTGTTCAATCATGCCAATACATGGCTAAGCGGCGAATTGGTGCACTGATCTCCATCGAGCGTGAAACCGGGATTGATGATTATGCTGAGACAGGAATTCCGATAGGCGGTAAATTGACCCATCAGTTGCTGACAAATATCTTTACGCCCAATACGCCGCTTCATGATGGGGCCGTTATTATCAAAGAGGAGGAAATTTCAGCGGCTGCCTGCTACCTGCCATTGTCTGAAAGCCCGTTCATTTCAAAAGAGCTGGGTACCAGACACCGGGCAGCAATGGGTATCAGCGAAGTCACCGATGCTATTACAATTGTTGTATCGGAGGAGACAGGAGGCATATCCTGTACCGAAAACGGTGAGATGAAGCGGGATCTTGATCAGGAAGGCCTGCGCCATTACCTCCGGGAAAAACTGTCCTTGTCATTAAGAACCTCTGAATCCAAGTCACGCCATCAGAGGGGGGAAAAGAATGGATAATTGGTTTAAAAGTCCATGGTTTGTTCGTGCTATTTCCCTGGCTTTTGCTGTTGCATTGTATGTGTTTGTGCAGGTAGAGATGGATCAGTACCAAAATGAATCCCGACTGCTCCCGAACACAAACGCGGATATTCAGACGATTGAGAATGTCCCGGTTAATATACGGATTAACGAGGAGAAATATGTTGTCAGCGGAGTGCCTGAGTTTGCTGCAGTTTCACTTGAAGGTTCAACAGGTACATTGACAGCTACAGCTCGAAATCAGAACTTTGACATCTATGTAGATTTGGAAGGATTGGATCCAGGTACGCATACGGTTGAGTTGAAGCATACCGGTATACCCAAAGAATTGAACGTCTATATTGAGCCGAAGACGATTGAGGTGACAATAGAAGAACGGGCATCGAAGGACTTTGCGATAGCTGTTGATTATATTAATAGAAATAAGCTTCCAGAGGGATATCAGATTGACAGTTCACAAACGGAGCCGAAACAGGTAACGGTCACAAGCTCCAAAGAAGTGATTGATCAGATTGCCATTGTGAAGGCATTTGTGGATGTTGCAGAAGCCGACGAGTCCATTGACAGCCGTGAAGTACCTGTGAAAGTATACGACGCCAGAGGAAATGAGCTGAACGCCCGCGTAGAGCCGCCAAGTGTGAATGTCTCCGTTCAGATCAGTAATCCAAGCAAAACGGTTCCACTGAGTGTGGAGACGGCTGGTGAATTACAGGATGGGTATTCATTGGGCTCCATATCTGCTAACATAGATGAAGTGGAAGTGTTCGCAACAAGTAAAATACTTCAGAATATAAAGGAAGTATCAACCGAAAAGATAAACTTGGCTGATATAACAGAATCAGGGACGATAGAAGCTGGACTGGCTCTGCCGGATGGTGCAAATGTTCCGGGAAAAGATTCGGTTGAGGTGACAGTCGAACTGGAACGGACGAAAACATTTGAAAATATTCCAATCAGCACGGAAAACCTTAATGATGGACAAGATATAACATTTATCAACCCGAATGGTCCGGAAATGGACATTACTGTAACAGGCAGTCAAAACAGTGTCAGTGAAGTTTCTAAAGATGATTTTCGTATCACCCTGGATGCCGCGGGGCTGGAAAATGGTGAGCATGAGGTTTCTATTTCCGTGGATGGACCTGAAGATGTAGACATAAAAAGTGAATTTGAACAAGTGACAATTGAAATTTCGCAGTGATGCAATAGTGGAACTTTGTACAGTCAATGCTCGTAAGCATGGTGAAACGGAAGTAAAGGAGAGGTACAACATGGGAAAGTATTTTGGAACAGATGGTGTTAGAGGTGTAGCTAATACCGAATTGACATCAGAATTGGCGTATAAGTTAGGTCGATTCGGTGGTTATGCCCTGACGAAAGGTGCTGAAAAACCAAAGGTACTGGTTGGACGGGATCCTCGGGTGTCCGGCCACATGCTGGAGGGAGCACTTGTTGCTGGCCTGCTGTCCATAGGTGCGGAAGTGATGCGTCTCGGAGTTATTTCCACGCCCGGCGTTGCGTACTTGACAAGAGCAACGAATTCAGAAGCGGGTGTCATGATATCTGCCTCCCATAACCCGGTCGAAGATAACGGTATTAAATTTTTTGGTCCTGACGGTTTTAAATTAACAGATGAAGAGGAAAACGAAATCGAGCAGCTAATGGATGCAGGGGATAACCTGCCCCGGCCGTCCGGTGCCGATATTGGTGTGGTTAACGATTACTTTGAGGGTGGACAAAAGTATCTCTCCTTCCTGAAAGATTCCATTGACAACGATTTTGAAGGACTGGAAATTGCATTGGACTGTGCACATGGTTCGACCTCTAGTCTGGCAGCACATTTGTTTGCTGACCTCGAGGCGGAAATCCACTCGATTGGTGCATCACCGAATGGGTTGAACATTAATGATGGTGTCGGTTCAACACAGCCTGAAGCATTGCAGAAATTTGTACGGGAAAAAGGTGCTGATGCAGGTCTTGCCTTCGATGGGGACGGTGATCGTCTGATTGCTGTTGATGAAAAAGGAGCGATTGTTGACGGCGATCAGATTATGTATATTTGCGGCAAACATATGAATCAAAAAGGCTTGCTCCGTCATCAAACTGTTGTTTCCACTGTTATGAGCAACCTTGGATTTTATAAAGCACTCGAAGAAAATGGCATGCGCAGTGATAAAACAGCTGTAGGTGACCGGTATGTAATGGAGGAAATGAGAAAAGGCGGGTATAATCTCGGTGGCGAGCAATCCGGTCACGTCATTTTCCTCGATTACAACACAACTGGTGACGGGATGTTGACGGCCCTGCAGCTGGTTAATGTGATGAAGGAAACAGGGAAGCCACTGTCTGAGCTAGCGGGAGAAATGGATATATACCCGCAAGTGCTACAAAATGTGCGGGTTATCGATAAGCATAAGGCCATGACAAACCAAAAGATTCAGGAAGCGATTGATGACGTGGAGGCTGAAATGGGCGGGGAAGGTCGCGTGCTTGTGCGTCCATCTGGAACAGAGCCGCTAGTACGTGTCATGGTTGAAGCCCCAACGAAAGAGGATTGTGAAAAATACGCTTCCAAGGTGGCCACAGTGATAGATGAACTGCTCGGAATGAAAGATGAATAAGGTGAAAAGGCTTCTCCCTAAGTGGGAGGAGTTTTTTATATCCGGATTTTTCTCTAGAGAAACTCTTTTGCCTCATAGTGATTTCCTTGCATACTGTCTACTTTCCTAAGAGGCTGCAACAAGGTTGCTATAGACTCAGATGATTCCAGTTTGTTACTATAAAGAAACTGTTTATGCTACTGCCTGAAGGTCAAGGCTAATGGGAGTATGGAAGCAGGAATTTTGGGGGTAGGGTCATGGATCAGGAACAACGCAACCGTAAGGCACAATTTGCATCATGGGTGGGCATTGTCGGCAACCTGTTATTGGCTGCCATAAAAGGGGCAGCTGGGCTGGTGTCTGGGAGCCGGGCCCTGATTGCTGATGCTGCCCATTCCGCTTCGGATGTCGTCAGCTCGATTGCTGTTCTTGCCGGAATACGTTATGCGAATAAGCCGCCTGATAAAGAGCATCCGTACGGGCATGGGAAAGCGGAGAATATTGCTGCGATCATTGTTTCTATATTGCTCATTCTGGCAGGACTTGAAATTGCCTGGACATCTGTAAAAGTATTTTGGGGTGAAAAGCCTTCTGCACCAACAGGAATCGCGCTGATAGCCGTAATTATTTCCATAGTTTCTAAAGAGATGCTATACCAATATAAATACCGGCTTGGAAGACGGATCAACAGTCCGGCATTGGTAACAGACGCCTGGCATCATCGCTCTGATGCTTTATCTTCGCTTGGTGTTCTGGTTGGCGTTGGCGGGGCGATGATTGGGGAGCGGATTGGCTGGAGTCAGCTGGTATATTTTGATCCCGTCGCTGGTATTGTTGTTGCACTGCTTATCATAGGTCTTGGCTACAAAATGGCACGGGAATCGATTGATTTAGTGCTGGAAAATGTATTAGATGATGATGAAAGCAATCGGTTTATCCTGACGGCAAAGAGTGTATCAGGCGTGAAGCAGGTGGATGAAATACGGGCGAGAGTTCACGGGGCCTATGTGGTCGTTGACCTTAAAATCAGTGTGGATGCCGATCTTGACGTCAAAAAAGCACACCATATTTCTAAGAATGTTAAAAATAAACTGATGCAGGAACATGGGGATGTCAATGACGTTCTGGTCCATATTAACCCATATTCCCCTGGCTGATCCCAGTTTGGTATAATGCCAGCCAAACTCCCCCTTTCTATGTCTGTGCAGGTTCTTAGAATTTGTAGTATAATTATTTTTATACTGCTATAATTCACACATTTTAGATAGGGGAGAGTAACATGATTCCATTTCCAAAGCCGACTGTGGAGCAATTTTTTCGTACGTATGTTATTACTGGTTTCGATGTCGATCCAGGGGAAAATAAGCTTGTTTTTAGTTCCAACCTTGATGGTCACATGAATTTATGGGCAATGGATTTGCCTGATACATACCCATATATGTTCGCACACCAGAATGAATCATGCAGTTTTATTAAATTTGACCCGTATGGACGGTACGTGTTGGCAGGGTTTGACAAAGATGGTGATGAAAACCACCACATTTATGCCCTTCCACATGTAGGCGGACTTCCACAGCCGCTCGTGACAGGTGATTCAGAGGACAAGTATTTTCTCACCGATGTAAGCGATGATGGCGAGCGTATTTACTACATGACTTCAGAAGATAACCCGTCATACATGAATGCGCGGGTTCGGAATCTGACAGATAGCTCCGACACATTGCTGAATATCGGGGAAGTGTCCCCAACTGAACTTGCAGCTGTTTCCGCCAATGAGAATGCATTTGTCTATTTGCGGGCATTTGCTAATACATATGTAACCGGGTTTGTCCGTTTGGGGAATGATACATATCCTCTGACACCTGATCCGGAAAAGGTTCACGTGACATTTGATCCTGTATTTACAGATGACAAAACGGTCTATTTTGTCACGAACTATGAACAAGAATACAATTATATCGCCAAATTTGATATAGAAAAACAGGAATTCACGCAAGTGCTGGCCATTGAAAATGAGAGTGTGGAAGAACTGAAATTCAGTAAAGAAAAGAATGCACTATTCCTCGTAACTGAAAAAGGTGCGGCCGACTGGATGTATCGCTATGATTTGGGTTCGGAAATACTTGAGCAGCTGACAGCACCGGCTGATGTCATCGAACAGCTGAAGGTAACCAAGAAGGGAACGCTTTATGTGTTAGCCAGAAGTGCAACCATTCCGCACAATATTTTTCAGTCTGCGGACGGACAGAACTGGAAGCAGCTGACCAATAACCGGGTGCTTGGTCTAAGCAGTGATGACATGGTGGAGCCTAATGTCGTATCTTACAAGTCGTTTGATGGCATGACCATTGAAGCACTGTTGTTCAAGGCCAGACCGGAGAATGACAATGGATACACGATTTTTTGGCCGCATGGGGGACCACAGGCAGCTGAACGGAAATCCTTCCGGTCGATGTTCCAATGCTTTCTGAACCGGGGCTACACCATTTTTGCGCCGAACTTCCGAGGCAGTACAGGCTATGGGTCTTCCTTTGTCAAACTGGTTGAGCAGGACTGGGGAGAGGGCCCACGGCTGGACTGTGTCGCTGGAATAGAATGGCTGTTTGACCAAAATGTAACCGATCGTGACAAACTCTTCCTTGTCGGGGGCAGCTATGGCGGATACATGACATTGCTATTGCATGGTCGCCATTCGGAATATTTTAGGGCATGTGTTGATCTTTTCGGCCCATCTGATTTGTTCAGCTTTATTAACTCGGTCCCCGACCATTGGAAGCCAATTATGAAACGCTGGCTTGGAGATCCGGAGCGTGATAAGGAACGCTTTATCAAGGATTCTCCGGTCACGTATCTCGATGGTATGACGAAACCAATGCTCGTTATTCAGGGGGCAAAAGACCCGCGTGTCGTTAAAGAAGAATCCGATACTATTGTAGCCAAGCTTCAGGAAGAAGGGCGCGATGTCGAGTACCTTGTCCTGGAAGATGAAGGACACGGCTTCTCGAAAAAAGAAAATGAAATCAAGGTTTATTCCCGTATGCTCGACTTTTTGGAAAAGCATCAGGGATAGACGGTTGTCAGGGCAGGTGGATCTATTTCAAATGGTTATCTGCCTACCTTCTTATGAGTATAATCGTATGCAGATCTGAAAATGTGTCCATGGCACTTTTTGAAACACCGATTCGATTATAAGGGCAAGAAGGTCTTTTGCTAATGGTATGTTCTTTGTTCCTGCTTAAAAGAACAAATTACAGATGGATGCATACACATAATATCACTCACCCTCCAAAAAGTGATTGACCATCCCAACTGTCTCGTTTAAAATGTAGAAAGCCCTGTTTTGACTATTGAAACATGGGTGGTTTTATTCAAAAATGGAAAGGCGGGCAGAAGCCACGAATATTAAATAAAGCGCCTGGACTATTTCTGTACGGTAATGGAAATAGTTGACGAGGAGGAGGTTATCGAAATCAATCGGCGGATACCTCCCGGCTGCACATCTCAGCTGTTACCTCTTTTCCGAAAACAGCTAGGCGACTTGCTGTACAAAGGATTGGAGAAGATGGACTAAAAACACGGGAAAGGGGCAGCAACAAGCCCCGAAATGAAGTCGGAGGACAAACCTCTTTCATGCTCGAAAATAGAACATGGCCGGTTGCTGCCCCTTGCAATCCAAGGAGGAAGCGACATGTGTGGAATTGTAGGATATATTGGACAGAATAATTCACTGGATATTTTACTGAATGGGCTGGAAAAACTCGAATACCGTGGTTATGATTCGGCCGGCATTGCGTTAATGGATAATGAAAATATTAATTTATTTAAAGTGAAAGGACGTATTGCCGCACTGCGCAGCCACGTGAATCATGCGGCTGCGTCAACAGTCGGAATAGGTCATACGCGCTGGGCTACACACGGTGCCCCAAGTGCAGAGAATGCACACCCGCATCAAAGCACTTCTGGCAGATTTGCCATTGTCCATAACGGGGTTATTGAAAATTATTTGGATTTGAAAAGGGATTATCTCGACGGAGTTGCTTTTGGCAGTGAAACGGATACCGAAATCATCGTGCAGCTCATGGAAAAGAATGCTGAGAAGTATGGAGAAACACTGGAAGCATTCCGTCAGACAATTAGCCTTTTAAAAGGATCCTATGCGGTTGCTCTAATCGACAGAGAAGACCATGATACGATTTATGTAGCTAAGAATAAGAGTCCATTGCTCGTCGGTCTTGGTGATGGGTTTAATGTTGTTGCCAGTGACGCTATGGCCACACTGAAAGAGACCGATCAGTATTTGGAAATCTATGACCAGGAGATTGTTCTGGTTAATCGCCATTTCGTGAAAGTGCAGAAACTAGATGGAACCGATGTGAGCCGCAGCCCATTCACAGCCCAAATCGATGTAACCGATACGGAAAAAGGGACATATCCACACTTCATGCTGAAAGAAATTGATGAACAGCCGTTTGTTATGCGCCGCATCATTCAGGAATACCAGGATGAACGCGATAATCTGAAACTGGATGAGGATGTACAGCGCGCCATGATGGCATGTGACCGTATCTATATTATCGCAGCGGGTACCAGTTATCATGCCGGACTTGTCGGTAAACAGTTCTTGGAAAAAATGGCTGGTATACCGGTGGAAGTTCATGTGGCAAGCGAATTTTCCTATAATATGCCGCTATTATCGGAAAAGCCGTTATTTGTGTTCATCTCCCAAAGCGGGGAAACAGCGGACAGCCGCTCCGTATTAGTAAAAATGAAAGAAATGGGACACCCGGCACTGACGATTACAAATGTGCCTGGTTCCACCCTTTCTCGTGAAGCAGATTTCACACTGCATTTGCATGCCGGACCGGAAATTGCGGTAGCGTCAACAAAAGCATATACCGCTCAAATTGCTGTTCTGGCCATCCTTGCAGTCGGCACTGCACGTGCAAAAGGTTTGGAATTGGACTTCGACCCAATGCAGGAACTGGCCATTGCCGCTAATGCTATGGAAGTTCTGACCGACCAGAAAGAAGCAATCGAGGCACTGGTCCGTGAAAATCTTGGCACCACCCGGAATGCTTTCTTCATCGGACGCAGCACGGATTACTTTGTCTGTCTGGAGGGAGCGCTGAAACTGAAAGAAATCTCTTACGTTCAGGCAGAAGGCTTTGCCGGCGGTGAACTGAAACATGGCACGATTGCATTAATTGAAAAAGGAACGCCTGTTATTGCACTTGCAACACAAGAAAATGTCAATTACTCCATCCGCAGCAATGTACAGGAAGTCGTTGCACGCGGTGCCAATGACATGATTTTCAGCATGAAAGGCTTAGAACAGGACACGGATGCCTTTGTTCTTCCCCGTGTACATGAACTGCTGACACCGCTTGCCAGTGCCGTGCCTATGCAGTTACTTGCCTACTATGCAGCATTGCATCGCGATTGTGATGTGGATAAACCGAGAAATTTAGCTAAAAGTGTAACGGTGGAGTAGGAATATTTTCGGTTAGTTTAAACCCGCTTTAAGACCCAGTATTTTAAGGGGTGCTATACATGCAGAGGGAGCCTAGAGTTTTTTAGAAGATATTTTATCCGCTGCAGTTAAAGTGGAGAGATTCACTAGAGGAATATCCTATGACGATTTTTTAGATAATGATTTAGTTTTCGATGCGGTCATTAAGATGCTATAACGGGGGAAGCACCAAAGAAAATAAAGTTTGATCAAAAATACCCGTAGAACGTAATTTTAGGGTAATTCAAAAGAATCCGTTTTGAAAAAGAAATATATTTATTCAGGCTGATATTGCGTATCAATTATAATATCAGCCTTTTGTATATTTTTACTGTAATAATAGTACATTGTGGATTATAGGAGATATTCCAGGTTTGTTCCTTGCAATTTCATTTCCATTGGTTATCTGATTATCGTTATCGCAGGATTTATCTATTGATTGGTATAAATTTTTCATGAGAATATGGAAGTTGTAATGACTGGGATGGGAGGATTTGAAAGGCTACACTTGGAAGGAAACCGACTGTCTTAAAAGAATTAGGTTAAATCACACAGATTGTTAGACAAAAGGGGTGATTTAAATTGAGATTATTTTTGAGTCTATTATTTTTAATTGTTATTGGGTACTATGGTTACAGGTTTATTCAAGTCTTATTAAAAATGAGAAAGACGAAAAAAGATGTTATTTTACCAACAACGCAAGAGGAGATTGCGGCCATTAGAACCTATCAACAGAGAACGGTTAAGTTCCCGACGTATTCTGAACAAAAGGCGGGAATTATTATGTATTCTCTAACACTTTTGTTTATGTTTGTTATGTTTTTCATTGGAACATGTTTAAAGGAATTTGAGTTGTCATTTTATCCGTTAATTTTTCTCCCCTTACTCCATACATATAACTTTCTTGATTTATTCGCTGTACTTGATGATGGGATACTTTGTGGAACCCGCTTTATAGCTTGGGGGAAAATAAAGTCATTTGAATTTGTCCGTATTGATATGAATCATAAATACTACGGCTTTTCAAAAGAAGTTAATGATAAATATGAATTAAGGGTTAAGGCGAAATTTCATTATATAAGTTGTATTGTTACCACAGATGAAATAAAAGAGAAGTTGAATAGTGTTTTAAATGAACATGTAGCCGTGAACGAAGAATAAGTTAGCTATAATGGTTCCAAGGTGAAAAAAATATATCAGTTTCCTCTCATTTGCCGATTGTGCTATATTAGATTTATCTATCCCGTAAAAAAATGGGACTAAAGGTACTAATACCAAATGAAAAAAAGTAATGAAAGAAGGTGGCTTCAGATGGATTTTCCTTTCATAGAGGTCGTGGTGTTAGCAGGAATATTTTATTTGATAATTTAGGTTGACAAACTGGAAGGCCGAGTCAAAGGCATGAAGTATAGTTTGGGGTAGAGGAAATTCAGGGAATCTTTACTGCGATATCAATTTCCACTGATTATTGCCGGCATAGCTTTATTGATTGCTTCGAATTTTTAAAGAAGGCGGAATTAATAAAACATCCTTACCAAACTTTTTGGTTTAAAACTGGTCTTGCACTCATATGTTATCTTTGGATGCCTTAACAAAATTTCCCTGGCAGGGATTGCTGAGTTTGAGGTGAAAGAAATGTTTAAAATGATTGTTTTAATTATTTTTTTATTCCTTGTTTATCTACTTCTCAAAGGTGAAAAAAGAAGTATGAGATTTGTCTCCCTTGCCTATTTTGCCTTGCTTTCCATTATATTTAGGGTCGGCAGTATGTACATTTCATCTAAGTTTCATTTACACGATGGACCTGTTTTAGACAATGGATTCCAAAAGCACTTTGATTGGGTTAGTACCTTTTCATACTTATATATTATCCCGTTATTCATCTTGATCGTTTATAAGTTATTTAGACTGGCTCAAACATTATTTGCTCAAACCCAGTTGAGAGTTACGATGTTGTTGTTATCAATAGCTGTCCTAATTGTAATAGGTTATGTATCTTTCTTTGCATTCACATTAATTTTTTACGGATTTGCACCTTAGATAAAAGTTAAAATAACGCATGGCACGTTGCAGCCCTTATCTGTTAAGAATCGCCCGTTGCAGATAAATCATTTCATCGGCAAGGTTTTGAATTCTCCCGGAAACATCACGGTCGATAATTTCATCACTTTCTTCGTTGAAGGCATCATTATGGATGAAGACGTTCCCTGCTGGTATTAGGCCTTTAAAGTAGGAAAGGACTGGTTTTAACTGATATTCCGGTACTAGAAAATGTTTGTCAGACCATCCGGTTGCTACAATACCTGTTACTTTATTCTTGAAGGCATTTTCGGGAAAAAGGTCCAACAGATTTTTTAATGCGCCCGAAATGGATGCTTGATAAATTGGTGTGCCAAATACCAGAAAATCGGCAGACAACATTGTATTTACAACGTTCCAAGTATCATCATTATAATCCACTAACGGTGCTCCAGTAGCAAATTCAACCTCATATTCCCTCAAGTCCAATAACTCCGTTTGTATGGCTGAGTCAAGATGTTTAGCTGCGGTTAAAACGTCGCTGACAGCTAAAGATGTTTTGTCACCGGCCAGTGCCCCTGATATCCCGATAAGTTTCAACATGACGACCTCATTTCACATTATCATCTATAATGAAGGCTATCGTATCCTGAATTTTAATGCAACCAATTAGCATTTGTCTGATTGTATACTTTTTATGACAATGGGGAGCTTAAATTGTAAGCTTGCAGTTTTGTCGGGGCTGTTTTCTCGTGGGATATAGGAAAAGTGAATGATTATACTTAAGATTTTGAAGGAGTGGTAAAATGGCCGTACATGTGCCGGTTTCATCTTCTGAACTTGCGACACTCTGGATTGTTTATCAAAAAAAGACCATGATGCTTCGGGTAACAGAACATTTCTTAACCCATGTTAAAGATCCGGAAGCGTTGGAAATATTACAGACTTTCTATGATAAGGAAAGTGAATTTGTTACGGAATTCGCGAATACCTTCAGACAGGAAAAGGCAGCAGTTCCAGTAGGATTCACGGAAAATGACGTGATTCTACAGGCCCCGCCATTGTTTGATGACGTGTACAGCATAATGTATCTCCGAACGATGATGAAGATTGCATCAGGAATTCATGCGCTCCATTTGGGCATGAGTTACCGGAAAGACTTGATGGATCTTTATAGGCGCAGTTCCTCGTTTGCCGAAGAGTACAGTGAAAAAACAACACAGTTTTTGTTGGAAAAGGGAGTTCTCCCTAAATCACCTGCAGTCAATATGCCTGAAGAGGCCGTGTTCGCAAAACAAAAAGACTACCGGTCAGGACTTGCTGTAACTGGTCATAAAAGAAGTCTGAACACCGTTGAGGTCGCCTATATTTATCAGGGGATTGAGTCAAATGTGACCGGCATGAAGCTAATGACTGGCTTTGCACAGGTTGCAAAGGAAGAGCAAGTCCAAAAGTATTTCTACCGCGGGAAGGAATTGTCCAAAAAAATTATTTCGAAATTTAGTGATGTACTTCTGGAGAGCGATGTCAACGTTCCAATGACGTCGGCCGGGCTTGTGACAGACTCTACAAAAGCTCCCTTTTCCGATAAGCTCATGATGTATAATACATCGCTACTGACAAGCTTTGGACTTGGGAGCAACATGATTGGGACATCCTTTAGTTTACGGAAAGACCTTCCACTAAAAATGGCCATGATTGCCAAGGATGTCTTTAATTTTGCTAATGACGGTGGGGATCTTATGATTAAGTATGGATGGACAGAGGAACCGCCACAAATGGAAGACAGAACGCAATTGTCAAAAGGAAGTAACAATTAATTTCAGACCAAGTGCCTTGCCCCTTTGGACCAATATCAAGGGGGTTTTATTATGGATCAAAAAATAGTTGTTTTTTGAGGTACACCCTTTGTTATCCATGATTGTTTTTCCAGTGCCCACCGGTTAAAATGAAACTGCTATGGTGCCGAGCTTTTTACATGGTCTGGGGGGGTACGGATGAGAAGAATCGTTGCTGCAGTTATTTCGACTTGTTTATTTGGTTTTTTGATGGGCGTGACCAGTTTTATAACGGCACCAGAGAAAAGTGCTGTATCTTTATGGCTTCCGATGCTATTTTTGGGGGCGTATGCGGCACCTGTGTATGTCATTGGTGGAATTTCGTTCTCACTTCTGATTGATAAAGTGACCAGCAAATGGCTGCGTAATTCTACAGGCTTTGCACGGTATGTGGCAAGGGCAGGTTTCTATGGTCTGGCGGGAGTCATCGCTTCATTTGTTTATATAATGGTGCTGGCAGCAGCAGAAGGGGAACTTTACCTGATTCCGCAAGAATTAATAGGCTATTTTGTTTATGGGCTGATTGCTGCACTTATTTATTATCATGTTTTATATGTCATGAAAAA
Source organism: Lentibacillus juripiscarius (assembly GCF_042685205.1). Lineage (NCBI taxonomy): Bacteria > Bacillati > Bacillota > Bacilli > Caryophanales > Bacillaceae > Lentibacillus > Lentibacillus juripiscarius. The sequence continues at coordinate 23,930 of NZ_JBHUNA010000005.1, forward strand.
GAAAGGAAAAGGGAGATGACTGGTGCCCGAACAATGGGGAGCTGAAGCATTTTCACACCAATCATCTGCCGCACAGTTTTTTGAATATCTTGTTTCGGTAGGATGGGTAGGCCGAATTGCGATGCAGTTTTCTTTTTTGTACCAGTTCGTCAACTTCTTTTTGTTTCTTTCCCTTGCTGTTTTGCTCTTCACCGGTTGCGTACGTCATCAAATCCCCGGCGGTGGTGCTTTTGCCTGTCTTTTTTTCCTCATTCTTATCGGGGACAAAGCCGGCATTCTTTAATATTTTATATGCCTGATTCAATTCCGGCGACAGTCCCGGCAAATCATCTCGCAGATTCAGCTTTTCCCCCTTGCCTGGCAGGTCGTCAAAGTCACCATTCTTGATTGCCTCTCTGATTTTGTCTTCTACAATAAGATACATAACATTCACCCTTTCCGTTTGATTATATACCTATCATCAGCGTTAGGAAATGGGGAGATTAAATTGTATGCCTGCGTTGACCATATTAACAAATAACAAATTTGATTCACCTACACACCTATTATATAATTTGTGTGTAGGAGGGGCTCGTTATGGAGAATCCAATGAAACGGAAGCAATTTCATGTAACAAAAGAGGATGAGAAGGTTTTAAAAGATTTGGCTCAAAGTAAAGGTTTGTCAGAAACGGAAATTGTAAGGGAAGCCGTTCGGGAGTATGTGTAAAAAATTTAAAGAAGGAAAACCCTTTGCTGCAAATGGCAAACGAGGCGGAGCGAAATACGTTTGATACTACAGAGGATTTGTCGGCAAACCATGATTACTATCTTTGGGAGATATACGGAATGTTGCGAATGTTACACCGTCAATTAGAAAAAGTACCCTGCAAATTCTTGAGCAATACAGTAATCACAAAATTTCATATTGTGACGCATTAAGTGTGGCAATGATGAAAGAACAGCAAATCCAAAAAATCTTTGCATTTGATCATCATTTTGAAATAATGGGTGTTCAGCTTGTAAGGCAGGGGTGATTGCTGTTGGAAATAACACGGATGAATTGTTTTATTCTTTCCGTCTTTTCCTAAAGTTGTGGTCTACTTGACTTTTGTTATTTCTTGTTCTATTTTATCTCCAAATTCCATTAGTAATCCAGTATGATGATATTTTATTTTTTCATAGATAACTCTGGACTCTTCTTCGTCATATAGGTGGGAAGTTTTGTTTCTGTCTACCATCATGTCAATCCATTGATCGCCATCATCGATTAGGCCATAAGCATAAGCTTCACGAATGGTTCCCCTTGGGCTTCTAAGTTCCGTTAATCCTGTATACTCCAGAAAATCCTTCATTAGTTTCCAGCTTAGTTCAAAGGTGAATTCAAAACGTTGAATAACGCCATCATACACAATATCATCTTTTATTTCTAAACTCGTTCCTTCATTTAACCTGGAGACTGCCCGCTTATAGTCTTCAAGCCTCTCGTAAAGCCTTTCCTTTTTCATAAATAATTACCCCTTCCTGGTTTATATTTGATATTAAGTCCTTTTTTGTTAACCGATTCATGAAAACAATATCTAATTTTAAGTGTGTTGACATTTCCTGTATCCGATCTTCCATTATGTTTTGCTCAGAATGGGATGTATTTTTTGTCCGAATGGCCAGGTCAATATCTGAATTTGGGTGAAAATCTCCGCGTGCTCTTGAACCAAATAAGATTACTTGTGAAATTCCATGATTCGACGAACAGTAATTAACTAATTCATTCACAAAACGCTCGGAAATATTTAGTTCACTCGACATTCTAACACCCGCCTGCATTGTAGTGTACATATTATACCATGGATTGCGTGTACGAACACAAACGATGTGGGCATTCCCTGCTTTATAGTTGCCTTCTGACATTAGAACAGCCGCATTTTCCGAAAAAATGCGGCCGTACATGTTGGGAACTCATGAATTATTGTTTATTTGTGAAATCTGTTTTTTAGCCATCACTTCATTGGCGGCTTCCAGTTCTTTATGTTCATCCACCGAATCTCCCGCAGGATTATCTTCCTCTTTAAAAGGGTGATTAGCATCCAATCCATCCTCGACGCTTAATTCCCCGTCCATATTTGCCTGTGTTGGCCTTTCAAAGTTCTTTTTTCGATTTTTTCCCATATGATTCACCTCACTATATAACTTGTGCTGTACATAATTTTTCATACCTTCCACCCTTGTGAAACGATGTGCATCGTTATACAATAATAAAAGAGGTGATGTGAAAATGGACCGTGAAATAATGAAAGGCAGTATTGATATTTTATTGCTTAATTTACTGAATGGGAAAGATATGTATGGATATGAAATGGTAAAGGTGCTCAAGGAAAAGAGCGAACAGCTTTATAGCATGGGCGAAGGAACGCTGTATCCGGGGTTAAAACGGATGGAGAAAAAAGGGTGGCTCGATTCGTATTGGTACGAAACAGATCATGGACGCCGGAAATATTATCGGATTACGGAAGATGGGAAAGATGTATTGGGAAAGAAATTAAATGAATGGAATAGTGTCCATAATCTCATTACGAAAACAACGGGAGACATATCATGAATCGGCTGGAAAAACATGTTCAAAAAATGCTGGAACAGATGCAGAGCGGAAGGGAAGAGCGTGAAGAATTGCGGGAGGAGCTCCTCGGCCATCTGCAGGAAGCAAAACAACATTATATGGATGAGGGTTACACGGCAAAGCTAGCCGAAAAGCAGGCAATTGCGGAATTTGGGAATCCTGACAGCACAGGCCATCAGCTGCAGGAGGCGATGTATCCGTATCAGCGCGGGCTGTTGTATGTGATTGGTATAGGGACGATTTTGTTTGGTGTTCTATATTTTTTAAATGCGGCTTTTTTTCATCATGATCCGATTCCTATTTGGCTCGCCATTCAGCTTTTTGTAGGAAGCGTTGTCACCCTAGCTGCCATTAACATTTCATTTGCAGGAAGGTATTTTTATGTGATTCATGTCGTGCTGTTTGCCAATGTTATCTGGAATGGCATTAATCTGTTAATGATACAGGGAACATCCCAATGGCAAGTTATTCTATTCAGTATTTATGTGTTGCTGCTGGTCGGGCTGGGGATTATAGCCATAATCCGCAATTCGTATTATTCAAGCGGTTCGGCTAAAAGCAACCAGCATCAGCGTGGGGTTGTGCTGTTAAGTTATGTACTTAATCTGCTGTTTGGCGCTGCTGTTGTTTGTGTGAGTTTGTTTGCGCTATGGGGAATACTTGCCTTTGGTGAGCTACGCATAAAGGCGATTCTGACGGTGGTTCCTATTATTACCTGGCTGATTTCTTATAAATTTCAGATGAGGTATATAGCAAAAAAACCACTTCTTTCAATTGTGACTGGGGTCGTTTTTTCCGCATTGTCAGTTGCACTTCCTTATGCCATTCTTCTGTTCTCCGGGAGGTTTTAACAAATGACGTTAAAAATGAAAAATATCAGTTTTATTGCCGGTATGATAGTGTTGTTCGTCCTTCTGTGGGGGGCAGGTTCGTTTACTGGGGAGCCGGATGGGTTTTCCGGGTTTGGGCGGACTACCGCTATCTCGCCTGATGACAGCGAGCTTGTATTTTCCTATTATCATGGGGATGATGCCGCACTTTATACCGTTCCCGTCAGCGGAGGGGAAGCGGAACTTTTGGCAAAGCCGGAAGAAGGAAAGTCTTTTTTGCACCCTGCGTTTTCTCCGAATGGTAAAAAAATTGCCTTTGTGGAGCAATGGGAAACAGAAGAAAGAAGGTATAGCCAGGTGCGGATTTTTAACCGGGAGGAGCAGTCGATAGCACAACGGATCAATACAAAAGGCTATATGACTGAAGCGGCATTCTCGCCGGACGGGAAATCACTTTATTTCCTGAAAGCTGACACGTATAAAAATTATTCACCAATTGCCTCTGAGCGGCCGCATGAATTTGATGTTTACCGTATGAACCTGGAGACGAAGGAAACGGAACAAATCACATTCGAACAGGGATATGACATGTCATCGCTTGCGGTGACTCCAGATGGCAAACAACTGATGTTCAGAACATACCGGGAACATGATCAGCTTGTATTTCATTCCATGGAGGATGGAAATGAGAAATCCATTGTACCCAAAGGTGACTTCGCTTCTAAGGCGCCCATGATTTCATCGCCGACATTGTCGCCTGACGGACAGTATGTGGTTTTTACCGATGTAGCCACCAAAGATGAGAATGGCACATTCGTTTATGAAGCCTTTCGAATGGACCTGGAAACCAAACAGGCCGAGCAGCTTACGTCGTTTTATGAACATGTGACCCATCCCGTGTTTTTTCATAACAAGGATAAGCTGATGGTAACAGTAGACAAAAACTTCGCCGGGAGAAATCCGGAATACAGCTATTGGCAAATCAATACAGACGGGGAAGAGCGGGAGCGCGTGACAATCGAGATACCTGAGGAAACAAATGATAATTAGGGATGTTTGGGTATGTTCTGGAGCTAAAACGACAGAAAAGTTCCTTCTTATAGAAATACTGGACTGCCATCTATTGTGCCCTTTCAGTTCAATTAGCTGTATTATTTGCGATTTTTGTGTAAAATAGCAGTTATAGGAATTGATTATAACAAAACTTCTATATAGAGCAGTAAGATTTTGAGGGGGAAACGGGTTTGAAAGTAGTTGGGATATCCGGTTCGGTTGTTGGTTCGAAAACCCGGATTGCAGTTCAATATGTTCTAAATCGGATAAATGATCAATATCAGGATATGGAAACGGAATTGATTGACTTAAGCGCATATGAGCTTGTGTTCAGTGATGGACGGGATTACCGGGATTACGAGGGCGATACAAAAGTTGTGTTAGAGAAAATAATGGCGGCAGATGCTTTTATTATCGGAACGCCTATTTTTCAGGCATCGATACCAGGTCCGCTTAAAAATTTGTTTGACCTGCTGCCAAATAATGCCTTTCGTAGTAAAGTGGCCGGGATTGTGGCAACAGCAGGATCTGCAATGCATTATCTTGTGCCGGAACATCAGTTGAAGCCAATCCTTTCCTATATGAAAGCTGTCATTATACCAAAATACGTATTTGTGGAAGAGAAATACTATTATCAAAAAGCAATTGTGAATGATGATGCGCTATTCAGATTGAATCGCCTGGCTGATGATGTGGTGCACGGGATGAAAGTTTTTCACAAAATGCAAATAGCGGAAGACTCGGCATCTCCGTTTTAAAGCTTAATCAACATTGGAAAAGGGTTAATAGGAAGAGAAAGGATGACTCGGGACATCATGATCTAAACACCTCGTGTCATCCTATCTAATCATCTGGCTACTGCTTTAATTGCCTAAGCTCTTCCATACTTTCCTGTACGAGTGTAACAGCCTGGCTCATGCTCGCGCCGCCGCCAAAAGCTGCACTAACACCGATTGATTCAAGTATCTCCTCTTCTGAACAGCCCTGATCAAGGCATCCTTTGGTATGATAAATAATGCAATATTCATCCTGGGAATAGAGGCTGATACCTAATGCAATTAGCTGTTTTTCCCGCTTGGATAATGAACCTTCCTTGAAACATTCCTGTGTAAAGGCATTGTAATGCTCCGCGAGTGCCGGCATTTTTTCTGTAAAGGAACCTAATCCTTCCTTATAATGAAGAAGGGCTGCTTCCGTAGAATTTCTAGCTTCACTTTCCATCCATCTCATCTCCTTAACAGTTTTTTCATCAAGGTTAGTATGTGCGAAGTTAAACGGTTTATTATCTAAGTTTCTTCAAAATACGCTTTCCTTCCGAACTAGATTGGTAAGGCTTTTTGACGTAAATTTTAGCTATACTTTAATCAATATGAGTAAAAACAATAAGGGGGAAATGAACATGACAAGCAATAAAAAGGAGTTGTCACCAGAACGGCGTGAAGAATTACTCGGAGCATTGAAAGCCCGTTTTGAGAAAAACATGCACCGCCATAAAGGTTCTGAATGGGCTAAAGTTGAGGCGAAACTGGATGCTAGTACTGAAAAAATGTGGTCGCTCAATGAAATGGAACGAACGGGCGGCGAACCGGATATTGTTGGTTATGATAAAAAGAAGGCTGAATATATTTTTAATGATTGTTCAGCGGAAAGTCCTAAAGGTCGCAGAAGTGTTTGTTACGACCTTGAAGGACTGGAGTCAAGGAAAAAGCATAAACCAGAAAATAACGCTATTGATATGGCAACTGCCATGGGCATTGAACTTTTAACGGAAGAACAATATCGAACGTTGCAGCAACTTGAAAATTTCGATATGAAGACGTCGAGTTGGGTGCAAACACCTTCTGATATTAGGGAACTCGGCGGTGCCCTTTTCTGCGATTTTCGCTTCGGTCACGTCTTCGTGTATCACAACGGTGCGTCCTCTTACTATGGTGCCAGAGGGTTCCGTGGCTCGCTAAGGGTCTAAATTTTTTACAATGTGCGCTTTAACGGAATAACAGAGCAGGAACAAAATATTTTATAAGCCTATTTTGGTCAGGCGTAATGTTCTCTCAAAATGAGCATGTTTCCCGAATATGTTATGATGGGGATACCATGAAACGAAGGAGTTCACACTCATGAAAATCCCGATTCTTTATGAAGATAATCATCTCCTTGTCATAGAGAAACCAGTTAATATACCGGTACAGGAAGACAGCACAATGGACAAGGACCTGCTTACCATGCTGAAGGAAGATCTGAAAATCCGCTATCAGAAACCAGGGAATGTCTATTTGGGGCTGGTTCATCGGCTTGACCGTCCGGTTGGCGGTGTGATGGTGTTTGCCAAAACGTCCAAGGCAGCGTCGCGTTTGTCGGATGCCATGCGCAGGGGAGCGTTTGATAAGGATTACCTGGCTGTCGTAAGGGGCCGTCCGTCAACGAGTAAAGCAGTTTTGGAGGATTACTTGCTGAAGGATCGCCGTGAAAATAAAGTACATATTGTTTCCCCTAATCATAACAAGGCCAAAAAAGCGGTTCTGACATATGAAGTAATCGGACAAACCAATGAGCTAAGCCTGCTGTCCATTAAACTCGAAACAGGAAGACCACATCAGATTCGTGTTCAGCTAGCTTCCATTGAATGCCCAATATATGGGGATCAGAAGTATGGGCAAAACGTGAATAAACCCGGCCAGCAGATTGCTTTATGGTCGCATAGGCTTGCGTTTGAACACCCGACGAAAAAGGATACAACAGAAACCGAATCCTTGCCACCAAGCGAGTATCCATGGAACCAATGGCCGGAGTTCTGCCAGTAAGGAGCTGATCACTTGGGAAAAACAGTACAAACATTCACGATTCCGACATATGAAAAACAATCGTTTACCAATCTGGATGGGTACCTGAACGAGGTGCTCGCGGAAAGCGGCGTGCAGGATGGTATGATGGTCGTCTACTGTCCCCATACAACTGGGGCGATTACCATCAATGAAAATGCCGATCCGGATGTGAAGACCGACTTGAAGCGTGGGCTAGATGAGACATTTCCTAACAAACCGGACTACATTCATATGGAAGGAAATTCAGACGGACACATGAAATCATCTGTTGTCGGAGCCAGTGAGACGTTAATCATTTCCGGTGGACGTCTGATTCTGGGCACCTGGCAAAGTGTCTATTTTTGCGAATTTGACGGGCCCAGGGAACGGACGGTTCATGTGAAGGTAATAGAAGGGTAACGGAGGTGATGACATGGGAGCAAAAGTGAAATTAACCGATATTATTGACGAAATGGAAATGCAAACTGAAGAAGATTCTCCATTATTGAAAAAAGATACTGGAGAGATCATTTATATCATGAAGGACTTTATCAGAATGGCAGAAGATGGTGAGCCCTATGATCATTTGCCTGACTGGCAACAGGAACAGATGGAATTGGCAATTGATTTTGTGGAGAATGAGGATAAATATGTGGAACTGCCGTCTAAATTTGAAATCGATGAGTACGCTATGATAGAAGATTTCTGTTTTTCGGTAAAGGATTCCAAAGCACAGGAAAAGCTGCTTCGCATTATATGTGGTAAAGGTGCTTTCAGGAGATTCAAGGATGAAATTATTGACCTTGATTTGGAAGACGATTGGTATACTTACCGGGATAATTGCTATAAACAGATTGCAATTGATTTTTGTGAACGTCATAAAGTTGAATATACGGAGTCAAAAGGAAGTTAGAAATGAGCCGCAAAACAATAGAGAAAATGGTGTACCGCCACGCGACTGGGTTAATGAAAGAAAAAGGATATATTAGCCCGGTTGATCTTCTGGTTAAAATGGATCGAATTACCCCAAAGCAAGTGGAAGACTGGCGTTTTAAAAGGATCCCTTATCTGGAGAAGGTGACAGTCGGGGGACTTGGAAAGATGAATCACATCCTAAAAACGCTGAAAAAGTTTGCTACGGAACAGGAACTAAAACCATCGCTAACAGTTTACAAATCCTGGGGAAAAGGACCAAAAAAGCTTCTGCGCTTTTCCAAGACAGGTGATCCTTACATGGAAGAAAGGTACGCTACGCATTATGTCAGGAAAAGCAATAACAAAAAACATAAACAGCCAAAATGAAGCATTTAAATAAAATGTAAAATGGAGGGATAGAAATGGCAGAATTAAATGACCTGCAATCAAATGAACAATTAGAACAAGTATGGGAGCGTTCAGCGGGGCAGCCGGTGCTTCTTTTTAAGCATAGTACGACCTGCCCTATCAGCGCCGGTGCTTTTGAGGAATATCAGACGTTTCTCAACTCAGCCGATGACAAGGTGGATGCCTACCTCATTAAGGTAATTGAAAATAGAGATATATCGAATCAGATTGAAGCGGAGACCAATATCAAGCATGAATCACCCCAGATTTTTTTGATTCAAAACAGGGAAGTGATCTGGAATGCGTCCCATACCAACATTACCGCAGATGCTATCACTAGTGCACTGCAGCAGGCATAGTCGGTATAGCTAAAAACTTCTCAAATTGGGAGGGTGCTAAATGCAGACGATAAAGCTACTTACATGGAATATTCGCCAAGGAGGAAAAAAGGCAATAGAGCAGATTGCGAATTCCCTTGAGGCCCATCAAGCCAATGTGATGATCCTGACGGAATTTAAAGATAATCCTTCCGGTGGCTATTTGAAAAATTATCTGCAAGAGGCAGGCTGGCCATACAGCGCAACCTCCCACCCCCAACATAAGGAAAACGGTGTGCTCGTTGTCTCCAGAACCCCACTGAAACAACTAGAGCCACCCTTCCCAAATGAACAAGGATCCAGCCGCTGGAATGAAGTATACATCCCTCACTATGATTTATCCCTCTTAGGTGTTCACGTGCCGAATGTGAACGAAAAATATGATAAGGCATTTCACTGGGAACAAATCGTTTCTTATGCTAAACAAAAAACAGATGAAAAATGTGTGGTTGCCGGGGACTTAAACACGGCGCGCCGTGAAGAAAAGGCAAGCGCACCGAGGAAATACAGCAACTTTATACAAACGTTGGAGAACGACGGGTGGACGGATGCAAAGAAAAATGCGGCACAGGGCGCGCCAGGGTATACCTGGTACAGCAACAGAAAAAATGGCTACCGTCTGGACTATGTATTCTTGTCGCCGGCACTGAATGGCAATTTGCTCGCATGTCACCACTCGCATGATGAGCGGGTCCGCAATTACTCCGATCACGCCATTGTGACAGCAAGGCTTACTATATAGCCTGCTCCGCGGAAAATGCTGCTACGGATTTGAAGGGAAGTCACGATGTTATAAACAAGATGCAAAGCTTTACCCCCTTTGGATGATCAAAGCTTAAAACCCATAGTATTTCGGGATCAAACATGTTTACTTGTTGCTAAACTTAATTGATTTTCAATAAAAGCAGTCTTCCGCGATACCAGCTAATGGAATAATAAGAAGTATTGTTAGTACTACGTATAAAAAGGTTAGATCCCTTACTTATTTACTTAACGCTACAGCATATTCATAAAGGAATTCCGAATATTTGAAACCTTCTTCTTATAACTACGTAAGGTAATATAAGAAAGCGTTTATTTCGTTCAAGGGAGTTGAAAAAATGTCTGAAGCGTTAATTATCACCCTAATTCTTATCGGTGGTATTTCTTTGGCAGCAATCGGTTTTTACATTATGTTTAAATTCTACAAAAAGTTTTAGATGTTGGTTTTTTAGATAATTTTACGAGTTATCTATTGAGTTGCACTAAATCAGTTTAAAGCAATAGGGCGCACGGGCGCACTCCTGGAATAAATCACGTCCTTTCTTGGTTCTACGGGCCAGATTATGGAATGAACTTATGTGAAATCAGGAAGATTCTATTAAGGTGAACGGCAGTATATTAGATCCGGCAATGACTTGCCCTTATTGCGGAAAAAAGCAATACCAAACACAAAAATCAAGAATGAGAAACAGCGCTTTAAATACTGTCATCCTACTAACACTTTTGCTTAACATTTTCTTTGATATTCCAGGATTTCTCTTGCTTCGTTTATTCCCTATATTATTTATTGTAATTATGTCACTTTACCCAATTTTAGTGAAGATAAGCAGCAAGGAAGTGTATATAAACTTTTTTAAAACATAATCAAAGGAACAAGAAGTTAGTTATAGTTAGAGGTGGGGCTGATTTTGCTCGTAATAAAAGTGACTCTTGGTTGGGTTGTGGGAGTAATGTACGGGTCTATGCTGGCGTTATATGACGGCGGGGAGCCGTTTAATCTGGATTCAAAATTGCATCTATCAATCAAAAACGGTAGTATAAAAAGATAGTCGGTATTACAGGAGGTATAAAGCCAATGGATAAAAAGATAAACGTTGGGATCGTCGGTTACGGTAACTTGGGAAAAGGAGCGGCAGCTGCGGTTAAGCAGCAGCCTGACATGGAACTTGCCGCAATATTTACACGCAGGAACCCGCAAAGCCTGGATGTCGGTGAGCCAAATGTGAAAGTGTTGCAAGTGGATGACGCAGCACAGTATCAGCAAGAGATTGATGTGATGATATTGTGTGGCGGTTCCGCGACTGATCTGCCTGAACAGGTGCCTGCATTTGCGGAAATGTTTAACACGGTGGACAGTTATGACACGCATGCGAAAATACCGGAATATTTTGCTTCTGTGGATAAAGTAGCACAAGCGAGCGGGAAAACAAGTATTATCTCTGTAGGCTGGGATCCAGGCATGTTTTCATTGAACAGGGTCATGTCTGAAGCATTATTGCCAGAGGGACAAACCTATACGTTCTGGGGAAAAGGACTGAGCCAAGGCCATTCCGATGCCGTTCGCAGAGTAGACGGAGTGAAAAATGGCGTGCAATATACCATTCCATCTGAAAAGGTAATGGAACAGGTTAGAAATGGTGAGAATCCAAAAGTTTCTAAAAGCGATCGGCATGTAAGGACGTGCTATATTGTTCCGGAAGAAGGAGCCGATCAAGCCCGTATTGAACAGGAAATCAAGACAATGCCAAATTATTTTGATGAATATGAGACGACCGTTCTTTTTATTTCGGATGAAGAACTGAAGGAAAACCATGCATCTATGCCTCATGGCGGCTTTGTCATCCGTAGCGGAAAAACAGGATCCAATCATAATCAGATTTTGGAGTACAGTTTAAATCTGGACAGCAATCCGGAGTTTACGTCCAGTGTACTTGTTGCCTATGCACGGGCAGCGTACCGTATGAGTGCAGAAGGCAGTCACGGAGCCAAAACAGTATATGATGTTGCTCCCGCATATATCTCACCAAAAACGCAGACAGAATTACGCCGAGATTATTTATAACATCAGAAAATATAAATAGATGGATGACTTTATGGGAAAAACTTCGGGGCTGCCTCAAGATGAGGGAGTACCCGGGTTTTTTGTTGTTTAGATGTACTATGGTGAAAAAATAAATTCGTATAACGTGAAGGCAGTAATTTGCTGACTCCAGGATACCGCCAAAATGCATTCATGTATAATCCTTTTCGCTTCAGAGATACTAAAAAAAACGGAAAGGAAAGGATGTGTCTTTTTACATGGTTCATTTGAAAACATTGGGCATTAAGGCAATTGCAATTGGAATTACTGTCTTTTCACTGTTTGGAATATTTTACAATGCAAATATGATGAATTTGTTTTGGATCAGTGTGCTGGTAACCGGCGTTTCTTATTTGATTGGGGATTTGTTTGTTCTTAGAAGATTCGGCAATGTTGTTGCGTCTGTTGCGGATTTTCCTCTGGCATTCCTGTCGCTCTGGGTATTGGGGTCTATGTTTATAGATATCGGCATTCCCATTGTGACAACTTCACTAATCGCTGCCTTTTTCATTACTTGCTGTGAGCCGTTTATTCATACCTATATCACTGAGCAAATGGAAGAAAAAAGCTGGGACGAGGGTGAAAGATCTCCGGTTACGGGGCAGCTCCAGACAGAATTTGCTGAGGAGTTTGAGTCAGACATTCTAACCGATAATAAGGAGAGTCACCGTGACAAATGATCATCTGAGAAGTTTTTTTACCTGCTATGGACAAATTAGTTGAAAATTAATTGAAACCATATCCCCTTAGAATCGTATAAAAGGCTAAGTATTATTTTGATTCCTGTTACGAGTGTTGTATTATGGGAAAAGGAAGTCTTTTTGGATGATAAGGGGAGAAAATTATTGGAAATTTTTAACGGAGGCTCTGGAAACGGCCGGAAAATAAAGTTGAATAAGAAGTTCAACTGGCTAGGCTACTTGGTACTTGCACTTGTACTGGTGGTGATTGCCGGTGTCATCAGCATTGGACTTATAACGGATTATATCTGGATGGATTCCCTTCACTTTGCCGATGTATTTACAACAGTTCTGACAAACAAAGTGCTTTTGGGTGTGTCAGGATTTGTATTGTTTGCAGCGGGGACGTTCTTTACGCTGTACTGGATTCGGCGGTCATACATAAAACATTTTGACTCGGGACAGCTGCCGCCCATTCTGCTGCGGCGGAAGGCAATCATGCTCATTATGCTTGCTCTTTCGGCCATGATTGGTTTGTTCGGAAGCAGCATAATTCAGGGAATTGGATGGGAACGAACATTGAAGTTTATTCACCATGTGTCATTTGGTGAGACGGATCCGTATTTTAACATGGATATATCCTTTTATGTTTATGTTTTGCCGTTCTTAAACTTTATTGTATTTGTTCTGCTTGGAATGGGTATCTTTTTCCTGCTAGTGCAAATCGGTGCATACTCGGTTTTTCATATGTATCGGATGAGCCGTTCTGCCCAGCTGCATCTGGGTGTTACACTTGGTCTGGTTGGTTTGCTGCTTGCAGCGTTTCACGCCTTGCAGCCGTTTGGGACGCTGTCAACAAATAAAGTGAACCTGTTTCAGGAAAGTGCTGTTACTGGATTAAGTTATACGGACGATGTTATTAACGTTCCTAAAGCCTACATTTTGGCTGCTGTTGCGATTATTATGGCAATCTGGATGATTGTTGCACTGATCCGGGGCAGATTGCGATCTGTTATCATTCCAGTCGCTGCTTATGTCGGCTTAGTGATTGTCGGACAGGGGGCATCGATTGTCGTTCAGAACTTCATTGTCTCGCCAAATGAATTTTCGAAAGAGAAGCCCTATCTGGAGGACAATTTGACGTATACCAGGGCTGCCTATGACCTCGATAGTATCGAGGAAAAGCAGCATCCTGGTAAAAACTCCCTTTCAGCAGAAATGATTGAACGTAACAGTGCGACGATTGATAATGTGCGGATGAACGACTCGAGGCCGCTCTTGGATGTGTATAATCAGCTGCAGACATTCCGCACCTACTATGAGTTCAACGATGTTGATATTGACCGTTATCAGGTTGATGGCGAATATGAACAAGTCTTTTTAGGGGCAAGGGAACTGAATACAAAAGATCTCCCGAGCCAGGCCAAAACATGGGTCAACCAGAACTTGCGGTATACGCACGGGTATGGATTGGCCATGAGCCATGTTAATCAGGTAACGCCACAGGGGCAGCCGAAATACATGCTGAAGAATCTTCCCCCGGAAGGTGTGATGGACGTCAGCCGGCCGCAAATCTATTTTGGGGAAGAACCGTATAAGAATGTGATTGTCAACAGTGCGGTTAAAGAATTTGATTACCCATCCGGTGATGAAAATGTGGATACACAATTTGATGCGGACACGGGGATTTCGCTGTCCGGGTTAAACCGTCTGTTGTTTGCATTGGATGAAGGTTCCTTCCGTATGTTCGTATCGGATCAGGTGACAGAAGACAGTCAGCTTCTGGCTACCAGAAATATTATGGACAGGGTGAATCGGATAGCACCATTTTTCACGTATGATCAGGACCCTTATTTAGTCGTCCGTGATGATGGCAGTGTTGTCTGGATGCTGGATGCTTATCTGACAGCAGAGAATTATCCATACTCAGAAGCATTTCAAGGGGACACCAACTATATCCGTAATCCTGTAAAAGTGACGGTGGATGCTTATACCGGTGAAGTAAACTTCTATGCAGCGGAACCTGACAATCCGTTATTGCGGACGTTCCAGAACATATTCCCGGATTTGTTTACGGAGGAAGTGCCGGAAGATATTAAAGCACATTTCCGCTATCCGGAGAAACTGTTTACTGTTCAGGCGTCCATGTATGGAACGTACCACATGTCTGACTTGGAAGTATTTTATAACCGGGAAGACTTCTGGCAGTTCCCAACGGAAAAATATTTCAACGAAGATACGACGATGGAACCGTATTATACAACGTTGAAATTGCCTGATCAGGATGAGGAAGAATTCATTCTGATGATGCCTTACACACCAAAAAACAGGCAAAACATGATTGCCTGGATGGGTGTGCGCAACGACGGGGACAATTATGGTGATATATTTGTGTACCGGTTCCCGAAACAGCGGAACATTTACGGTCCGCAGCAAATTGAGAATAGAATCAATCAGGACAGTGAAATTTCTCAGGAACTGAACTTATGGTCACAGGGTGGATCAGAAGTGATACGCGGGAACCTGCTTGCTATACCGATTGAGGATACGGTTCTGTATGTTGAACCAATTTACATTGAATCAAATAATGAAACATCTCTGCCGGAAGTGAAACGGGTCGTTCTGGCATATGGTGACCAAATCGTCATGGAAGCAAATTTTGATAAGGCACTTGAAAAAATGCTGAAGAAAGTTGATCCTAACGTTGAGGATGACGGCGGGCAAGATGAACAAGAAGGTGACGAAACGGATGAAGGGCAGGGTCCTTCCGAGGCGCTTATCGGCGCTGAAGAAAGATTAGAGGAATTTGCCGATCTGTTTGATGCGTATAAGAAGGCCTTGTCTGATGGTAAGTGGCAGGAAGCTGCTGAAATCATGGATGAACTGGAAGGTAAGCTGGAAGAAAATCAACCATCTAATGGATCAGAGTCCGAGTCTTCCAACCCGAAAAATTCCAATGATAATGAACCATCCAACAAAACGGAATAAAATAATCAAAACATCTAAAGTCGGGACGTGATAAGCATTGTCCCGACTTTTTTGTTGCTCAGGCGTAACCAACCGTCTGAAAGGCCAAAAAATGACCTCTGTCGATTTTGATCCATATTGGGAAGAATTTCATGAATATCTGGATATATTGCGAAAAAGTTTCTATAAATAGGAGGGGTTGCAATGGCGGTAAAAACAAAGGATCTCTGTAAAATGTTTGGCAGCTTCAAAGCGCTTGATAACGTCAATATCGAGGTACAGGAAGGGGAAGTGTACGGATTTATCGGTCCGAACGGTGCAGGTAAATCAACCACTATTCGAATTCTGTTGGGAATGCTGAATGCGACAAGCGGCCAAGCATCGATTTTTGGAAAGGATGTTTGGGAGGATGCAGTGGACATTCATAAACGAATAGCGTATGTTCCCGGCGATGTGAACCTATGGCCTAATTTGACAGGCGGGGAAGTTATTGATCTGTTTATGAAATTTCGTGGAAAAATGAATAAAAAGAAACGCGAGCAACTGATCCGACGCTTTGATTTCGATCCCTCCAAGAAATGCAGAACCTACTCCAAAGGCAATCGCCAGAAGGTTTCTCTAATTGCAGCGTTTGCCTCGGATGCGGATCTGTACATTTTGGATGAGCCAACATCCGGGCTTGACCCACTGATGGAGCGGACGTTTCAGGAGTGTGTCATGGAAGTACGCAGGGAAGGAAAAAGCGTTCTGCTGTCAAGCCATATTTTATCGGAAGTTGAACGGCTTTGTGACAGGGTGGGCATTATCCGTAAAGGGCAAATAATTGAATCCGGTACGATGGATGAGTTGCGCCATTTAACAAGGACCAATCTGCTGGTGGAGACAAAAAAACCAATACCAGCTCTGCATGAAACTGCAGGAGTGCATCATGTTGAAATGAATGAACAGGGCATTGCATTTCAAGTTGACTCCGAAAAACTGGGTGAGGTGATTCAGTATATCAGTCAATTTGGGGTTTCAAAATTGGAAAGTGGGTCACCAACACTCGAGGATTTGTTTATGCGTCATTACGAAGGGACCACACAGGCGAAATCTGGAGGTGAATCGCAATGAAACAGCGGTCTTTTGTGAATACGGGCAAGTTGCTGATGTTTATGCTGAGACTTGGCCGTTTTCGGATACTGCTGTGGGTGGGTGCCATTAGTTTTTTCACCATCATAGTGCCAGTTGCTTTGACTGATTTGTATCCGACACAGCAGGAGCGTGATGTGATGGCGCAAACGATGGAAAATCCAGCGATGACAGCCATGGTCGGACCGGGTGATTTGGACAATTATACGGCTGGGGCCATGACGGCGCACCAAATGCTGTTATTGACAGCGGTTGTTGTCGCACTCATGAATATTCTGCTGATGAATAGGCATACCCGGACAGATGAAGAAGATGGGCGGCTGGAAATGATTCGTTCCCTTCCTGTTGGAAATCTTGCCAATCTGAATGCGTCCATAGTCATGCTTGTTTTAATAAACGGGATACTGGCTATCGCCACAGGCATTGGCTTATCTGCGCTGGATATAGCAAGTATGGACATCGCTGGATCACTATTGTATGGGTCCATACTTGGGGCAGCGGGGCTGTTTTTCGCTGGTGTCACAGCCTTGATGGCTCAAATTACGGAAAACGCCCGCACGGTCTTTGGCATCTCTCTCGGCCTCTTGCTTGTTGCTTACATGGTCCGGGCGGCCGGAGATGTGGGGAATGCAGCATTATCGTGGCTGTCTCCACTCGGCTGGGTAACAAAAGCAGAAGTTTATGCGGGGAATCATTGGTGGGTACTGCTGCTCTTGCTTGGTGGCGCAGCTCTATTATTTACTCTGGCTGGCTATTCCAATGCTATCCGTGACTATGGAGCCGGATTTCTCCCTTCACGCCTAGGAAAAAAAGAAGCATCACCGGCATTGTTACATCCGGTTGGGCTCGCGTTTCGGCTGCAGCGGGCCGGCATCATTGCATGGGCGGCTGCTATGCTGCTAATAGGTGTTTCATACGGTTCGGTTATGGGAGATCTGGATTCATTCTTCGAAGGTAATCAGATGATCCGGCAATTGCTGGGCTCACAGGATGGTCATTCATTTACGAAGCAGTTTATCTCTATATTAATGGTAGTTATGGCCCTGGTTGGTACCATACCACCGCTGATGGCGCTGTTTAAGTTGAGTGGCGAGGAAAAGAAAAACCGCCTGGATCATCTGCTTGGAAGAGCAGTTTCCCGCACACAACTTTTGGCAGGCTATATACTGATCGCTGTTATCAATGGGTTTGTCATGCTGTCGTTTGCTGCTGTAGGTCTTTGGCTGGCCGCCAGCAGTGTAATGGAGGAACCGTTTGCGTTTGGTGAGATCTATGGTGCGGGACTGGCTTATTACCCGGCCGTCCTGGTCATGATTGGCTTGGCAGCTCTACTTGTTGGGTTTGCACCAAAATGGAATGGTCTAGTCTGGCTGTATGTTTTCTATTCGTTTATTGACTTGTACTTCGGGGATATGTTCCAGTTCCCGGAATGGGCTGGGAAACTGTCACCATACGGCTATATTCCGGAAATGCCGGCAGAGGAGATGGAATGGATACCGGCTGTCGTATTGACTGTTGTGGCAGCTGGATTAACAGCAACAGGTTTTATCAGATATAAACAGCGAGATGTCCAGGGACAATAACTATATATGACCATGAATAAATAAAGTAATGAGTCCGTATATCAAAAACAGACTCATTACTTTTTGCAGTAGTTTTAATACGGCTCAGAGTCGCGTCCTTGTTCAGTAGCCTGTTTTGGTGCTTGTTCAGCGTCCTTGTTACCGATCGGGTTTTTGCTGGAGCTGCCGTCTTTTTTCATACTGGCGGCTTCTGCGAGTCCTTCCCGCAGCCGGCGCCCATATTCTTCGTCAGCATCCTCGGCAAGTGCAATCATTTTGTCCTGAATCTCCTGTGTGCATTCAGAAATATCGCCTACGAGGTTGGAAATCAGTTCATCTTTTTCCCAGTCTTCAAACCAGCGATAGGTTTCTCCGGCTTGTTTGGTATTGCTTTGCCGGTCGATTGGTTCACGGACGAGGTTACCTTCCACTTTTGGTGTGTATTCCTTGCCAACTTGTTCCGCTTCTTTTAAATTGCCAAGGGATGACGGTTCATAGTTGATATGCGGGTTCTTTTTTGGTGAACGTTCTGGTTCATAGCGCATACTTCCGCCTTCTTGGTTGGTTGCCACACGTTTTTTGGCAGCATTAATCGGCAATTGCAGATAGTTGGCGCCCACACGGTAAC
This sequence comes from Lentibacillus juripiscarius, assembly GCF_042685205.1. Lineage (NCBI taxonomy): Bacteria > Bacillati > Bacillota > Bacilli > Caryophanales > Bacillaceae > Lentibacillus > Lentibacillus juripiscarius. The sequence goes on from NZ_JBHUNA010000005.1 coordinate 42,716, forward strand.
GCTGCGTATCCGAATAGGAAAATGTCCGGCCTTGGAGCATTTTATCATCCGAAAAATCGAGGCCATCGACGAGCACCCCTGTTCCGAATGCGGACTGTTCCACTTCAGTGAAGTAATCGTCTGGATTTTTGTTCAATACCATCTTTCCAACCGGCAGCCATGGGAATTGATCTTCCGGCCAGATTTTCGTATCGTCAAGCGGATCAAAATCCAGCTCCGGATGCTCATCATCACTCATGATTTGTACATACAATTCCCATTCCGGATAATCACCATTTTCAATCGCCTCATACAAATCTTGTGTAGCATGGTTAAAGTTCGTTGCCTGGATTTTGTTTGCTTCCTCTACGGTCAAGTTCTTAATCCCTTGCTTCGGCTCCCAGTGATATTTGACAAGCACTGCTTCTCCATCATGATTCACCCACTTGTACGTATTGACACCGGATCCTTGCATTTGCCGGTAGTTGGCAGGAATTCCCCATGGCGAGTAAATGAACGTAACCATATGGAACGATTCCGGGGAATTGGAGCAGAAGTCAAAAAATTGCTGGCTGTCCTGGATATTGGTGATTGGATCCGGTTTGAACGCATGAATCATGTCTGGAAATTTAATCGCATCCCGGATGAAAAAAATTTTTATGTTGTTTCCGACCAGATCCCAATTTCCATCCTCTGTGTAAAATTTAACCGCAAAGCCGCGCGGATCACGCAATGTTTCCGGAGAATGCGTGCCATGGATAACGGTTGAGAAGCGGACAAATACTGGCGTCTGTTTCCCTTTTTCCTGGAAAACTTTCGCTCTCGTATATTTGGAAACCGGCTCATCTCCTGCAGTGCCGTATGACTCAAAATAGCCATGGGCACCTGCACCACGGGCATGAACAATACGTTCGGGTATTTTTTCGCGGTCAAAGTGGCTGATTTTTTCAATGAAGTCATAGTTCTCCAGTGTCGCGGGACCGCGGTTGCCGACCGTCCGTATGTCCTGATTATCGGTAACCGGGTGTCCCTGCTGGTTTGTCAGCGTGTCCTCATTCTCAATATTTGTCTGATGTTTTTCGTTTGGCTGATCGTCAGCCATACTGGCCACCTCCATTGTTATTGTAAACTGTCACTATCTTACAGTAACCAAACAACGGAAAAATAATCTGCTGCTGCGGGGAAAAATGATATATGTAAACTGGGGTACCCGGTTGTTTCCCGCAACAAGGCCTCAGCTTAACTAAACAGTATGCATAAGTTCAACTAAGGCAATCGCCTGCGCCTAAAAGGCTTGCACTCCAAAGCATAAGGGATTCTAGGAAAGTAAAGAACGCTTTCTAAGAATTCCTTTAACACTAGCCAAGTTTTCTATATTATAATAAAGTAAGGAATTGCCATCAGGAGGTGGAGGTTTGAGTAACGACAGCTTGGAATGTAATCATTCAGCCCTCTATGGATATTACCTTCTTTCGGCAATTAAAAAGGATGGATCAGCATGAATGAATACGAACAAAAGGTATACGAAGAACTGAAAATATGGCGGCGGAACATGTTAAAGCCTGCCGGTCTCGTTAAGCAATTGTCCAAGAAGACGCAGACAAAAATAAATGGAATGATTCCTGAGAAAGCCCACACCATTATTACCGGAAGCATCAAAAACATGGTGAAAGCAACGCTCGCCGGTTCAGAGATGACAACAAACAAGCAGCAGTCAGCAGGGTTAAGTCTGCTGGAAAAGGATGCGCTGCTGAGGGAAAAATGCACATCCTACCGTAAAACAGCCGTTGTAGAAGGTGCGGGAACCGGTGCGGGAGGCCTTTTCCTTGGTTTGGCGGATTTTCCGATGCTACTGTCGATTAAAATGAAGTTTTTGTTTGAAGGAGCAGCCATTTATGGATTTGATACACGAAAATACGAGGAGCGTTTGTTCATTCTGCACATTTTCCAGCTCGCTTTCTCTAGTGATGCCAAACGCAGGGAAACTTTTCGTGTGATGGAAAACTGGGAAACGGAAAAGCAAAAACTTGCCGATATGGATTGGCGAGTGTTTCAGCAGGAATATAGGGATTATATGGATTTGATTAAACTGCTGCAGTTTGTCCCGGGACTAGGCGCGATTGCAGGGGCTTATGCGAATCACAACTTGATGGATACGCTGGGAGAAACGGCGATGAATGCGTATCGGATGCGGATTCTGGTTTCCCGCCCGCAGGATTACCGTCACTAACATTTGTTAGACAGATGACGGTTTCTACAATGACTGCATCGGCATTAAACGTAAACTGATCTTCTCAAATGGCGTACGTTCATAACTTTCCAGCAGCCCATGCTGAGCAATAGCCTGTTTAGCCACAACTTTTTGTTGTAATGTAAACTCAAGTGTCCTTTCAAATGGAAATGGATCAAGCACAATTGTCTGGTCATCTTTCCAGTAAATCTCCATTTTGTCGCGATTCAATCCTTCGAGTTTATCAGCGAGCGATATACCGTCTTTGAAAAAAGGATGCTCGTCTTTTTTGCTGACGCCAGGTTCATTTAAACAGGCATATAGGGATAGGCTGTCACCGAGCTGCAAAAGCGTAAAATGATGACGGAATAACCTCTTGTTAAATCCGTCCAACAACTCCATAAGCCGCTGTTGACGCTGGTCTTCATGTTCAACAAAGTTCCGCGCAGTCTCACCGGGTTCTTTCTTCACAAACTGTTTGTAATGCTCACTGCAAAGCATCGCGGCATACGCATCTTCCTTCTCCACCACGTCAATGCCATGTTTATAGAGCACCGTTTTCGGCATAGCTGGGAAATCAGTAAACATATAGGGGGACTGTTTCTGATCGTTCCAAAACGGCTGGCAATCAAACGGTTCCCACCCAACATCATGACGGTATATGGCATGTTCCGCAGACTGGCGGAGGTCCAATCCGGGAAACAAGGAATCTTTCCATTGGGACATGATTTTTCCTGAAACTTGGGCATGGTTATCCTGTTCAATCATGACAAAGGCGTCCGGTCGTTCTCTGACAATCATTAGCACTCATCCCTTTCAAGTGTTTGTGCCCCCATTCTAGCCGAAAAGGACGTTCTCATAGACCCTGATACCAAGCCGCAGCTGCTTTCACTTCGCCCATGGATAGCTGATGCCCCATATTCTCCCAGTGGAGTGTTACTTGAGCCCCTGCATTTTCGAGTAATGTTTTCAGGTCTTCTGATTCCTGTGATGGGCAAATAGGGTCATTCGTTCCCGCACCAATAAAGACATTTTTTCCGGATAGATTGGGCAGTTCAAGCCCTTTTCTAGGAACCATCGGGTGGTGCAGAGCGGCTCCCTTTAATGCGTCCTGGAAGTGGAATAACAAGCTGCCTGCGATATTGGCACCGTTAGAATAGCCGACAGCCATGATATTATTGCGGTCGAAGCCATATTCTGCAGCAGCGTCATCAAGGAATTCGTTTAGTTCCTTCGTCCGGGTGATTAAATCTTCTTCGTCAAATACACCTTCAGCCAGCCTTTTAAAAAACCGAGGCATTCCATTTTCCGATACATTTCCGCGGACGCTCAGCACGTTGGCCTCATTATCGATCTGTTCTGCCAGCGGAAGCAAGTCCTGCTCCGTCCCGCCTGTCCCGTGCAGTAACAGCAGTGTCGGCTTTGTTTGATTGGAACCTTCTCTGAAAATATGCTTCATCATAAATGCTCCTTTCTGGTACTAGGCATTCATTGTTTGCCAACTCGTTTTAGTACGTCAATGATGGTCTTTTTTTCTTTCGGGGTGATGTCATGAAACAGGTTTTCAATCGCCTGCTGATGTCTAGGGAAGATCTCATCCATCAGCTGTGTCCCTTTATCCGTAATATGGATATGGATGACACGGCGATCGTCCGGGCAAGGGCGCCGCTCGAGAAGGCCCTTTGTTTCCAGCTTATCAATTACATACGTCATTGATCCCGTACCGATCAGAACTGCTTCAGAAATCTGTTTAACAGTCATCGGCCCCTTATGGTGAAGGGCTTCAAGTACTGTGAACTCAGATGTTTTCATGTCAAAGCTATGAATATTGTTCTTTACGTGCTCCATGACAGATTTGGATGATTTCATTAAAACAACAAAGGCTTTTAATGATAGGTTTTCACGCATTTATCTCTCTCCAGCATTGGGTATTCATTCGCAATTCAATTAGTCTGAATTAAAATGATTGTAATATGTTTATGGAAAGAGTGTCAACTAATACCGGTATAATTGTATCAGGGCTGTTTGAGGATTATAATAGAAACCACCATATAAGGACAGGGGTGCTTAAGCCGAATGACGTGGAACTGGGACATGCTTACACAATACGATGCACTGGTAGATATTGCGATAGCGGCTGGAATCTTTTTGCTTTTCCTCATCTTCAGGAAGATCTTTACCAAATATATATTCGCACTGTTAATGAAGCTGGGCAAAAAAGCACCGGGTGATATTTTTCCGTACATATTGTCTGCCTTTGAAAAGCCGGTCCGTTGGCTGTTTATCATTATTGGTATTTACGTATCTGCCGGTTATTTTCCTTATTTAGAACAGACGAATCCACTTTTTCTTGACATCATCAGGTCGTCGGTCGTTTTTATAATTGGCTGGGGGCTGTTTAATCTTTCATCGTCATCTTCACAGTTTTTCTACAGGGTGGAAGAACGGTTTAATATTGATATTGATGATTTGCTGATTCCGTTTCTTTCCAAAGCATTGCGATTTGTTATTGTGGCAATTAGTATCAGTATCATTGCCCAGGAGTTCGATTATGATGTTGGCGGGTTTGTTGCAGGTCTTGGACTGGGTGGTCTGGCATTTGCACTTGCGGCCAAGGACGCCATCGGGAATTTGTTTGGCGGAATCGTGATCATTACCGAAAAACCGTTTACCATCGGCGACTGGATCAAAACAGATAGTGTGGAGGGGACTGTCGAGGATATTACGTTCCGGAGCACAAGGGTACGGACCTTTGCTGATGCTCTTGTGACCGTACCGAACGCAACACTGGCGAATGAGTCCATCATTAACTGGAGTGAAATGGGAAAGAGGCAGATTACGTTTGACTTGCGCTTAACGTATGACACACCAAGAGACAAAGTTGAGCGTGTCGTCGAACAGATTGATCTGCTGCTGAAAAATCATTCCGGCATTGATCAGGAAACCATTTTTGTGAAATTTAACGAATACCGGGAGAATGGCTTGAATATTTTCCTGTATTTCTTTACGAAGACAACTGCGTGGGGTGAATACCTGAAAGTTAGGGAGGAGATTAATCTCAGCATCATGGAAATTCTGGAGAACGAAGGAGTTTCCATTGCGCTGCCGGCAAGAAGGCTATATATGGAGCAGCAGGATGATGAACACGGTGATGAGCCAGGTCCACCAGTGAGGCAGGAGCCATAATGTGTTAGGATGATAGGTAGGATGTCCAACTAGGGAGGCGATGGCTTTGGGAGAATGCAAGCTCGATCATCCACATGAAGATGTGGCGAAAAAGCTGGAAAGCCAGAAAAGCGTATTGCCGGCAGACATAAGTGAAAAACTGGATCGGTTTCTAAACGATACGCACCCTCAGGAAACATTAAACACCCTTTTTCATCTATTAAAGAAATATGACCTTGCGTCAAGCGAGGAACAGCAGGAACGAAACAAAAAACTGCTGACGCTTGTGAGCTGACTGCGGCATTTGAAAACGGCTGTCCAATCAATGATAGGACAGCCGTTTGATTATCAGAAAAAGGTGGCTTTCCAAAAGACTGCTGTTTTTTGCGTCACTCTAGAGAATGAACGTCTACTGAACAATTTGTATAAACTGCGACGTAGACTAACGAAGGGAGGAATTAGTGAGTCTCTCTGACAACGCAGCTGGAATATACTCGCTTTCCGTGGGCTCACCACGAGCCTCCTCGCTCGCAAAGAACGCTCACTGCGGGGTCTCTTAGGCTCGCTGTCCCACAGGAGTCTCGCATATTCCAGCTGCTAGTTCCTGCTTTAGTCATTACAATATTTTTTAATTTGTAAAGGTATAGTCCAGTGAAGGAAATTGCTTGAAATGGAAAATAAGTACACGTTAATCAGAAAACCTTTACCAGCGGAGGCAATATACGCAGACTCCTCGAAAATACAAACCAATTTTCTTCGTGCGATGTAAAGCTGCCGAAGCATTCCTTGTCCTATGGGAACAGCACGTGTCCGAAGACCCCGCAGGAAAGCGGTCTTTGCTTTCCGAGGAGGCTGAGGCCGTGCCCATGGCTAAGAAGACACTACGAAAGCGAAGGCTTGAGTAGATGTCGCCTTTGTACCCGGAGCGGTGAAAGCGAAGTATATTGCCGTAGCGTCTCTGAGCACTTAACTATAATCAGAACAAGGGATGGCCCCGCTAATGGAATGCCCTAACATAGAGGAAGAACCATTATTTAGTCCCTTGTCGAGGTGATGAACAACCAAACACAAAAAAACATCTTATATGAACAAAGGCTCTTGAAACCGGTTTAAAACAATAATCAAAAAATTCGCTATTGCTATTCATCCTTATTCGTGTTTAAATATACAAAATATTACTTATTAGATGATGGGGTGAGGATGTGCAAAATAATGTGGCAGTTGGACTATTAGGCGTCGGTGTTGTGGGCTCCGGTGTCATCAATCTAATTGAGAAACATCAGGAAAAACTGGCCCATCAGCTCGGATGCGGTGTCTATGTAAAAAGTGCTCTCGTGCGTAATCCAGATAAGGCGAGGGACATCGGAGCGGATATGAATGGAACCCAGCTAACGGCAGATCCGGATGCTGTACTGGGGGATCCGGAGATTGACGTTGTGGTTGAAGTGATGGGCGGTATTGAAGAAGCGCGTGAGGCTATTTTGAAGGCATTTGCCGCTAAGAAACATGTTGTAACAGCGAATAAGGATCTGGTTGCGCTTCACGGTGGGGAACTGCATGAAGCCGCTGAACGAAACAAGTGTGATCTCTATTATGAAGCAAGTGTAGCTGGCGGAATTCCAATTTTACGGGGGATAACGGACGGATTTGCTTCCGATCATATTGAACAGTTAATGGGCATCGTGAATGGTACGACGAATTACATAATGACCAAAATGAGTCAGGAAGGGCTTAGTTATGAAGCGGCATTAAAGCAAGCGCAGGAACGCGGTTTTGCCGAAGCTGACCCTGCCTCAGATGTGGAGGGGCTTGATGCAGCAAGGAAAATGGCCATTCTTGGACGGCTCGCCTTTTCTACTTATATTAACCTGGAGGATGTAGAAGTTACAGGAATCAAAGATGTGGATCCAAAAGACTTGGAGTATGGTGACAGCCTGGGGCTTACGATGAAATTGATTGGGTTTGCCGATTTTGATGGAACACAGGTAGAGATTAATGTCCAGCCGGCGCTTATCTCCAAGGATCATCCGCTTGCCGGTGTCAAAAATGAGTACAATGCGGTGTATGTTTACGGGGAAGCAGTCGGGGAAGCGATGTTTTATGGAGCAGGCGCCGGGAGCATGCCAACCGCTGCCGCTGTTATGTCTGATGTGGTCGCAGTCATCAAGAACATGCACCGGGGTGTTACCGGCAGCCAGTTTGTGGAGCCACGCTTCGAGAAACAGCTGAAAGAACCGGAACAGCGTGTTGGCGAGTATTATCTTCGTTTTCATGCTAAAGATGAGGCTGGTGTTTTTTCAAGGATTTCGTCATTGTTCAATGACCTGGATATTAGCTTTAAACAAATTCTCCAGAATCCATTAGAGGAAGACGATACAGCAGAGATTGTCGTCATCACACACAAGACATCATTGAAAAATATGCAAAACGCACTGGAGCAGCTTGAACATCTTAACCAGGTACAGGCAATCAAGAGCTTTTATAAAGTAGAAGGAGATGCAGACGCATGACATGGCAGGGTGTGATCAAACATTACAGAGCGCATTTGCCGGTGACAGACGGGACGCCTGAACTGTCTCTTTATGAAGGCAATACACCGCTCATTTATTTTCCAACTCTTTCAGAAAAACTGGGCATTGAATGGCATGGCAAAGTGGAGGGCATTAATCCAACAGGCTCGTTTAAAGACAGGGGTATGGTCATGGCGGTTGCTAAAGCGAAAGAGGAAGGCAGTGATGCTGTTATTTGTGCATCGACAGGAAACACGTCTGCCTCTGCAGCTGCTTATGCAGCCAGAGCTGGGCTTCGGGCAATTATCGTCATCCCTAAAGGTAAAATTGCACTCGGAAAACTTGCGCAGGCCGTGATGTACGGGGCGTCAATTGTTGAAATCGACGGAAATTTTGATGATGCACTGAAAATTGTCCGGAAGTTAAGCGAAACAGAACCGGTAACATTGGTTAATTCGGTTAACCCATACCGCCTGGAAGGACAAAAAACAGCAGCCTTTGAAGTCTGTGACCAGCTTGGAACAGCACCCGACATCCTTTCCATTCCGGTCGGCAATGCCGGAAATATCAGCGCGTATTGGAAAGGGTTTACCGAATACCATGAATCCAAACGTACCGGCCTGCCTCGAATGTACGGGTTTGAAGCGGAAGGGGCCGGAGCCATAGTTCGGAATGAGGTCGTTACAGATCCCGAGACGATAGCTACAGCGATACGGATAGGCAATCCGGCTAGCTGGCAGAAAGCGATTGATGCAAGGGATGAATCCGGTGGGAAAATTGATTTGGTCACCGATGATGCGATCACGGATGCATATAAACTGCTGGCCCGAAGAGAAGGGGTGTTTGCAGAACCCGCTTCCTGTGCCTCAATCGCCGGTGTCATCCAGCAATGTGAGAATGGCACGATTCCAAAAGGGTCCAAAGTAGTGTCCGTGTTAACAGGCAATGGATTGAAAGATCCGCAAACAGCAATTGATAGGATGGACGCAGCCCCGGTGACCCTGCCAAATGATGAAGCGGTGGTGACCGATCACATTAGGAAGCTGGTGAGTGTATGAAGCCATTCCGTATACGTGTGCCGGCCAGTACTGCAAACATCGGCCCGGGGTTTGATTCCCTGGGGCTTGCACTGGCCCTTTATTTAACAGTTGATGTATCTCCCTCCAGCAAATGGCGGGTGGAACAACATTCTCCACATCTTTCAGCAGACGCAAATGCGGAGGACAATTACATATTGCAAATTGCCAGGGAAACGGCAGGACAATTCCACAAAGAACTTCCTGCATGCAAGCTGGTAGTCAGCAGCGAAGTCCCTCTGGCGAGAGGACTTGGCAGCAGTGCATCTGCAATTGTTGCAGGTATCGAACTTGCCGATCAGTTATGCAGTCTGTCTCTAACACCTGAACAAAAGCTTGAGCTTGGTAATGACATAGAGGGACATCCGGACAATATTGCCCCGGCATTATACGGTGGTTTAATCATTACGACAGCAGCTGCAGGAAGAGTTGACTGGATTAGAATGCCCGGTCTGGATACAGATGTGGTCATGTCTATTCCCCGCCAGGATTTAAAGACGGAAGCATCACGAAAAGCGCTGCCGGATATGTTTAGCAGAGAACGTGCGGCAGCGGCCAGCTCTGTAAGCAATGTACTGGTGGCCGCTCTTTTATCGGGGGATTATCGGCTGGCAGGAAAAATGATGGAAAGCGACTTGTTCCATGAACCTTATCGTGCTCATTTGATTCCACATTACAATGACATTAAACTGTATGCGGCGGAACAAGGCGCTTATGGAACTGTCATTAGCGGAGCAGGGCCAGCTATGATATCCTTTTTGCCAAAAGGAAAAGGAAAAGCATGTGCTGATCAGCTGAAAACAGAACTGCCTGACTATCAGATTGAACGGTTGTCTGTTGACCGGACGGGGTTGCATGTTACTCAGTCCAGTACTTCTAAGGAAAGGACTTCCGAATGATAGTCAGCTAAAAGCAGCCACACGGCATTGTTCTGTAATGCTGTGTGGCTTGTCTGTTTTTTCCATTAAAAAGCTTGATTACTCTTTTCCTGTGAGCTCAAGACTGAAATCGCCTGTCTGGCCTGTTTCATATAAATTAGTGATAGATGTGGCGTAGTTTGTGATGACAGCAGGGAATGTAATATTTTCATCGGGAACAGTGACCTGAAAGTTATTTTTATAAAGAAGCGTGGTCACATCGTGATAGTCCTCACTCCTTACTTTAAAATCAAATTGAATTTGCCTCCGTTTTTTGCCGTTTTTGGTAACGGTACCCACTTGAACGTTTGACGCATTGATTTCCATATCATTTATAAGCACTTTTTGACACATATACGTTTCACCCTTTTTTGACAGTGATATTTATTGTGAATGTTAACAGGTATGCAGCTGTCTTTCCACGATTTCATCCTATAAGTGCGTGTTCAAAAAGGAGGATAAAAAGGACCGAGAATTTCGAGGCGGCGTAGTTTCGAGCATAAGGAAAGCTTCCCTGAACGACATCGCACGAAGGGAAAGCGTTCTTCTTTCCCAAGGAGCAGAATGTATGTATTTAGATACATGAGCACAAGGAAAGTTTCCCTGAACCCGCATCGCACGCAGGAAAAGTGTATTTCTTTTCCAAGGAGCGGAAAAACAAGCCAACGAAGAAATTCGATGTGTTATTTTTACCGGACTTTTTGAACAACCTCTATAAAGTGAATATTTTTCTGTTTGAGGAAAAACATAGTTACAGATCTTACTGTTTGAGAGGGTGGAAGCTGAGATGGCAATACCACGTGAACAAGGTCTGGACAATAGCATGAAGCTGTTAATGCAAGGATATAACTATATTCCGAATAGACGAAGGCGATTTCATTCGGATATCTTCCAGACCAGACTGATGGGACAAAAAGTAATTTGTATAGGTGGCGAAGAAGCGGCCGAGGTTTTTTATGACGAGCTAAAGTTTAGACGGAAGGGTGCTGCGCCAAAGCGAATTAAAGAATCAATTTTTGGGAAAAAGGGCGTACAGACAATGGACGATGCTGCACACAAGCATCGTAAGCAGCTATTTATGTCGCTTATGACACCCGAGCGCCTCCGTGAACTAAAGGATATTACAGCTAAACAATGGAAGTTTGCTGTGGATAGCTGGCAGCAAAAGCAGAAGTTCGAATTATTTCATGAAGCGGAAAAGGTGATGTGCCGCATTGCTTGTGAATGGGCGGGTGTACCGCTGTTTGCCAGCGAGCTGAACCAGCGGACAAGCGATTTCTCGGCAATGATTGATGCGTTTGGCGCGGTTGGACCAAGGCATTGGAGTGGACGCACAGCACGAAACAGATCGGAGCGATGGATTAGAACGATCATTGATCAAGTACGGAATGGAGAACGCACACCACCTGAAGACACTGCTTTATACGCAATGGCTTGGCATCGTGATTTGAATGGAAATTTGTTGGATCTGCAGGTCGCGGCTGTCGAACTAATAAATATTTTAAGACCGATTGTGGCCATTGGCCGGTATATCACATTCGGTGCATTGGCGATGCATGATTTTCCGGAAACGAAAGAGAAATTGCAAATGGGTGATGATGACTACAGCTGGATGTTTGTTCAGGAAGTTCGCCGCTATTATCCGTTTGGTCCTTTCTTGGGTGCCAGGGTGCGCGACGACTTTAACTGGGGCGGCCATCATTTTAAAAAAGGGACACTTGTGTTGCTGGATGTCTATGGTACCAATCATGACCCGAATTTGTGGGAAAAGCCGGATGTATTCAGGCCGGAGCGTTTCGAAAATTGGGAGGAAAGTCTTTTTGATTTTATCCCGCAAGGCGGCGGAGATTATGATATGGGCCACCGCTGTGCAGGTGAATGGGTGACGGTTGAAGTCATGAAAGTGAGCCTGGAGTTCTTGGCAAAGCGGATGGATTATAGCGTGCCAAAACAGGATTTGCGTTTCAGTATGGTACGCATGCCGTCGATACCGAAGAGCCGGTTTATGATAAGTGATGTAACAAGAAAATAAAATCGACAAGGGCGTTTTTGACATTAAAGCACGAATTCTCCTTCCATTTGTTACTGGACAAACACCCAATGCATAGGGTGAAAGTAGCATGCAAATTGGGGGAGTAATCATTATGCAAATACATGTCGTGCAAAGTGGAGATACAATATGGCGAATAGCGCAAAATTACGGTTCAGATATGAATCAGATTGTTTTGTTAAATGAATTAGATAATCCTGATATGCTTGTAGTCGGGCAATCACTGGTTGTCCCGGAGCCTGGACGTGAATATGTTATTCAGGCTGGGGATAATTTATGGAAGATTGCCCGTATGTTTGGTGTAACGGTTCAGGAACTTGCTGTGGCAAATAATATTACGAATCCTGCAGAGATATACGTCGGTCAAATGGTGTCAAATCCGTATTTTCTGCATACCGTTCAGGCAGATGAATACATTTGGGGTATTGACGGGTTGAGTGCCGGGCAGGTAAGTTATAATAACGGGGATCCGGAGCCAATCATTCCGGGTCAAACATTCCGATTTCCGATTACGAATCAACCTGTAATTGACGTCAATGCCTACACAACGCAAATGGATAAGCAGGGGAAAGCTGAGGTAATGCGAGAGGGCAAGTATCTTACTTATCTTTCACCATCTATGTACAGCGTCAGGGAAGATGGAACTCTTACGGAGTTGCGGGATCAGTCGGTACTGGAAGCCGCCCGGGCTAATGATGCTGCACCACTGATTGTTGTAACCAATTTTAAACAGAGCGAATTAAACTCAGATTTGGCTGCCACGCTACTTCGTAATTCCGAAACACAGGAGACGTTTATTACGAACCTTTTGGAAAAGCTGCGATCGGAAGGGTATGCAGGGGTTAATTTTGACTTCGAATATGTTTACCCGGAAGACCGTGAAAATTATAATGCCTTTTTGAGGCGTGTTGTATCCCGATTGCATCCGGAAGGGTTTCTGGTATCGACATCTTTGGCCCCAAAAGAAAGTGCTGTTCAGCAAGGACTGCTCTATGAAGCGCATGATTATGCGGCACATGGGGATATCGTGGATTTTGTAATGCTGATGACGTACGAATGGGGCTGGGCAGGCGGCAGACCATGGGCCATTGCACCAATTAATGAAGTAAGGGATGTGCTGGACTATGCTGTCACAGTCATTCCACGTGAAAAAATCTTGATGGGAATGCCTTTGTACGGACGCGATTGGAATATTCCTTGGGTCGAAAGTACAACTGCCAGAACGATTAGTCCGAAAGAAGCAGTTCAGCTGGCAGCAAAATATGGTGTATCCATTCAGTATGATGAAACGTACCAATCACCATTTTTCCGCTATATGGATGAGAACGGCCAGGAGCATGAAGTATGGTTTGAAGACGCCCGCAGTGTTCAGGCTAAATATGACACCGTGAAGGAATATGGGCTAAGAGGTGTATTTTATTGGGTATTGGGAAACTCGTTTCCACAAAATTGGGCCGTACTGCAGGATAACTTCAGAATTAGAAAGATATAACCATCGGACCTTTGGAATGGCAGGGCCATTTCAAAGGGGGTTTTTTGCATGGATAAATAGATGGGCCGCCGGACGGTGGGGATCTTCAACGACCATATTCCGGCCCCTGGACAAACAATGGTGACAAATCGAGCGGCTCACGCAAGCTATCGATTAAAAATCAGTACATTTTTCTTGGGAAAACGATCTGCAAGCATACCGCCGGCCGGTGCAGGATCCCATCCTTACGGTGAAAAAGCTCCCGATTACCAATGGGCCATCTTTAATAGAGCATTAATTTGAATGCGAGTCTTATTTCCGATTGTCTTGTGAAAATGGACCATTTTAACAACCTGCATCTAAAACTCACTTTGAATGATGTTCAGTACCTCGCTAAGAAGTTCACTGGGAAGTTTCTCAATAAATGATGCATTTCGAGCGGATAGGTCAAGCGATTTTACATGTTGACATAAAATGGACCCCGTTGTCTTAGTTTGGTCATCCAGTTTAACATGAAGGGGAAAATCTGGAGAAGTATTGGAAATGGGACAAACAAGTGCCAAATTGCTGAGTCGGTTGAAAAAGTTATTGCTTACAACAATTGCAGGCCTTCTGCCGCGCTGTTCACGGCCCTTTTGGGGATTGAAATCCATGGAAATAATATCACCTTGCTTCGCCTTATAGTTCATCACCGTTCCTCCCCAACGTCATTACCTGTGTCTATTTCACGCATGGCTTTTTCTATTTCTTCCTTCGAGTTATTGAAATCATAGTTTTCGAATCGTTCCTGTATTGTCAATGGCCGTCTTGATTTGTTAATGGTGACCCCAGACTCATGAACTTCGAATGATACCGCATCCCCTGATTGAAGGTTCAACAGTCGTCGAATTTCCTTAGGTATAGTTATCTGACCTTTACTGGTTAACTTTGCTTCCATCAACAACCACCTCTCTCCATCGATTCTTACTTTTCCTTACCTTAAAATTATTATATTCTGTTATCATAAAATTGTCAAAGATGTACATGGTTATTTATGATTATAAAATAGCAAGTAAGCAGGTAATCAGCACGATAAGTCAAATCGTCGTAGATAAAGGTCCGTGCTATTTTTATAGAAGGAATTCATACCGGAAATGTAACATTTGAAACAGAATCCCCACGGGAAGGGTGGGAAGATACCCGTTTTTCTGTTTGCCGGCTGGTTGCACGGGAGGAAGGAAAAGTAATCGGCTGGGCAGCACTGAGCCGAATTTCTAAACGGGAGGCGCATGCCGGCGCAGCGGAAGTCAGCATCTATCTTAGCAGCGAAAGTACCGAGGAAGGTGTTGAGGTGGGGGTACGGTGCCGGCTTGGGAAATTAAATGGAATGTGGCGTGATGTGGCTATATTAGAGAGGCGAAGCGCGCTGTTGGAATCGACTAAAGCAAGTCCTCCAGCGTTTGCCGGAAAAGCTCACGGAACTTTGCTTCATCCTCGGCCGTATAAGCTTTCGGTCCTTTTGTCCGTTTGCCGCTTTTGCGTGCCATTGCGCTTAGATAGCGGGATTGCAGCAGCTGATCGATGTTTTGGTTCGTGTAGACAAACCCTTTATGATGGAGCACGACACACTCTTTGGAAAGAGCCAGAGACGCCAGCCCATAGTCCTGGGTGATGATTATGTCCCCCTTGTTCGCCAGTTGCATAATCCGGTAGTCCGCAGCCTCAGCCCCCGTATCTACATAAATGGTTTCTACGCCGGGCTGTTCATCATCGTGGGAAAAGTGGGAAAAGCTTTTCACAAGCACGACAGGAATTTCATATTCCCGGGCAACTGTTATAATGGTTTGTTTGACAGGACAAGCATCTGCATCGACATATATTTTCACGAACATCGCCTCCATCTTTATACGGCAATTTTAGCAAATATAACATTATGAGACCATTCCCACGTAAGGATCTCTTTTTTTATTATAGTGATAATACTTTCATTACGTTGAAAAAGGAAGTCATTTAAAATTGTATGACTAAAATGGAGCGTTAAGGCATATAAATCTCTCGTATTATTAAGTTTTTTTGGTTGTGCCCGTAAATAAAGGAACATATCGATATAGAACGAATTAAATAATATGTGTATAGCAAAGATAAAAAATGGAGGGGATGACCTGAATTATGAGCGCGGTGGAATTGCCTTTACGGGCTGTCTTTTCGTAGGCATTGGTATTGGCATGATGGCAGGTGATACGGGGGTTGGAGTTATGCTCGGGATGGGGGTCGGATTTCTGGCCATGGCATTGTTTGGAAAACGTGCTTGAAAAATAATTTTACGGGATGTGGGAATACTACTTCTACTGGCTGGGTCACTGTCCACGTGTGTTCAGGTCGCTCAGCGCATATCTTCATGTAAAAAGTGAAAAACTTTTAGAAAGCAGCCTCTCTTTAATTGCTTGCGATTTTCATTGTTGACGATTCATCCATTCAAAACTATAATGAAAAACTATGTATGAAAATAACACGGGCAAGCCGATGGGTTTAGCTATGATTGATCGTGGTGTGTGAGATAATCATTTTCCATCCAACGGTCGTTAAGACAGCATTTCGATAATGTTGGAGACACTTGCTCCTAAAAATGGGAGGAAAACTTTGCAAGAACCACAGAAAGTTAAAACAGATTGGACAGCATTTGCGGTAAGTGGCGGATTCCTGATTTTATTTATTATTTTATCGTTCATCAACAGTGAAGCAGTCGGAAAATGGATTACGACGCTATTTGATTATTCCGCAAATCTGTTTGGAGCTTATTGGCAGGTTTTATTGTTTGGTAACTTTGCAATTGGGATATTTTTGGGTTTTTCGAGATTTGGTAAGGTTCGTTTAGGTAAAATGGATAAACCAAAGTATAGCTACTATCGCTGGGTTGCGATGATTTTAGTAACTCTTCTTGCTAGCGGAGGTGTATTCTGGGCAGCAGCTGAGCCAATGTACCATTACATGACGACTCCCCCATTATTTGGCGGTGGGGAGTTTAACAATATACCAGCTGCTTTTGCGCAGGCATTTATGCATTGGGGATTTTTCGCCTGGGCAATTTTGGGGACACTGTCTACCATTGTGATGATGTATGTGCACTACAGCAAAGGCTACCCGATGCGACCAAGAGCGTTATTATACCCGGTTTTCGGGGAGAAAATATTTCACAAGAGTATTCTTGGCTCCGCAGCTGATATTTCTTCCATTATCGCAACGGCAGCGGGAACATTGGGGCCATTGGGTTTCCTTGGATTACAGATAGCATATGGCCTTAACCATTTATTTAATGTGCCAAATACCGTAACAGTAAGTATTCTGGTTGTCGTGGTTCTTGTAGTGATTGCGGCGATTTCAGCTGCTACAGGGGTTGATAGAGGAATCCTTATTTTAAGCCGTATTAATGTTGGCATGACATTCCTTTTAGGTTTTATCATACTGATTATTGGACCGACATTGTTTATTATTGATGCATTCGTCGGCGGTACAGGTGTTCATCTGCAAAACATGCTCACGATGAACTTTTACCGTGGCGATAGTGCCTGGCTGGGTTCATGGACACTCTTTTTCTGGGGCTGGTTCATCGGCTATGGCCCAATGCTAATCATATTTATAAGTCGAATTTCTCGTGGAAGAACCATAAGGGAACTGATTATTGCAGTATCGATAGTGGCACCGCTTGTCACGAATTTCTGGTTTTCTGTTGTAGGTGGTACAGGGGTCTTTTTTGAAATAGAGAATCCAGGATCGATTTCAGGGGCCTTAAATGAGGCAGGAATGCCCGCTGCCGTCATGGCCATCATGGATCAACTGCCAATAGGGACTATTATAGCAGTTGCATTTTTGGCCATATCCATTGTTTTTGTGGCAACGACTACTGATACGATGTCGTACACAGTTGCTGTAACACTGACCGGAAATGATCATCCTGCGAGGTGGCTGCGCGTATTCTGGGCATTAATTTTCGGTGGTACGACCATGGTAATTCTGACCATTGGGGAAGGCAGCATAACGGCTATTCAAAACTCGATTGTTATCACCGCTGTGCCTGTGTCGTTTCTATTATTGCCGCCATTGTGGAACGCACCGCAAATCGCCAAAAAGATGGCGCTAGAACAAGGCCTCATGTGGGAAAGACCAAGAAGAGGAAGGCCAATTAAAATTGATCACTAGAACACTCGGTACTCGCTTCGTCTATAGCGAGTGCCGAAGTTTTTTTATAAGGTTATCCATCATCACATAGAATTTAGTTCACTATTTTTTATTGATATGACAACGTTAGGATAAGTAATTTAATACTTCATCATTGGTATTAACGCCATAAATAGCAAAATGACAATATCTGTTGTCATTGCCCTAAAAGCATTGCTAAAACACCTTTTAATATAAGAGCTAATTTAGCGTATAAAGTGCAAAAAGAGAGATGCATTTTAATAATTTTAGCCATAAACGGGCCATATTGTTGTAGACCTTTTCAAAGGGATCAGGATATTTATGTTAAAATAAGTGGAAATAAATAATGATTTGGAGAGAAATAAAATGGTATTGCAAACGATTTTTACTTTCATACTAACCTTCGCAATCTTGGGGGTTATTAGTTTTATCTTGAACACCTATTTTCCCAATAGAGCAAGGAGTACGAAAAAAGGTGGTTTCATAATTTATCTTTCGCAAAGCATAGTTATCACTATTCTTTTTGTTTGGTTTATATAGTTATTTTTCAAATCAAAATAGTTAAGCAAACGGGTGCAGTATTTCTGGAATAAAAGACAGTGCCCATTTGCCATTGTAGAGCCGTTTGATTGAATAATACTTGGGAGTTAAAGAGGTGAATAAAGATGATAATTTTACTTGCATTGTTGGCTATAATCCTGTTTTTAACTGTTACTAAAACTCAATTTTTCAAAAAAGAAGAACCAAGTAGTAAATTCACTACACAGTTGGCAATGGCTATATTGGTGGGAACCATAACGATATATACCCTTTATTCAAGTGAATGGGAATCGGCTTTTGAATATACGGTTGTAGGAATCGGGATAATGTCATTTATTGCTATTCTAACTGAAATGGTAATTTCAAAGAAAAGAGAAACTACATCGTGAATGTAGTGATCTGCTTTATTCACTAAACGGGCGCGAGAATTGAATAAGACTTGTGCCAATCTTGCTTTCAAAGGGCCGGATCTTTTATCCTATTATCTCATAAAAAGAGGTGTGTTGTGAAATTCTCTTGGATTGCTTGGTGGATTGTAAATGCTTTCTGGTTGGCCTTATTTGCAGCAGGGTCGATTTTATTAGCACAAAAAGATGTAGATGCGGCTGGTGCAATTCAAACTCCGAAAATCATTATGTTAAATATTTTGGTTTTAGCAGTACCTTTTTAATCCCTTTGCTCGTTCAAATTGGTTGGTTAGATGCAATGCTAGTCATAAAAAACAAAAGAGATCAAAACGAACAGCAATCTTAGGCAATCCAGCGAATATTAGAAATGACTGTTCGGGAATCGAGGCGCTTTTCTGCAATAAGTGGAGAGGCTCTTTTTCTAATGAAGTGAGACAATAGTAATTAAGTAAAAATAAGTAAGATTTAAAGGAAGGTTCTTGATGAAAAACCATATAAAGGTAAATGGGAAGCTTCTTCAAACAAACAAACGTTTTTCACAATTGAAAGAGAGTCAAAAGAATTGGATAGTTCCGGAGCTTTATAAGCTTTATCACAATAAAATGAAGGAAAGACGTACAACAAGTAAACTCCCCCCGTATCACCGTGATGCAGTTATTTCATCTCTATATGAACAGATGGAACAAAAAAGTAAAAAACAATGTCCAAGCACCTCCCTCTCTGGGGAGAGCCTCCCAACGAAGACTAACGGCAGATCGACAGTGCTACCAAACCCCTCATGCGAAACCGGTCTATTGTATTTTATTATAACATATTTCTATTTTCATAAGATAATTATACTGATATTTGGAGTTTTCTCTACGGTAAGTGTACTACTTAGGGAGCCCTTTTTTAGCAGCATGCAATTGATGTGATTAATGCGCATTTTTTGTTATAATAAATGGTATCAAGGGAGGCGTAACGGTTGAAACAAGCGAAACAATTGCAAAAAGATGCCATCCAAATGCTTAAGGATACAAGCAGAACCTTTTACATACCGATTACTTTGCTGAAATCACCTTTAAAACAAACAGTAGGTTCAGCGTATTTATGCATGCGTGCTGTGGATGAAATAGAGGATCATGAAGGATTGGATTCGGGGACAAAACAGCACCTGCTCAGGTATACGAGTGATCTATTAGAGGGCGAATTTGATGATGAAGCATACCGTGCCATGCTTCAGCCGTATGAATCGCGTCTGCCGGAAGTGACACTGCGATTAGGTGACTGGATCCACCTTTGCCCGGATGGGATTGTTGATAAAGTAAAAGAATCGACGAGTATTATGGCATCTGGGATGGCTGACTGGGCAGAAAAGGGCTGGAATGTAAAGGATAAGGAAGACCTGGATGACTATACATATTATGTAGCCGGGCTCGTAGGTGTCATGCTGTCGGACATTTGGTTCTGGTATGATGGAACGGAGACTGACCGTGATCTGGCCATTGGCTATGGACGCGGGCTGCAGGCTGTGAACATTTTGCGGAACCAGGATGAAGACAGTGAACGCGGTGTGAATTTTGTACCTGATGGCTGGACACGGGATGATATGTTCCGCTATACCGAGAATAACCTCGCCCAAGCTGACGAGTACATGAAAGCGATCAAAACCCGAAACATCCTCCTGTTTTGCAGAATTCCGCTAGCTTTGGCCAAACGGACGGTGAAAGCCCTGAAAGAAGGCCGCGAAAAGATATCCAGAGATGAAGTGGAAACCATTGTGGAGGACATGAAGAGTGAATAAGAAGAGACCGCTTAATTGCGGTCTCTTGTTTTATTTATTGAGCAAGCCTTTGACACCCAGGTACAGAATGGCTGCTGAAAACACGATAATGGCGATACCGCCGACCACATCCAAAAAGATGCCAAACCGCCAGATTCATT
Source organism: Lentibacillus juripiscarius (assembly GCF_042685205.1). Taxonomy (NCBI): domain Bacteria; kingdom Bacillati; phylum Bacillota; class Bacilli; order Caryophanales; family Bacillaceae; genus Lentibacillus; species Lentibacillus juripiscarius. The sequence continues at coordinate 63,160 of NZ_JBHUNA010000005.1, forward strand.
CGACGAAAACTGACAAAACTCGGGTGGTGACAGGCACCAGTAAAACAGGCATACCAGTAAACGCCCTAGTAACACTGAAAAGATTGGATACGGTCTAAATCAACGCCATAGAATACCCAGCGGTTCCTCTGCCATCTGAATCCCGCAATAGAGCGCCTTCCGATATATACTGGGAAAAACCAAAAAGAATCCCATCGTAACCAGATATACGTGAATTGAAACAAGCATCCTCTAATGGCACCGGGGTCAACTGCGAAAGTACTAATCCCTCCCTGCGCCTGCTGCATTGGAGGCTGTTGCGGTGTGAATGATGGCGGTGGTGAATTCGGCGGGCTGATTTGCTGCTGTCCGCCTGGAAAATTAGCTGGTCCTCCGCCTCCCGGTTGCCCAGGTGGTCCGCCAAATGGTGGTCCACCACCCGTTTGCCCCGGTCCGCCGAATGGAGGCCCTCCGCCCGGCCCACCGTCCTGAAACCATGGAAAATTGAATATTCTTTCATCGCCAAATGGCGGCTGGTTATGGTTCATCTTTAAATTCCTCCCTAAAAATTCTTCTCTTCAGTATATGGGGATTCGTCTAAAAATGTATGGGCGCTTAAGGTGTGTATTTCACTGTTGACCCTCACGTTACGTCATGGTTTTATAGTAAATCCTAAAGGGAGGCTAAATAATGAAAGTGAAAGAAGTGGCTGAACTAGTTGGAATCAGTGTGCGTACATTGCATCATTACGATGCGATCGGACTGCTGAAACCAGAACAAACAACGGAGTCCGGTTACAGGATTTATTCAGAAAAGAATCTTGAAACATTGCAGCAAATACTATTTTTTAGAAAACTTGGCTTCCCTTTGAAAAAGATAAAGGACATTATCAATAGTCCATCATTTGACAGGGAGGAGGCGCTTCAGGTCCAGCGAAACATGCTGCTTGAAGAGCGTGCCCGCTTGGATAACATGATTGCAACAATTGATAAGACCATCCATCACACGAAAGGAGCGATTCAGATGAGTGATAAAGAAAAGTTTGCCGGCTTTGATTTTAGCCATAACCCGTACGAACAGGAGGCACGCGAACGCTGGGGCGACAAAGTTGTTGACGAATCGAATGCAAAAATCGACAAGATGTCCAAAGATGAACAAAAAGTATTGGGTGAAGAGTTTGACGATATTTATCAAGACCTTGCAGCCATTCGCCATAAATCCCCTGATTCAGATGAGGCGCAAGCAGCAATCAAAGTTTGGTATGACTACTTAAATAAGATCGGCAGTTACTCGCTTGATGCATTCAAAGGACTCGGCCAAATGTATGTCGATGACGAGCGTTTCACGAAAAATATTGATAAATATGGTGAAGGCTTGACTGTTTTCATGCGTGATGCCATGGCGGTGTATGCAGACCGGAATAAAAAGTAATGTCACTATTACAATCGAATCCAATTACAAAAAGGTGTCTTATCATTAGAAAATGATAAGACACCTTTTACTAGTGGAAGACGATTATAAGTATAAGCCGCAGCATACAATACTGCGGCCTTCTGATATGATTACAGGTTTTCGACAGCTGCTTTTATATCATCAGCTTTCGTAATCGCTGAAATAACGGCAACCCCGTCCGCACCGGCGTTCATGACAGTGGCAGCGTTTCTGTCTGTGATCCCGCCAATTCCAACAATCGGCATGCCGGGATAGTGCCGTTTCAATGTTGTAATCCAATCGGGACTGACTGCTTGTTTTGCATCATCTTTTGTGGATGTGGCAAAAACTGGTCCTGCACCGAGATAATCGGCCAGTTGAATAGGGCTATTGTCGGCTTCGTTCTGCTTGGATACAGATAAGCCGATGATTTTATCCGGAAATATCTCCCGTAATTTTTCCAGCGGCATATCGTCCTGACCGACGTGGACGCCATCCGCATCCAGTGCTTCGGCTAATTCGATATCATCATTGACAAAAAACAATACATGATGCCTGGTGCAGATATCCCTGAGTTTATAACCCAATTTTCGTTTGTCCTGACCGGATAGCGAACCTTTTCCTTTTTCCCGGAATTGAAAAGCGGTAATCCCGGCATTAGCTGCTTCGTTCAGAATATCTGCAGGGTCGCGGCGGTTACAGTTCTGACTTCCCATGATGAAGTATTTTCTAAGATTCATTGATTACTCCCTTTCCAGTTTTGCAGGGTCATAGGCTAATGCATCAATAAAATGGGAGAGAAAAGTTCCCGGCCCGTTGACATCCGGCCTTTCAGCAGCGTATTCTGCGGCCAACCCGTAAAATTGGACGGCCGTTAATGCTTGCTGTTCAATAGATTTGTTGGTTGTCAGGCAAGCTGTTAAAATCGAGCCCAGCAGACATCCAGCCCCTGTTATTTTACCTAAAATCGGATGGCCGGTGTGATTATGAACGACTTCGCTGCCGATGCATATGACATCAGTTTTTCCGGTAACAATTGCGGCAGATTGATAGGTTTCGGCCACCTTTAATGCAATCTCATCAGCATTGCCATCCCCAACCGATTCGACGCCTTTTGTTTCCCACGGAATTTCGACGAGATGAGCAAGCTCTCCTGCATTTCCTTTGATGATCGTTGGCTGTACGTCACTTAAAATCCTCTTTACCGCATTGGTCCGGAATGGGGTTGCTGCGACACCGACCGGGTCCAGAACAACAGGGATCCCTCGTTCATTGGCAGTTTTACCTGCATTAATCATGGCAGGAAGCTCTTGTGACGTTAAGGTGCCGATATTAAGTAAGAGGCCATTTGCATTGGCAGCCATTTCAGCGGTTTCTTCTTCAGCTTTTGCCATGACTGGTGCAGCTCCAAATGACAGCAGGCCGTTTGCTGAAAAGTTCATTACGACCTGGTTGGTAAGATGGTGTATCAACGGCGTTGTTTCACGCACCTCTTGGATGATTGTTTGATTCATCTATTTCACCCTTTCCATCCGCTGTGCCCAATGGTTGGTAGGACCGCTTCCGTTGCCAATGGAAAGTGAATGGCGAATGGCCGCGGTTACGTAATCTTTAGCATTTTTCACGGATTCCGGTAATGTATACCCGTGACTAATATAAGCGGTAATAGCTGCTGAATAGGTGCAGCCGGTTCCATGTGTGTTTTTTGTGTCAATCCGGTCTGCCGAAAAAGTGTGCATCCGATCCCCATCATATAAAAAGTCCACCGCTTTCCCTCGCATATGACCGCCTTTGACAAGTGCGGCACTCGCGCCAAAATCATGCACAATCTGTTTGGCTGCCTGCTGCATATCTTCCGGTGTTGTGATTGTTTGGCCGGTGATTGCTTCTGCTTCTGGGATGTTCGGTGTTGTGACCGTCGTCAGGGGGAGCAATTTTTCGCACAAATACGTTTGGGCATCATCTGAAATTAGCGGATCACCGCTGGCTGCTACCATCACGGGATCCATGACATATGGTACAGTCAATCCACAAATCTTTTCTGCAACGGCATCCATGATTTCAATGTTAGCTAGCATGCCGGTTTTAAATGCCTGGAATGGGATATCGGAAATGACGGACACCAGCTGCTCCTTAATCATAGATCCTGACATATGCTGCACATCTTGGACACCTGTTGTATTTTGGGCGACGACCGATGTAATGACGGACATCCCATACGTTTGTAATTCCTGGAAGGTTTTCAGGTCGGCCTGGATACCGGCGCCGCCGCTCGGGTCTGTGCCGGCTATGGTTAATGCTGATTCGACTTTGTTCATGAATGGATCATCCTTTCTGTTTAAGGAGTTCTTTTTTAAACATGGTTTTCCATGATTCTGGCTTGTTTGACTTTGGATACAACAAACCAGCCGATTAATGCCCCGGTTACACTGCTGACTAGAAACGAAGGAAGGAAGAAAAGGGCACCAGCAGAACTGCCCAATAGCACGCGTGCAAATGGAACAGCAAACAGTGCACCAATTATTCCTGTACCCACGGCTTCCCCGACCGCAGCCATTGCTATTTTGTCGGTTTTTTTGTAGAGGTAACCTGCTAGAAAGGCACCAATCATGCCGCCGGGAAAAGCTAATAATGTACCAAGGCCAAGCATGTTCCGGAGCAGGCCAATCATGAAGGCAATCACAACCGCCGGACCGGGGCCAAGTGTGACAGCGACCATGACGTTGACCGCGTGCTGCACCGGGTAAGCCTTGGCGACACCGGCCGGAAACCATAAGAGCTGTGCACCAAGTGTTCCAATTGCTACAAAAACGGCCATCGTCGTTAATAACCGTGTCCGATTCACGTAGACCCTCCTTTCGGTAAGGGGTGGATCCAAACGAAAAAAGCCAGATCCATAGACTGGACCTGGCTTGAAATAGCTGATAGCAATTCTGTCAGACTACTTCCCTACGCTGGTATTAACCAGATCAGGTCCGTAAGAGTCGGAAAGCTCAGAACGCCTTTCCTCTCAGCCCACGATTGCTGGGCACCCCTAGTAGTTCTCGCATTATATTTTTAGTCCACTTAAGTGTAACAAAGTAAGGTAAGTTTGTCATGTCTTTTTCAAAGTTTCAAACAAGTTTCCACTATTTAATGGAGGAAAGCAACAATGGATTTATGATACAATCAAGAAAGCATGCTGACTCGAATAATGCAGCCCAAGGAATGCATAGAGTAGCAGAAGATGACTCGGGGAGGTATAGGCATGAACAGAACAGGAGAAATTGTACTAACCATCGTTGGCATTTTGATTTATGGTTTCTTTGCCGCGGTCGGTGCATTTATGGTTTGGCTCTTTAACAATGAAGCAATTTGGGATCAGACGAAAGAAGAAGTCAGGCAGCAACAGCCGGAAGTGGCAGCAGGTGATATGGATGCTATGCTGGAAATGTTCCAGGGCGGCGGCTGGTTTCTGATTATTGTTTCAGTGCTGGCACTTATTTTGGGGATCGTCTCCATTGTGCTTATGAAGGGTGACAAAAATCCAAAAGCTGCCGGTATTATTTTGATTGTGACTGCCGTTCTTGGTGCGGTTGTAACCGCTGGCGCCGGAATATTCAGTGGATTATTCTACCTGATTGCGGGCATTATGTGTCTGGCACGGAAAAAGCAAGAACCAATAACAGTGGAATAGACCTGTTAAAAAAGAGTAACTCAAATGGTTACTCTTTTTAATATTGATGAAAAAGAAGGAAATTCAGCTTAATAGTCATAAACGAATATTCGAGTTAATCACGACCACAAAACACACATAAACCCATTTTTTCTTCAATTCTTCTCTTTTGATATCAATTATTTCATGTACGACATTTCCGTCTATTTTGCTTGTGTTTTGAATCCCGGCTTTATGATAGGGTGAAAGGAGTTTTTCGAATATTTACAATCAGCTATTCTATCCGTTATATTAATAAGAGGTAGTTTGTAAATTGGGCTCGAATTTTGGAAAGCGTTAAAAGGAGGTACATGGGAGTGAAGAAAAAAAATACGTCCGAGAGCGACCCACGGTATAAAGTTGCCAACCGGGAAGCTTTATTTGGGGTGGGACTGGCTATCTTTAATTTTATTTGGTGGTTTGCGTTTGCCTATGGACTTGGCGGGGAGGATCCGTCCGACTACACGTATGTTTTCGGACTGCCGGCGTGGTTCTTTTATAGCTGTGTGCTCGGGTTCATTGTGATGGCAGTACTGGTCACGATTGTGGTGAAGAAATGGTTTGTGGAAGTTTCATTTGAAGAAGAGGGAGAAGAGACATGAATTGGCAGGCATTAGTTCCATTAATCGGGTTGTTGCTGGTTATATTTGGCGTTGGCATGTGGGCCGGGAAGTATATCAAAGCGTCCAATACATTTATGCAGGACTATTTCTTGGGCGGAAGGAGTCTCGGCGGGTTCGTTCTGGCGATGACGATGACAGCTACCTATGGCAGTGCCAGCAGTTTTATTGGCGGTCCGGGAACGGCATATACGGAAGGGCTTGGCTGGGTACTTTTAGCGATGACACAAGTATCGACAGGGTATTTTGTGTTAATGGTACTAGGTAAAAAATTTGCGATTGTTACGCGAAAATATAAAGCGCTGACCATGGTTGATTTTTTGAAGGAGCGTTACCGGTCCAAATGGGTTGTCCTGTTTTCGGCATTCAGTATTATTATCTTTTTATTTTCTGCAATGGCAGCCCAGTGGATTGGCGGGGCCCGTCTGATTGAATCATTGGTCGGTATCCCATATACGACAGCCTTATTTATTTTTGCGCTGTTCGTTTTGATTTATGTGACTATCGGCGGTTTCCGGGCCGTAGCGCTGACGGATGCTATTCAAGGGACAATCATGTTTGCCGGCACGCTTATCTTGCTGGTAGCGACTATTGTTGCTGGAGGCGGTATTTCCAATATTATATCCGATCTCACTGCTGAAAATCCAAATCTGATCACCCCATACGGTGCGGATGGCGGCCTGTCACCGGCATTTGTATCGTCGTTCTGGATTCTTGTCGGTGTCGGGGTTGTCGCTTTGCCGCAGATAGCAGTCAGGGCGATGTCCTATAAAGATTCCCGTTCGATGCATCGCGCGTTGATTATCGGGACAATTGTTGTCGGTGTGATTATGCTAAACATGCATTTGATTGGTGTGTTTGCTCGGCCGATCCTGCCAGGCATCGAAGTGGGAGATAAGGTTATGCCGCTCATTGCGCTGGAAGTTTTGCCAAACTGGCTGGCAGGTATAGTACTAGCGGCACCTATGGCAGCAATTATGTCAACGGTGGATTCCTTACTGTTGCTGGTGAGTTCCGCAATCGTAAAAGATGTTTATTTAAATTATGTGGAACCCAAAGCATCCCAGCAGCGGGTGAAACGACTGAGTATCGGTATAACAGCAATTCTGGGTGTTATCGTCTTCTTGATGGCACTTAATCCGCCTGATTTAATTATCTGGCTGAATCTGTTCGCGTTTGGCGGTCTTGAGGCGGCATTTATTTGGCCGATCGTGATGGGGCTGTACTGGAAAAAAGGAAATAAATACGGGGCACTTGCCTCCATGGTAACCGGTGTCGGGTTGTATATTCTGTCGGATACATTTTTCCCTAAGCCATTCGGACTGCATTCAGTCGTACTGCCGGTCGTGCTCGCGTTCGTTGCGTATGTGGCTGTGAGTTTGGGGACGCGGCAGAAAGTGCTGGGGCAGGAAGCATTATAGCTTGACGGAAACAGGGTGAATTGCGTGATGGACGGAATTCACCCCGTTCATGAGTCCGAAAAAAATACAATGATTTTTAGAAATTCCTTGAAATAAAAGTTTAAAAGGAAAATATTTGTAATGGAAAATTCCTATTAATAACGGCAAAAAGGAGTCTACGCTTTGAAAAACCTTGTCTTTGGTGCGTCTGGTCTAATGATGATTGGCTTAATCATTGCTACCATCTTTTATCAAACGTCTACTCAGATAACACCTCCGCAGCGCCCTCAAACAATTGAATGGGAACATAACGGGGAATCGAAAAATAAATCAGAACAACAACAATCCGATAAAGAACAACCACTGTATGCAGAAGACGCCATCGACTATTCTTTACAAAACGATCAGTTAAGCATCACATTTGATAAAGGGAACAATTGGATTACCGTTCCTATTGAAAAAGATAAATTATTTGACGGAGAATATCGCGGAAATAAACAGGAACTGATTGAAAATAGCTATATTCTAACGGAGGATCGTACTGCATTTTTGTATGCAGAGGGATCGGACTGGAATGATAAAGAAATTTTACTGACGTATTCACTTGATCAAGGTGAAACGTGGCAAGAGGCAGTTGTTACGGAGCATTTTCCTGCCATGCGGTTTCGGAAAATAGCATTTCTCAATGAAAACTTTGGCTATGTCATTATTTCCGGCGGGCGCACGATGTCACAAGAATATTCCAGTGTTTTTCTAACCTATGACGGCGGAAAAACATGGGAGGAAACAAATAATTCCGATGTAACAAGATTGATTTCAGACGGTGGGTTTACCGATGAAAATACGGGATTTCTATCGTTTGGAACTATTAATCCTCAAGCACCGGATGTTTATGTAACCCAAGATGCCGGAAACACCTGGAATAAGGCAAAATTTAACGTGCCGGAAGAATATGACAAAGTATTTGTTAGCGCGGAGATGCCTTTTAAAGAAGGCGATCATTTGGCGGTTCTCCTTAATCAAGGACCGAATGGTGATTATGAAGGTGGAAAAGTGAAGGGTAAATTCATTTCAACGGATAACGGTAAAACGTGGGAGTTTTCAATGGAGGTAAAGCCAAATGAAACAGAAGAACCTTATTAAAATTGCTGGATGGCTACTTTTCTTGTTTGCTATTGGCTTTTTCTGTTTGCAAATGGGATACTTTTTCGTACATGAACGCTTTCAAGTAGAGTATATTGATAATCGGCTGTTTTACATCATTAATATTTTCTGTGTTATTTGTTTAGCTCTGGCCATTTTGCTTCTCCTCCCATTAATTGAAAAGTGGAAATGGATTGGTGTTAGTGTTGTCATTCTTTTCATTATGGTTAATGGGGGGATGCTTGTTGCAAGTAACCAAGAAATCAAAAATACAACAAGCCTCTCACCTGATTTTAAACATGTATTATCGATTAAAGAGAATACAACGAGTGGGGAGGCAGTTTACTATAGGTCCTATTACGGTATTCTTGCTCGTCCGAAAGAAAAATTGCCTTATCAAACAAATGGCAAAATGAAAGTGGAATGGTTAGCGAATGATGTTGCAGCAGTAACGTATAAAACGGCTGACCATAAGACTCAGCAATTCATCGGTACTTATGGTGATCGTGGCAGTGGCCGATCGTATTATTATGTTGGAGCCGAAATTCATGGTAAGTGGGAAGGCGGTAATGCTGAGGTTATCAGTGACCAAGAGGGGATTACTGTTACGCAAAATGGTGAAACAGAATTGTTTGATTGGGATCACATTCAGCAGTTTGGGACACTTGCTGTTGTATTGATGAAAGACGATGAAGCTGTCTGGACCATATCGTTAAATGAGAATTTTAAAGTTGATTCTGCAGCTTCCACACCGCCATCTGGTAATATTAGTTTATATAAAGCAACCATGAAAGAAAATAAGCCCATAACACTGCAATTTAAGACGTCCAACACATTTAACACGGGTGGGTGAAAAACTTAGTAGACTAACAAACCATTTATTTAAAGAGGATGCCATCGAGACATCCTCTTTCTAATTACTTTATTTCAAATCGTTCTTCCGCAAACCGGACAAAATAATCCAGTGCGCCCTGGTTGCTCAAGGATCCTTTATTAACGACCTGGTCAACGGGTTTGCCCATCAGTATTTTCTTTATTGGAATTTCCAGCTTTTTGCCGTTTAGTGTTTTTGGCAGGTCTGGTACCTGATAGATTCCGCTTGGCACGTGTCTTGGTGAACATTGTGTCCGGATTTCATTTTTGATTGTTTTCTTTATATATTCGGTCAGATCCGTGCCGTCTTTCATCATGACAAACAGTGGTGTATACGAATCACCATCACCTTTAGGAACATCGACGATCAGGCTGTCACTCACTTCCCTGACATGATCAACGGCTCGATAAATTTCACTTGTGCCAATACGGATACCACCGCGGTTAATGGTGGCATCGGATCGTCCGTAAATGACGCATGTATGCCGGTCGGTGACCTTCAAATAATCACCGTGCCGCCAAATACCTGGGAATACGTCGAAGTAACTATCGTGAAGACGGCTGCCATCCGGATCATTCCAGAAATAAATCGGCATGGACGGGAATGGTTCAGTTAGTACAAGCTCGCCGACTTCCTCGATTTGCGGCTTTGCGTCGTCATCAAAACTTTCGATTTTTGCCCCCAGGCCGCGGCACTGCAGCTCACCGGCATACACCGGCAAAATGGGTGCTCCGAGAATGAATGCTGTGCATACATCGGTTCCGCCGCTTGCTGAGGCAATCCAGAGGTCTTCCTTCACGTTGTCATAGCACCATTGAAACCCTTCCGGCGGCAGCGGGGATCCGGTTGAGCTGATGCTTTCAAGACGGGTCAAATCGAACTCTTTGCCGGGCTCCAGTCCGTCCTTCATGCAGCCGGTAATAAAGCTGGCACTTGTTCCGAACAAGGTCATTTTTGTGTCCTGGGCGAATTTCCACAGCATCTTTTTGTCCGGATATCCTGGATTTCCATCGTACAAAATAATTGTGCTGCCGGTTAAGAGTCCACCGACAAGGAAATTCCACATCATCCAACCGGTTGTTGTAAACCAGAAGAAACGATCACCTTTGCTAAGGTCCGCATGGAAGGTCAAAGCCTTCAGGTGTTCGAGCAATATACCGCCCTGACTCTGAACAATCGGTTTCGGTTTGCCGGTTGTCCCTGACGAAAATAATACCCATAATGGGTCGTTAAAGTTCACATATTCGTATGTCAATGTTCCTGGTGTGTTTGTGGCATCCTTCCATAAGATGGTCTTTTTTAATTGGCCAGTGTTCGGGTTCTCGTCTAAGTAAGGGATAACAATGGTAGCTTCGAGCCCCGGCAGTTCAGATTGTATATCCTCTATCACGGAAGTCCGGTCAAAATCCTTTCCGCCGTAGCGATAGCCGTCAACGGTTACCATTAATTTTGGTTCGATCTGTTTGAAGCGGTCAATGACACTTTGCGTCCCGAACTCAGGGGATGCACTGGACCAGATGGCACCAAGGCTTGCGGTTGCCAGAAAGGCCACGATAGATTCATAGGTATTCGCCACATAGGCAACAACACGGTCGCCCTTGGTGACGCCGAGTTTTTTCATCGTCTGCTGCATGGCAGATGTATCCCGGTAAAGCTGCTGCCATGTTACTTCTTCCGTCCCCCGGAGTTCGGAGGCGTGGATGATGGCAGGTTCATTGTCATCCCAGTTTCGAAAAACATGCTCGGCGTAATTAATGGTTGCCTCAGGAAACCACTTAGCTCCGGGCATTTCGTGCGATGTGAGCACGGTTTCATATGGCTGTTTTGCCTGGATGTCAAAGTATTCCCAGATGGAGGTCCAGAAATCTTCCAGTTCCTCGACCGACCACTTCCAGAGTGTATGATAATCGTTAAAGGTCTTGTTTTTATGTTCTTTCAGCCAATTCATGTAATGATAGATATTGGACTGCTGTTTTCGTTTCTCGCTCGGCTCCCACAGCAGTGTTCCTTCCTTTATTTCACTCAAATTTCTGCCCCCTCCCTTAGTTCTTCGATTATAACTATTATATGAAACCGTTTTCTATGTGTAAAGGTTGACTGTCGTTGTCTTTTATTTGGATGGGGTTTCGGAATAGGCAGAGGCAGCTGAATAATTCGAATGATATTTGAGAAAGGTCTGTTGAATTGAGAGCCGGAAAATGGAAAGGAATATTCTTCAATGATTACTGTAGTAATGTGCGTAGCCGTTGAAAGGAAGATGAAAGCCAGATCATTTGTGAACTCAAAGCCTACGAGAATGAACCGATTAGGGGTTGTCGAGGAAAGTCACTCCTGCGCAAAATACAAGTGTTTTGAGGTACTTCTCTTTCTATAAATTTCTTAGTTTTGTTTCATGCTCAATGGAACGTAAAGCAAGGGTTTCCAGCGATTTATCCTGTCGTTCACTGCTTTTATATAGACAGTGTAACTTTTCTGAATTCAACGCGACTTGACTGAAATTGCGATCAATTCCTTCTGCATTTTGATCGATTTTTTCTTCAAGTTGTTTGATATTCCCTTTAATTTGTTTGATGTCCCCTTGAATGTAATTGACGCTTCCATCAAGTTGTTCAATATCTTTTTTAACGTAATTGATGTCCTCTTTGGTCGCCATATTGACCTTGATATCCTTCATTTCATCCATTAACTGCTGGAGCATGTTTTCCAACCCTCTCACCTCCTTTTCAATAAGCTTGTTTACACTATAGCATGCGATGACACAGGGAGCAACAAAATTGAGTTACAGAAATAGGAACAGTTAAGTTGAATCTTCCAGAGAAAAAACACCCCACTTAAACGGTGGGGAGGTATAAATGTTATTCTCGAAGGATTCGGGGTCGATGACTTGAGGTTCTTGGGTATATTGACAAAATTCGACAAAACTCGGGTGGTGACAGGCACCGCCATCAGCTGTTCCGGTCGTGCTCGGCGAATTTAATAAATGTATGTTCATCTTCAATCAGCCCGCAGGACCCACACTGTATTCGGTATGCCGGGCCGTTGTATACTTGATGGAAGATTTCCGGCTGGCTGTCTTGATAGTCGTTCAGTACGTCACCGGTTTGCGGGTCTAGTTTTACCGGATTGGCAACCTGCTCGATTATGTTGAACCGTGACCGATTCGTCTTGCAGTTCGGACAAAGGTATTGCTGTGTCACTTAAAACACCTCCAATCCTATCATGCCTTGAATTGGGTTAATTTATAAACATCCCAACGGTTAAGATTCGACAAAACTCGGGCGGTGACAGGCACTGCTTCAACCAAACCACCGTTTTATTTTAGAAAAAAATGTATCATCCTCTTGGTTCTTTTCCCCCACTGGTTCGTCTTCAATAAAAATGTGTTCTTTATCAATGGCATGGTCATAAGTCAGCACGGCACCAATGTCGGTTTCGGCTTCTTTATTTATAATCTCTGTGTAGGGGATATCGTATTTGTTGGCCAATGCTTTTTCTTCCTTTAAAAATCTGTATGAGACGTCACCGTTGATCAGTAATTTGGCATCTTTATTTTGTTGCATTGCTTCATCCAATTTTGTGAGCCCTTTATCCGACATAACCTGGCCTTTTGTGAGTGCAATGACAATCCTTTCCCTAATGGTTCCAAGGAATTTTTCCCGTTCGGATCGCTTTGTCTCCTTTGGACCGTAAATGCCTTCTGTGAGATAATCGTCTACATTCTTTTTCTCCATAAACCCACCTCATTTTAAACTTGGTACTTTCATTTTATATTATTATAAACACTTGGTTATTACCAAATGACAAAATTCGACAAAATTCGGGCGGTGACAGGCACCCCCACCGACAGGCACCCCCACCGACAGGCACCCCCACCGCACCCACACCAAAAAAGTGTCCCAGGGACCCCTGGGACACTTTTGTTGTATTACTTTTTATTGTTCAACCGTTCATAGGCTGCCCGCATTCTTGCTTGTGCCTCTTTGTCATCGTGGTCGGCAAATTCCTCTGAGAATTCAACTGCTTTATTGTCTGTTTTGGCATATTCAGGAGTCTGTGCCAGTCGTTGTCTTCCTCTGCGATTCGTGCGGTGTTCATCTCGACCCATCAATAACCACTCCTTTTAAAGTGATTCACGCATAGTATGTCCGGGATAAATCAAATGATGAATGTATATTGTGTTGAAAAATAAGCCAGTTTATTTCCATACCCTGGATGTTTACGTTTATTCATTTGGTGGTATATAGAGGAATAGAGCAATTTTATTCGCAAATAATTATGGAGCAACCTTCATATACTAATGGTGTATAGGAAGGTGTAAAATATAAGGAGGTATTCAATGTCGTTGAATATTACCCAGAAGCTAATTAAGGATCATCTGATGGACGGTGAGATGACCCCTGGGAAAGAGATCGGCTTGAAGATCGACCAGACGCTAACCCAGGATGCTACCGGCACGCTTGTCATGCTTGAGCTGGAAGCCATGAACCTTGATCATGCGAAAACCGAGGCGTCTGCGCAATATGTCGACCACAACCTGATTCAAGAAGACAGTAAGAACCCTGATGACCACTTATTCCTGGAAAGTGCAGCACAGCGTTTCGGCGTGCATTACTCTAGACCAGGGAATGGTGTGAGCCACCCCGTACATATGCAGCGGTTGGCGAAGCCGGGAAAAACACTTCTCGGTTCTGACAGCCATACGTGTGCCAATGGTTGTATGGGGATGCTTGCCATGGGCGCCGGCGGAATTGATGTAGCCATGGCGATTGCTGGTGAACCTTTTTACGTTAAGATGCCGGAAGTATGGGGGGTTAAACTTACCGGAAAGTTGCCGGACTGGGTAAGTGCAAAGGATGTTATTCTGGAGCTTCTCCGCAGGCATGACGTAAAGGGCGGTGTCGGCAAAGTTATCGAGTATTTCGGCCCTGGTGTGGAGAATTTAAGTGCAATGGACCGTCACGTCATCGCCAATATGGGTGCGGAACTGGGTGCAACTGGAACGGTATTCCCATCGGACAAAGAAATAAAACGCTTTTTGAAGACACAGGACCGGGAAGATGACTGGGTTGAGCTAACCGCTGATAAAGATGCGACCTATGATATTTTGGAAGAAATTGACCTTTCCGAACTTGAGCCGCTTATCGCAAAGCCTTCCAGCCCCGGAAATGTTGTTCCTGTCAGTGAGCTCGCTGGCACAACGATTTATCAGTCTTATATCGGATCGTCAGCAAACCCGGGTTTCCGTGACTTTGCCATCGCCGCAGAGATTGTGAAAGGGAAAAACATCGCGGATGGGGTTTCCTATGACATTAACCCAACGTCGAGACAAATGCTGACTGACTTAGTAAGTGAAAGTCATATTGCGAGCCTTTTGCGATCCGGCGCCCGCTTGCATCAGGCCGGGTGTAACGGCTGTATCGGCATGGGGCAGGCTCCAGCAACAGGCAGGAACAGCCTCCGTACAACTCCAAGGAACTTCCCTGGACGTTCGGGAACAAAAGAGGACAGTGTATTCCTGTGCAGCCCGGAAACAGCAGCTGCATCTGCACTGACAGGTGTGATTACCGACCCGCGCACATTGGAAGATGATTATCCGAAGATTAAAGAGCCAAAACATGCAGAAGCGAACATGGATTTGCTCGATGCACCACTTCCATATGACGAAGCAAAAAATGTTGAATTGAAGAAAGGCCCGAACATCGCATCCATCCCGGCAATGGATGAAATGCCGGACCGTTTCGAACTGCCAATTTTGCTGAAAATGAATGATAACATATCTACTGACGAAATTCTTGCAGGTGGAGCAAGAGTTCTGCCATACCGGAGTAACCTGCCTGAAATCAGCAAATTCACATTCGAAATTATTGATGACACGTATTACAAACGTGGAAAAGAAACGGTTGAAAAAGGTGGCCACGCGATAGTAGGCGGTTATAACTACGGTCAGGGATCAAGCCGTGAACATGCCGCGCTTGCCCCGAGGTATTTAGGCTTACGCGTAGCTCTTGTGAAAGACTTTGCCCGAATCCACTGGCAAAACCTTGTTAACTTCGGTGTATTGCCGTTAACTTTTGTTAATGAAGATGACTATGAGAAACTTTCCTCCGGTGATGTGCTTGTACTGGATGATATACGGAATAAAATTCAGCAGGGGAATGAATTTTTCATTAGCGTAAAAGATAAGGATGAACAGATTAAAGTCAAGCACAGCCTGTCTGAGCGCCAGGTTGACATTATGCTTAAAGGCGGTATTATCAACTGGGCAAAAGACCGGCAATAACAAGGAGGGTGTATAGTGGATCGAGGTTACACGTGCAAGGCCTGTGAAGGAACAGGGATGCTGTCGGACGATGAGGGCTGGCAATACCGTTGCAGTGTTTGTGATGGGGATGGGTCGTACGATATAGAGGATATCCACAGGTCAGCCCGAATTATGTCTGTTGATGAAATGAATCGGCTCCTCGATTAAAAAGGGAAGTCAGCCTGTTTGCCCGAGTGCAAACAGGCTTATTTAATAGTGCTGCTTTTTTCTGACAGCAAAAAAATGGAACCAGCAAAGAGCTGGTTCCATTTCTGCTTCAAGTTTAATGTGGCATGGTACCCTGGATTGGTGCATAGCTTTGCTGGAATGCCTGCATGTCCTGCTGCTGCAATTGTGGTACCTGATAATATTGATTTTTGTTTTGATAAAGGAATACTTCATAGGCCATTTCAACCAGGTTCGGGACACTGTCTGCGAGAACACGGCGCAGCACCGGGTTGGACATTTCCAGAGATGACATTGTAAATGCTGATGCAGCTGATTTCATGGAGCCCATCATAAAGCCGGAAATGGTTTGGTCGTTTAACTCATTAGCCGACTGCATCGGTGTAGTTGGCTGAGCTGGAGGCTGCATACCATATACAACATCATTGCTTTGATCCATTTTATAGGATTTAGTATCAACTGCCGGATCCTGTCCGGTTTGAAACGTATCCAGGATAGTGTTGTACAGTTGGCTGCAGAATGCCCGGTGTTTTTGGGACATTGATAGCAGTTCCGGATCTTGGATATGCTGTTCGAAAATGACACACTGATTAATCCCGCTCACCAGGGATGACAATGCCTCATGTGCATCAAACATATCATGTCCGCCATAGTGCTGCTGCGGTGGCAATTGTGTCGTGTTCGTGAAATTTTGCTGCTGGTTTTGCATCAACATAACCTCCTAAAAGTATTCGATATTAGTTTTAGCAGGGGCTGACTGATTATGTGCGCAACTCCTGCAATGTTTTTTGCCAAATTTTTAAGGGACGTTTCTTCATTAAACAATGTTGAACAGGTATAATTTATAAATAAGAAAAGATTTTTCAACAAAGAAACTGACACAAAAGGGGTTGCTGAAATTTGCCTGAAACTGAAAATAATATCGAAGTATGGGAGGATCTTGTCAGCATCAGGGACTTGGCTATAAGCCTCATCATTTGCAGTGGGACATCACTTGGCGGATACTTGCTTGCACCTGGTGGACAAGAGCCGCTTATCTTCGGCCTGGTTGGTGCGGTGGCAGGTTTTATCGTTAGTGCCATCCTTGTAAAGCCCAAACGAAAATTCAAGTATATAGATGAGGGATAAAGAACGATGGATATTGGATTAATTTTGCAAATGGGTGTAGCGGCTGTGCTTGGTGCAGCATTGTATACAATCATCGGTATCGCTCCTGGTACGGATGAAACCGCTGTTCTAGCTCCGGTCACATTGTTGCTTGTTATCTCTGGGCTAGAGCCTATTATCATTTTGACATTTTTTATTGCGGCTATAATAGCCAAAAAGCTGACTGATTCCATACCGGTTGCCATCGCGGGAATCCCCGGCGGTGTTATGTCCGCTCCAATGGTGGACCATGCGATGGTACTGAAAAAGTATGGGAAACCGGATATAAGTATACGAAAAATGGCATCAGGTTCGGTTATTGGCACCATCGTTTCAGTTCCGCTCAGCCTGCTTTTGGCATCGGCATTAGTACCGCTTGCGGATGTGATTGAACAGTACTCCAGTCAGATATTTTTCTTAGGTGCTGTTTTCCTGGCATTAATGGCGAAAAATCGCTGGTTCGCATTATTGTCGATTGTACCGTTTGCTTTTATTATACAGGGGTTGCGCCATTTGTATTGGGAAGTTGGTGTTGTTCCCCGAGATACGACTGTTTTTACGTCATTTTTTCTAGGAATCACGATCGGGCCAGTGATCCTGAAATTATTTGAACTGACGAATGGTAAAGTAAGACGGAGCTTGCCGCGTTATGGTATAAAAGAAATTAAAATGGCAAAGACCAAGCCAGAAAAAGGATTCCCGAACCCATTTCGAATATTGGACAAGCGTGAGACGATCTCCAGCGCTGTCAGCTCGGTTTTCGGGGTTCTGACATTTTTCATGAGTCCAGTGGGGATGACAATATTTCTTGGGGAGACAATTGCAAGCAGAATCAAGGATCCGGTCAAGCGTGCTGCCAGGGCGATATCAAGTATGGACGGACTTACCAATGCGGCGTATCTTTCCGGCACACTGGTCCCGCTGATAGCTATTGGTTATCCGCTGTCTCCAACCGCATTGGGTCCAGGGCATGCATTGTTTAATGCGCCGCCGGTTTTTACGTATGAGCATAATTTGCACCATATATTGTCGATGAATGATTTTGTCATTGCTACAGTAATTGGCGCTGCAGTCGCCATCATTATCACTTTTTACATTACGGTTAAGTTTGCACAGCCGATTTGTGCATTTGTTTTCCGGTACATTCCCCACGAGGCGATGCTTGGACTCTTTTTCGGTCTTGTCGTAATGCTTGCGTATATGGATGCAGGCGTGCTCAATATTGTTGGTGTACTGGTGATTGGCCTTGTAGCAGGCTTTTTGCATAGAAAAGGTGTTAATTATGGTGTGCAGTTTATGACACTGTATGCTGCTCCATGGCTAGTTTCACTGCTGTTTTAATCGGAATAGTGGTCAGTGCTGGCTTTTAATATGAAACATTTCCCACTTGCTGTCCGTATGATTAGGAACAGTAGTGGAAGCGAGGGATGCTTGTGAAGAAAACGGTTTGTTTTTTGCTGACAGTGGTGATTTTTGTGGCTTTTTTTACAGCATGCAGTGATGATGCCGGAGACAACGATAAAGAGACTGCCGATGTTTCCGGAAAGTGGACGGGATCTATTGATGTACCCGGTCAGTCACTCGATATTATTGTACAATTTCAAAAGAAGGAAGAGTGGGCTGGAACAATCAGCATTCCGGTACAGGGTATCAGTGATTATCCGTTTTCCTCTGTCACGGTGAATGGGCAGGATGTGTCTTTTTTTATGGAAGTCCAGGGACAGCAGCTAGCGTTCGACGGTAAATGGTCGGACGGTACCATTAAAGGGGATTTCAGTCAGAGCGGTCAGTCCTTTCCATTTCAGCTAACCAAAGGCGACCTTGTTCAAGAGGGTGACGGAAACTTTTTAAGTGTCAAGACGAATGAAGGATCACTCTACGGTGAGCTGGAAACGCCAGAGGGTGACGGTCCATTTCCGGTAATGCTCATTATCCCAGGATCGGGGCCGACTGACCGTAATGGCAATTCTGGCGGCATTCAAGGCAAAAATAATAGCCTGAAAATGCTGGCGGAAGACTTGGCTAAGAGCGGTATCGCCAGTTTGCGCTATGATAAACGCGGTGTTGGGAAAAACTTGGAGGCAGCAATTCCGGAAAAGGAACTGCGGTTTGACCAATTTGTTGATGATGCAGCAGCATGGACCGAACTACTCTCAGAAGATGACTCTTTTAGCAAAGTCGGTATTATCGGTCACAGCCAAGGCTCGCTAGTCGGAATGCTGGCTGCGCAGAATGGAAATGCCGATGCATTCATTTCGCTTGCAGGTGCCGGCCGCTCGATTGATAATGTGTTGTACGAACAATTGAAAGCACAGTTATCAGACGATTCGCTTAAGAATGCGAAAGACATTTTAGAGAAGCTTAAACAGGGCGAAAAGGTCCAGCAAATAAACAAGGAATTGCAGGGGCTGTTCCGGCCGTCCGTGCAGGCCTTTATGGCTTCGTGGATGGACTATGACCCAAGGAAGGAAATAGCCGAACTGGATATACCGGTACTGCTGGTTGGTGGCGGCCGCGATTTACAGGTTCCGGTCAGTGAGGCAGAGTTGCTTCAGGAATCTCGCCCGAATGCGGAAATGCTCATCCTTGAAAAAATGAACCACGTGCTTAAAGAGGCACCGGAAGATGAGCAGGGAAACAGAGAGACATACGGTAACCCGGAATTGCCTTTGGCGGATGGCTTGATGGAAGGAATTATGGCATTTTTAACCGAAAATGACTTTTAAAAGGTTTATCGGCGGTTTTCACACTGTCACTGAAAGATAGCAAAGGGGGAGGGTGACCAAATGGAAAATAAAGAACCGGTACAGCTTGATGAGCGCATCCATTTAATCGATGGTTTTGATTTGGGCGCGTCGGAGCGGACGGGGACATATGTGATTGATGAGGACGACTTGACATTGATAGAAACAGGGCCGAGTCCGTCGGTTAGTCATATTAAAAAAGGGCTGGATGACCTGGGTTTCACGTTGGAACAGGTGAAATATATTATTGTTACCCATGTGCATCTTGATCATGCCGGTGGCGCCGGGTTGCTATTGAAAGAATGTCCAAATGCAACAGTAGTGGTTCACCCGAGGGGAGCAAGGCACTTGGTGAATCCGAAAAAACTGGCTGCAGGTGCGAGGGCTGTATATGGCGACAGTTTCAGCGATTTATTCGACCCAATTGTTCCGGTGCCGGAAGAACGATTGCTTGTAAAAGAGGATGGCAAAACCCTGTCAATTGGGGAGAACTGTACACTTGAATTTTTAGATACACCAGGCCATGCCAAGCATCACTTCAGTATTTACGACCCGGTGAGCAATGGTTTATTTACCGGTGATACGGTGGGAATCCGCTACCAGCAGCTGATTCGTGAGGGCATTAACTTCTTTGTGCCTTCCACTTCACCGAATCATTTTGACCCGGATGCTATGAAGACATCCATTAATCGAATCCGGAAATTAGGCGTGGACCGGATTTATTTCGGGCATTTTGGCATGACAGAAATGGTGAATGAAGCACTTGTTCAGGTTTCCGAATGGCTGGATATTTTTGTGGAGATTGGAGAGAACACCATTTCAGAAGGGAAAGGCTCTGATGTGCTGGCTGCCAGGCTGCTGGATCGAGTGAAGGAACAGCTGTCGTTTCTTGGTGTACCTGAAAGCCATGATGTCTATGTACTGATTAATTTGGATATGCAGGTAAGCGCACTCGGGATTATTGATTATTTTAATAAATTGGAGCAATAACGAGGGACTGGGATAGGCCATCATCCTGGAAAAGTCGGGACAAGGGACCTGTCCCCCTTCCCATCGCGTAATAAAGGAGGGCGGTGTTCCTCAGCATTTTACTCCGGGGAATTACCATGCAAATGAAAATCTTAACAATTGTGATACAAGTTGCGTTCTTATACATTTTTTATTTTGCCGGCAGTCTGTTGCAGAGTCTTCTGCATTTGCCTATTCCGGGAAGTATAGTTGGATTATTGCTTCTATTTGCTGCACTGCTGTTGAAAATATGTCCTACTCAGTGGGTTGAAACGGGCTCCGTCTTTTTATTGGACTATTTGCCACTGTTATTTGTTCCCGCCACTGCTGGTGTGATGAATTATTTTAACCTTTTCGCCGGCCGGACTGTTTGGCTTTTTGTCATTACCATCATCAGTACTCTGCTTGTCATGATTTTTGCTGGACACACGAGTCGTTTTTTGGCAAGGGACAGGGGAAAGCGAAAGGAGAAAGCGGATTGTCAAAAGCACTTATCGGAATCGTCTTCGTAAGCCTAACCGTTTTCATTTATCGATTCATGACTCGGGTATATCACCGATTTAATCTGCCGTTCCTTATTCCTGCCTTAACATCGACATTTGCCGTTGTACTCCTGCTTTTGCTAGTGGGAGTTCCATATGACACGTATATGATTGGCGGACAGTGGATTGATGCTCTCCTTGGTCCAGCTATCGTGGCGCTTGCATATCCTTTATACAATCAGCGGTATCTCTTGGTTAAAAATCTATTTCCGATTTTGGGTGGGGTGTTTGTCGGATCCCTGACAGGCATTTCCAGCGGCCTTTTATTGGCGGAGCTGCTCGGTTTCAGGGAAGAACTGCTTTTTTCACTTTTGCCTAAATCGGTAACAACCCCTGTTGCCATGCAAATCGCTGATGGACTGGGCGGTCTGCCGTCACTTGCTGTCCTGTTTGTTATGACGGCAGGATTTACTGGCGTAGTCGTCGGGCCTTCTATTCTTCGTTTGTTCAGGGTAGATGATTCTTTAGCAAAAGGGATGGCTTTCGGAAGTGCGTCCCATGTCATTGGAACGTCAAAGGCTGTTGAATATGGTGACTATACAACTTCGGTGAGTTCGGTTGCGATGACGCTAAGTGCCATTGCTTGTTCCATTTTTGGACCGCTGATTGTGTTGTTGTTCTATGCTTGATAGGAAAGAGAAGTGGTTGGGACAAAAATCATTTTATTAAAGAGGTTGTTCAAAAAGTCCGGTGAAAATGACACTTCGGTAGGGGACCTTCGACTAAATACCGGCACGTCCTGTGTCGAACGTCGAAGTCACCACATCCTGTGGAAGCTCGTTAGCTTGCTTTTCCCGTTGCTTAAAAAAGAAGACCACTAATGCTCGCGTGCGATATGGATTGTAGGGGAGCATTCGTTCAGCCCAATCATAATCATCTGTCCAGTCTGGGTTTTGCGGATGTGAAACGATGGCTGATTCAAGTCTGTGAATAATGATATCCTCTACACCTATTACATATGCAAGGAATCAACCAGAATAGGGAAGAATCAACCGGAATGTAGCAAGATTCAACCAGAATGCAGGAAGAATCAACCGGAATGTGGCAAGAATCAACCGAAATGCGGGAAGAATCAACCGGAATGTGGCAAGAATCAACCGAAATGAGGAAATATCAACCGGTAAAGGCCTGTTATACAAAAACAGCACACCAAATTTGGGCATGGTGTACTGTTTCAGATTGCGCCAGTTTCTATTTCCCATCCTCTGTCCGCATGAACGTCAGTATGGCAAAGAACACAAAGCTGAGGAGCAAGATGGAGCCTCCGACAATAAAGAAGACGGTCACGAACCCATCAGCCAGGTCAAATGGCCGCAAGTAATAGAGCCACATACCGACGGTCAGACCGATTGCTCCAATAATCGCCGACCAGACATGAAAGGTGGCAACCATTGTTTTGGCTGGGGTAAAAATTTTGTAGTAGACTGCCCATGCAAACAGTGTCAGCCAGCCGACAACCAGAATATGCGCGTGCACTGTTTTGAATGCAAGGCTGCCCGCACCGGCCATGTGCGATCCGAGAAAAGCACCAATTAACGCAAATATAGCCGAGAATCGCAGCAAGATTTTACTATAATGTCCCAATTCCATAATCCCCTTTCGTAAAGTTCCGCTGACATCGTAGCGTATAATACAAGTATAGGGCAAGTTTATGAACTGGAGGTGAACGGCATATGACAAATTGGTAAAGGTTAAAGAAGCGCGCTCGATTGCTGTTTATACTTGCCGGTAAGCAGCTTTTCCACTTGCGACGCTGCATCTTCTGTACTGGAAGCATGAATAACGGCTGTCTTTTCTTTTGGGTATTGTTCGGCCGTATGCTCATACCTTGGGTCATAATAATAATCAAGCAGCAGCTGGACAGTCTGTTTATAACTTCCTGCATTCAAGCTATCATCGATTTGTTTGGCAATCGGGGTATGGATGCGTTTCCGGATGCGCCGATATGCCTCAAGAAAGGCATCAGGCTGGATCCATGGTTTGTAGTCGTCTAAAATGTTCTGGATACGCTCTTCCTTAGGCAAGTGTATGAATAGTTGTGTACTTTGTTCCTTCTTATCGTAAAGAAAGTCCGGGATGCTTACTTTGCCGATTCGCCTGCTTTCCCCTTCCATTAAAACAAATGGCGCATCCTGATACTGGTACATGGCATGGACAAGCTGTGCGTCAAATTTTTTCTGGTTGCTTGGTTCCAGTCCGATATGGCCGAAAATCGACCCTCTATGACTGGCCATGCCTTCAAGGTCGATGATAGGATAACCTTTCTCTGACAGCTGGTGCAGGATTTTCGTTTTGCCTGTCCCGGTGTTACCGTTTAAAACAACGATATTAGGTGAAAATGAAGCCTTTTCCAGTTCGCTCACAACCCACCGGCGATAGGAGCGGATACCGCCCTGGAGTCGATGGACGTCTACCCCCATCAGGTCAGCGACGGTTGCGGCAGTCCGGCTGCGCATGCCGCCGCGCCAGCAGAAGACAGCTTTCGGTGTGTCAATCTGCTGGAATTTTGCGATGAAATCAGGCAGTTTTGCGGACATAATTTCCAGTCCCCGCTGTTTGGCGGCTTCTTTTCCTACTTGTTTGTAAAGGGTGCCGACTTCTGCGCGCTCGTCATCGGTAAACACTGGGATATTGACGCTGCCAGGAATGGTTGCTTCCTTGAATTCTTTAGGTGAGCGAACGTCAATAGCTGTTAGTTCCCCTTTCTTTTGCTTTTCAAAAAAATCATCAAGCGTGATATCTTGAAACATCGATGCATCACTCCCTGGTTATTCAACCGTGATATGTCCATTATTGCCATCAGCAACAGCGCCTATAATGCTCGCTTCAGCGCCTTTTTCCTGCAGGTCTGCCACTAGTGCCTCGGCATCGTTCGTGTCAACGGAAATCAGGAGGCCCCCGGAGGTAACGGCATCACACAGTATCCATTTGTCTAGCTGGCTGGTGTTTTGTGGGAAGGTAACGATATCGCGAATATGGTCGTAGTTATTTTTCGTTCCACCTGGTACAGATCCAGCTTCGGCCAGTTCTTTTACTCGTGGAAGAACGGGTACCGAATTGGAGTCAATGCGGACTTCCACGCTGCTGCCTGCCGCAATTTCGGACGCATGGCCAAGCAGTCCAAACCCGGTGACATCGGTCGAGGCATGTACATGGTAATTTTTCATCGTTTCAGCGGCTGTCTTGTTCAATGTTGTCATTACCCCTGTCACACGGTTTATTTCCTCGTCCGACAGCAGTCCATTTTTCAGGGATGTTGTCATGATTCCGACCCCAATCGGTTTTGTCAGAATAAGCTTATCGCCCGGTTTGGCACCGGTGTTCGTCAGTACATTGTCGGGATGGACAGTTCCGGTGACGGCAAGTCCAAATTTCGGTTCTTGGTCATCAATTGAATGTCCGCCAACTAGCGAAACACCTGCCTCGGCCAATTTATCACCGGCACCGCGCAGAACATCAGCTAAAATATCTTCTGCCAGCGTCGAAATTGGGTATGCAACAATGTTCAATGCAGTAATTGGTGTGCCGCCCATTGCATATACGTCGCTTATGGCATTGGCAGCAGCCACTTGTCCGAATGCATACGGGTCATCAACAATTGGCGTAAAAAAGTCGACAGTCTGAACAAGGGCAAGGTCATCTGTTAATTTGTAGACACCTGCATCATCACTTGTGTCCAGGCCGACAAGCAAATTAGGGTTAGGTACCGTCTGTGGAAGCGAACGAAGTACATTTTCCAGGTCAGCCGGTCCAATTTTACAGCCGCATCCGCCTTTTGACGACAAAGAGGTTAATTTTATATCCGCAGTCATGAATTAATCATCCTTCCGTTCATTTAAGTTTATATCTATTTTATCACAGACTAAATAGGTATGCTTTTTAACGGCACTATATCTAAAAGCGGCCAAAATTTTCCCCCCCTTGTTGACACTTAAGTGTATTAACCGTATAATACAGTATATAAGATGTATTAGGCACTTAATACACATTGTTTGAAAGGCTGTGGCCGGAGGGACTTGGCGGCTGAGCCAGGTGCTTTTTTGATCATAGTGTATTAACCTTTTAATACACTTGCTGACAGACATCTGAGGGAAATAGGAGCTGGGCATATGAGTGTGAATTTTAATAAACGGGATCCGGTCTACGTGCAGGTTATCCGCCATTTTAAGGAACAGATTGCAACCGGCATATTGGAGCCGGGGCAAGAGATTCCCTCTAGAAGGGAGCTGGCGAACCGGCTGAAAATAAATCCGAACACTGCACAGCGGGCTTACAAGGAAATGGAGGAAGCGGGCTTGATTTATACTGAGCGGAATTTGCCAAGCAAGATTACAAAAGACGAGGCAATCTTGCGTCAGGTAAGGGAAGAATTGATCGACGAAGCGGTGGATTCGTTTGTCCATTCCATCCGGTCCATTCAAGTACCAATTGATGACGTGGTGGACCGGGTGAAGAAAAAATTTGAATCGGAAGAGGATCAATAAGGGGGTACAGGCATGATTGAAGTGAAAGACATTAAGAAAAAATTTGGGCGCAAAAACGTGCTAAAGGGTGTGTCCTTTACCGCTGAAAAAGGAGAAATCACTTGTATCATTGGTATCAACGGTGTTGGTAAAACGACGATATTGAATGCGATTATGAACCTGACACCGATCAATGGCGGACAGATTCTAATGAACGGTGAAACCATTAACAAAAACAGCTATGAAAAAATTACATTCATTCCGGATGCAATTACGATGTTGCCAAGTATGACGATAGCGGAGGCGATGCAGTTCATGGATGATTTTTATGACAGCTGGAATCAGGACCGTGCAACGGAGATATTGTCTTTTTTCAAGCTGAGTAAAAACGAGAAAATAAATAATTTATCGAAAGGGAACCGAGCCAAAGTGAATTTGCTGCTGGGGCTGGCGCTTGATGTGGACTATTTGCTGATGGATGAGCCATTTTCTGGAATTGACATTTTCAGCCGGGAGCAAATTGCGGAAGTGTTTACCAGTCATCTAGTGGAAGACCGGGGTGTCATTATTACGACGCATGAAATTGGCGATATTGAGCATTTGCTTGATAAAGTGGTGCTTCTGGATGAAGGGGAAGTTTTAACGGAATTCAATAGTGAAGAAGTGCGGGAAACGGAAGGAAAATCGGTTGTGGATGTGATGAGAGAGGTGTATCAGAAATGAATCGTTTAACAAAATTGGTAAACTTTGAATTAAGCCGGTTTATGAAAATCTACCTTGTGCTGATTGCTATGACGGTCATCATACAGGTTACAGGTGTTATTGTGAAGGCAAATAAGTATATGTCAGAGGCCAATACAGCGATTTATGAGGATATGCTGTCACGGGCACAATTTATTGAACAAAACGGTCAGATATCGTTTATGGCGATTGCACGGAGCTTATGGTTCATGGCACCAATTGCAATATGTGCAGCAGCATTAATCTTCTATGTTTTTATGATTTGGTACCGTGACTGGTTCGGGAAAAATACGTTCATATACCGGCTGTTGATGCTTCCGACAGCCCGGCTGAATGTTTACTTGGCAAAATTGATATCTATTTTTGCCATGGTGCTGGGACTTGTTTCCGTTCAGCTGATTATCTTGCCGCTGGAAAACAGTGTATTGAAGTGGCTGGTGCCAACAGATTTCAGATCGGATATGACAGTTGGTCAGATTATTAATTGGGACTACTTGACAATGCTGGTTCCGCAAACCTTCACGGAGTTTATTCTATATTATGGTGCTGGATTCATGGCGTTAACGATTGTGTTTACAGCGATATTGTTCGAGCGCAGTTTTAAATGGAAGGGGATCATCGCGGGAATCGGCTATGTTGCGATTTCTGTCGTAATCTTTATCTTACCTGTTTTGTCCATGGGTGACTATTTCTATCCACTTGAGATACTTGGACTGGAGGTTGTAATGGGGTTAATCGTGACCACCATGTCTATTTGGGTCGGTAACTTCTTATTGAAGCGAAAAATAACGGTGTAAAGGAGATGCAAAATGAAACGGTATTGGAGATTAATTGCGATTGTAACGGTTGTCGTTCTGACCGTCGGGACGTTTTATATACAGTCAACATTGTCAGCAAGCAGTTACCCGGAAGTTGTATTTGAAAAAATGAGTGGTAATGAAGAAGAGTTGGAGCCAGTCGTATTAAACGGTCATTATAGTACCAGTTCCAGAGGTATGGGTGAAGGTGTTCGTGTTACAGCGGAAGGATCGAACTATACCGGTGAGCAATCATTTTTTGAGCGGCTCCAGCGGGGATTCTACAGCCAGGGAATAAAACAGCTACAGGATAAATATCGTGGTTTCATGCGCGGGAAAGGCGGTAATATTGCATCGTACTTTGAAACAGAAAATACCCTAGCATATGCAGAAGTAATTAATCAGTTTATAGGCAGCTCTGCAAGTGACATGGAATTTGATATTGCCGTTTTGGATAAAGAAAGTGATGAGACAACATCATTTACAGTACCTGTACCCAACAGGGCCATGTACAACCATGCTTACATTGAAGATGTACAAATGGTTGATGGTAATTTGAAGGTCATTTCGCAAATGTATCCAAAGAATGGCAGGGGCGCAAAATATGTCTATAGTTTTGATATCTCGAAACAGGAAATCAACGGTGAAGAAAAAATTGCAGCTGTTGAAAACCAGAATGAAAATACACGCGTCAAAATCAGGATATTATCAAGTTCGGATATAAAAGCTGCCCATAACTGTGTCATATACGAAAAGACGGAGGAGCCAATTATACGTGATCCTGAAAGAAACCAGACTTCCGTTACGGAAAAACCAGCCAATAAAGGTGAAAAGGAGTATGTCGTCTATAACCTGGAAACGGGTGAGAAGAAATCGATGAAGCTTCCTGAGGAGTTAGCAGGTGCAGATGCCATCATGTATAAAAACGCAACCCTTTATTTGCAGAACGAGAATCAATTGACGTTGTACAATGTAAAAACGGAAGAGGTTGGGAGCCAAACAGAGCTGCCATCCCAGGACACTGCCAAGCAGAGGGAAGCGCATTCGGTATTGAAAATAGCGAATGGAACAATGTATGTGCTTGCGACGCCAGTTGGTATGGATCAGGAAAACCCTCAAACGATAACGATAATCGATACAAAATCCGGTGATGTATTGTACAAAGGAAAAATCATGACCAAAAAACCTCTCAATGAAGGTAAATCATTGTACTTTTCTGGTATGCAAATCAAATAAAGGAAGGCCCGCTTCTTACCAGGAGCGGGTTTTTCCTTATTGGGCAATATTTTTATAAATCCTGTCCAATTTTTCCTCGAATCTATCCATATGAACAATTCTGGCCTCCCGGATGTATTCCTTCCCGTCAACAAACACTAAAATGACCGGCACTGTAAATATGGAAAAGTGGCCGGCAACTTCTTCCATATGATCTGCATTGATATGACCCAGCTGGATTTCCGGATAGTGGTCCATCAGTTCCTGCACTTGAGGCATCAGGCCGTGGCAGACACTGCAATTTGTGCGGGAAACAAACAGCAATGCAAGCTGATTACTCCGTATGAATTGATCAACTTCTGTAATGGAGTGGATTTCCGAAAATGTACGCATGTGTATTGCCTCCTCTGATGATAAGAGTACCGAATTGAAGATGATCTGTAAATTGTATCGTTTTAAAATTTTAGGCATAACTTAAAAAAGAGGGTTATTAGGATAAAAAATCCTTTTTCAGTTTTACGGAAAAAGGGAAAGCCGGTGATCAGCCGTCTTTCCCAAGGGTAAATTCATGGGCTGAATCTCAACAAGACTTGTTTCGATTACTATATATTTATGCAAAGATACATTATTTGAATCGGCATATCTACCAAGAAACGTGCACATTCTTCTGCAAGCGGTGGACTGCTTGCTTATTTTCCCGGAAACTGGATGTTTATATACTCATCGGAACTATGGAATAGATTGCAGTCTATTCTTTTCTTCTAAAGCTTTCTCATGCAGAACGGAGGGTGTATGTTGAAAGATATAACCGCTATTCTCTTCCAGTATTCAGACCAGGCAGCATTGCATAAAGCATTATCTTCATTAAATAAGGTTAGCTCCAGATTAAAATCTGTAATTGTTTTTCAGGATAAGAACATGCCTTTTAAATTGCAAGAATCTGGCTGGTTTGAAATAGTTTGGTATACTGACCTTGGAGATCGTTTGAACAAGAAAATCAAAACCATAGACACCCCCTATGTATTACTTCTTCACGGCACCGATTATATTTCGCCATCGGCAACTGCTGAAACTATCCAGCTTCCACAGCAAAAGGAAGTTTTGGGAACCTTCTATCATAACCGGGCCACTACGATCCATCAGCCGTTATTGGTTCGCACGCCATATCTTAAAGAGCATCCGGTGTTATCAGCTTCCCAGCTGCCATTTAAGGAGGCTCTCCTGCCTTCCTGGCTGGCAAAAGCAGACCCTTCTCTTACAACGTTTAGTGAGGGGCTTGTGAAGCAAGCAAAAAAAAACAGCTCCAGGAATACAATCGAAAAGCAAACGTTTCTTCAAAAATACCAGCTGGAAGAAACGAATATACAGGATCCAAGCTTTACCATTATGATTGCAAACTATAATATGGAAGCATATGTGGAAACAGCTGTTGCCTCATGCCTTCTGCAGACGGAACAGCCCGACGAACTGCTCATTATGGATGACGGATCAACGGACAAATCCTTTGAGCTGCTTCAGCAATGGCGTGATGGACAGCAGGTGAAGGTATTCAACAAGCAGAATGGGGGAAAGGCAAGGGCTTTGAATGAATTACTGCCGCTTGTTCATTCAGACTTTATCTTGGAATTGGATGCAGATGATTGGCTTGACCCGGATGCCATTTCCGTTATAAAAACATATCTGGCAGAATCACCCGAGGACGTTTCGGTGCTGTACGGCAATTTACGAAAGTGGAAGCAATTGTCAGAGGACGTTCTCTTTAAAGGTGTTGCCAAGGGAAATGCCATTAAGGGAAAAGGTGACCTTTTGGCTTATCGTTTTCCCCTGGGGCCAAGAATATACCGCACATCTTCATTAAGAAGAGAAGGGGGATTTCCGGTCATCACCTTTGAAAATGGGATGTTTTATGAAGATGTCAGTGTATTGAACCGATTATTAAAAAAACACCGTTTCCTGTATGAGGATTTTACGGTGTACAATGTTCGGGAACATAAAGAGAGTATTACGAATAATGCCCCGAACTGGAATGACTTTTTAAAAACACTGGAATAAACTGAAAAGAACAATGGATTTTTTCATCCATTGTTCTCCAAAAAACGTCGTATTGTTGTAATGATATAGTCTTGTTTTTGAAAGGATAGAGTCGGGGATATTGGAAGTGCCAGAATTCTTTCAGCTACCTTTTCAGCAATCGGAAAATCACCTTGCTTATAATGAAGGTAATCAAATACCGGCTGTAAATGCAAGGGAATGGGATAGTAAATAGCTGAGTCAATTCCATTACTTTCAAGGTCTAATGCCAGTTCATCCCTTTTATCCGACTCAATGCAATATTGGTGAAAAGTGTGTTCCCTGCTGCTTGCAATTGGTGGCGTTTTTACAAGGTCCTTCAGGTTTTCCGTATAAATGTTGGCGGCTTCTTTTCGTTTGTGCAGGAAAATATCCAGATAGTATAGTTTCACTAGCAAAATAGCCGCTTGGATTTCATCGAGCCGGCTGTTCATACCAATCAGTGAATGGTGATATTTTTCACTGCTCCCGTGGTTGCGCAGTTGGAATATCTTTTCATAAAGTTTCCGATCATTCGCCGTTACAAGACCAGCATCTCCAAATGCCCCAAGGTTTTTCGATGGAAAGAAGGAGAAACAGCCGATGTCGCCGATTGATCCAACGCGCTTTCCGTCATACTCTGTTCCAATGGCTTGGCAGGCATCTTCTATGACAAACAGGTTATGCTCTCTTGCGATTTTCATAATGGTGTTCATATTAGTGGCTTTGCCATACAAATGAACAACGATGATTGCTTTTGTGTTCTGGGTTATTACTTCCTCTATTTTGGAAGGGTCTATATTATAGGTTTCTTCTTCAATATCGACAAAAACTGGTCTAGCTCCTGTTTTCGCTATCGTTCCTGCTGTGGCGAAAAAGGTAAACGGGGTTGTAATAACGTCATCGCCTGGTCCGATATCCAGTGCTTCCAGTGACAGCTGCAGGGCATCGGTGCCACTTGCGACTCCAATACTGTAGGAAGCCCCTACGTATTGCGCTGTCAATTTTTCCAGTTTTTCACCCTTTTCCCCTAATATATAGTCTCCGCTATCCAATACTTCTGTAACCGCCTCTAGTACAGGCTCCCTAATCAGCGCTAATTCTTCTTGCAAATCAACCATTGGTATGCTGCTGAAATGATTACCCGGCATTCTTACAGACCTCCTTCATTTCCTATTCCTTCATACGCGATGCCCGGCTGGGATATTTCGTTTTTATTGAATTTATTGCGGCCGTCAAGAATAAGCTGGCATCTTGGAAATTGGCTGAAGTCAATCATACTGTATTCCTGATGAAAAGCCTGCAGGATAATGGCATCCATTTCAGAACAGCGCGTATCGTCCAAGGATAATGGGGTGGCTCCGTACTGTCGGATTTCACGGTCAGAAAATAGCGGGTCATTTACAAAGGGCTGTGCACCTTTGTCCCTCATCTGGCTGATTAAGAGCAGGGCAGTCGATTTTGTCGGTTCTTTCACATTTCCTCTATAAGATAATCCCAGAATGAGAATATTTTTTCCTTCTATTGAACCTGCTTGTTTTTCGACTTTTGAAATGGCATAAGCAGCCATGTTATCGTTTATTTCCCTTGATAAAGTAGTCAGGCCATCACTCAGTCCCTTATTTATGAAAAAGTAGGGATAGATGGGAATGCAATGACCTCCCACACCAATGCCGGGAGAATGCAAATTGGAGTAGGGCTGACTATTACTGGCACTGATTACTTCCGCCATATTGACGCCTTTTTCTTCTGCAAACACTGCAAGCTCGTTAGCAAGCGCAATGTTTACGTCGCGGTACACACATTCTGCAACCTTTGAAAATTCAGCTGTTTCGAGTGAGCTTACTTTAATCAAATCACAGCCAAGTGCCTGTTTATAAAAATCACTTGCCAGCTTGAGACTTTCCTTATTAATTCCGCCAACGACCTTTGGATAGTTTTTTAAATTGTGGATAATCTGGCTGGAATAAACCCTTTCTGGACTATTGGCAAGATAGAAATCTTCTCCTGGTTTTAGCCCTGAAACTTCTTCTATTTTTTTGCCAAATCTATGCTCTGTATCGCCGGGTGGCAAGGTTGTTTCAATGATAACTAACGAGTCTTTCTTTATGCCTTTGGCTATATCTTCAATTGCCAGGTCCATATATTGGTAGTCAGTATTGTCTTGTTCGTCTACTAGCACTGGTACAATCACAATGATTATATCCGACTTAGCTACCGCCTCCACAGTATCCGCTGTGGCTGACAATGTTTTATCTTTGTGGGCTTTCAAAACTAAATGATTTAATCCTGGCTCATTTTGAATATGGGATTCCCCACGATTTACTGATGCAACGACATCTTTATTTATGTCAGCCCCGGTAACGTTATAACGGTTATTGGCAAAAACAGCAGCTAAAGTCAGTCCCAATTTACCAAGACCGACAACTGCTACATTTGAATACGATTGGCTTTGAATTGTCATGATGATCCTGAACCTCATTTCTGCGGTGAAAGATGCTTACTGAATAGTTTATGAGAATAAGGGTGAAGGCGACTGGACTTTTCACTATGTTTGTTCTCTTACGGTGAATGCCTATAAATTTTTGTAAATGTCAATATAGCGATCTGCTACGATTGGGGCGTGGTGATACTTTTCAATGTACTTTCTTCCTTTTATGCCAAACTCCTGCCATTTCTCCGGATTTTGCAGGAGGTTCTTTAATACAGTTGTGATGGTGTCGGGATTGGCATTTACGATAGGCAGGTCGGGTGGATATTTTGATACTAAATCCTCTCTAATATAGCAAATAACAGGTTTCCCACAGGCCATTGCTTCTGAACTGATATAGCCGCTGGCACCTATTCGCAGCTGGTCAATAACAATATCTGCCTGACTAAGAAGATTTTTAGCCTCGTCGTTGGATACCCCCTCAATTAATTTAAACTGAAACGTAAAGCCAGAACGCTTCAACTCGTTTACTGCATTTAGAATGAATTCTGTTCCTTTGATAGTTCGTGACGTAGGGGCGTGCACAACGAGAGGAGTTTTGTTGCTGGGGACTGGATAGTGGGCTGTATACTGATTAGCGTCAATCGTGTGCGGGATAACGTGGACATGTTTATAAGAATTGTTAATATAGGCTTCCAGTTCATAATCCTGTACAATTGCATGATCGATATAGGTTGCTAACGCGGATACATTTTTGCTTATTTTTTCGTCAGTCCATTCGGGTTTCACCTTGACGTAAGGATTATTTTTTTTAGCCATGGATGGACGCCGGATATCTGACCCATGATGATGAACAACCATCTTTTTACCGGCGCGTTTCAGCATTTTCAGATCACTTTTGTCGGCGAAAAATGTTTCCCCAAAATGAAAATGAAAAATATCATAGTTCAGCATCGATTCCTTTAAAAATTGCTTTCGTTTTTTTCTCTGCTCCTGACTTGAAAGTGTGTTCGTCTGCAGGCAGATATCGGGTTTGAAATGAAAAGGGTGTTCATTAAAGTGACAGGATACAGATTGAATTCCTTTTGACTGGAGTGCTTTGGACAATTCAATCATTGGAGATCCGTACGGTATGTGAAGTACTCTCAAGGTAACCATCCTTTCAATACTTTGGATTTACATGTCTTTAATCAATTGGTCATAAATGGCAAAGATTTTTCCTTCCATGTGTTCCCAGCTATACGTTGTTTCCATAGCCTCTCGTGCATGTATACTCTTTTTCCGGATTTTGTTTCTGTTGGATTCCATATGGACGAGGGCTTGAACATAATCCTCAGTGGTGGCTTGTAACTTTTTAACGACATAGCCACAGTCATGTGCCTCAATCAATTTTTCCATATCTGTGCATTGATTAACGATCACAGGGACCCCATTATTCAGGTAGCTGAAAAATTTGTTTGGCATAGCAAAGCGGTTATTCAAGGAATTGGCAGCATCCAGATCAATCCACCCTAAATCAGCATCCTTCATGACCTCTGGAATGGATTCATAATCTACCCAGCCAGTATAGTAAACTTTATCTTTTAGGTGAGGTGGAATTTTTGGAACGTATTCTTTTTCGAAGTTCTTGCCTCCGCCGATAATGTTGAGTTTCAACTTAAATTTTTTATTGCATCTGTCCAGTACACTCATCAGCTGCTGGAAGTTTCCCCGCTTTTGGCTTATAACCCCTTCATATACAAGGGTGAGTTCTGGATTGTCCGCTTTTTTGGACTCATAGTTAGCTGCTAATGGAGGGGAATTGTAGATCACTTGTACAGGGAGTTGTGGATCAATGGTACGGTACCATTCTTTAATGGAATCAGATACTGTAATGACGTAATCTAATTCCTTTATCATGTGTTTGACCATTTGTTCTTTCGTACGATACGTTTTGCGGGGTTGTTTCATCAGTGGGTCAGGTTCCAATTCATGACTGTCGTAGATTAATTTGCATTGTTTTCCGCTTGCAGCTAAAGCCCGTTTAATACCGATACCGGAATAGGCTGAAATAAATTCGTGTGCATGATAAATATCAGCCTCCTGTTCTATGCCTATCTGTGTCAGTGGATCATTAAAACGGGAATGGCCGCCGGAACGAAGGTTATGATAAAGTTCATTTAAATATTTCTCCATATTTATCTGACCATATGTAATCACGTTTATACCCTCGTAAGTAAATGCCTCATCCAGAAATCTTTCTGTAAAGCTGCTCCCATCCGTATCAAATAGATAACCATCCTTTCTGGGAACAATCATTGTTACATGATAGCCTTGCTTCAATAGACTTTTGGCCTCTTTTTTAAAAATCCTTGCGTCCAGAAACGGATGCTCAGAAACTAAAAAGCAAACATGTTTCCCCATCAGTAACCTCCCGTAAAGCGAAGACAAAGCCCAAAATTTTTTCCACTAGTGCTAACGTATTAACGATTTTCTATATTTATTCATACAATTAAAAGCAAGTGAATAGCAGCATTACAGGAAGGAGACAAAGATGGAATTAAATCTAAAAGGAAAAAAGGTACTGGTAACCGGTGGATCGAGAGGAATAGGGAAGGCAATTGCGAAGGCATTTCTCGGTGAGGGTGCTGTAGTTGGGATTGTGGCCAGAAGCACTGATGAATTGTTGCAAACAAAGGAAGAATTAGGAGTACAACAAATTTATCAGAAAGACCTTTTAAAACAGGAAGACAGAGAACAGTTAGTCCGTGAATTTGTTAACGATTTTAATACCATTGATGTACTGGTGAATAGTGCAGGGGCAAATCACGGGAATGCAGTCCTTAATACGCCTGCTGGTAAATTTAACGAAGCAATGGAATTGAATTTCATAGCAGCTGTTCAATTGAGTCAATTAGCGAGCCAGCACATGATCGATAATGGAGATGGCGTCATTATTAATATAGCATCCATCTACGGCAAAGAAGCTGGTGGGTCTCCTTCATATAACGCTTCAAAGGCCGCGCTTATTAGTTTTACAAAATCTTTTAGTTCTGAGGTGATTAAAAACAACGTCCGTGTCGCTGGAATTGCTCCCGGGGCGGTTTATCATCCCAATAAAGAATGGGAACGGAGGCTGGAACGCGACCCTGATTATTTAAAAAACTATGCCCGTGACAAAATACCGGCTGGCAGGCTTGGGACACCGGAAGAGGTCGCTGATACTGCTGTTTTCTTAGCATCGGATAGGGCTTCATGGATTGTAGGGTCCACAATTACAGTTGATGGCGGACAATCTAGACTTAATTATTAAATAGCAGAAAGGGAATGAAAAATTGGAACGGAAACCTGTAAAAAATCGTAATGTTTTAGTTGTAGGTGGCGCCGGTTTTATTGGGAGTCATTTAACAGATAAACTATTAACAGAGGGAGCAAACCAGATTATCATTATGGATAATCTCTTTATTGGAACAAAGGAGAATGTAGAGCAGGCATTAAACAACGGTGCAATTCTTCATATAGATGATGCAGAGAATCAGGAGGCACTAAGTTATATCATTGAAAAGCATGACATCGACATTGTTTTCAACTGTGCTACAAAGCCACTGAATTATTCCTTTATCAACCCCTCTAATACGTTTCTGACAAATGTTGTAGTTTTAAAGAATTTGTTGGAACTTCAGCTGAAAGGGCAATTCCAATCATTATGTCATTTTTCTTCATCAGAAGCATATGGGTCATCTAAGTACGAGCCCATGGACGAAGGGCACCCGCTTGATCCGCAGACACCTTATGCAGCTGGGAAAGCTGCGGCTGACTTAATGCTACGGTCATATGTGAAAATGTTTGATTTGGATGCCTTTATTGTTCGTCCTTTTAATAATTATGGACCGCGGCAGAATTATGAAGGGCCGATGGCGGGAGTTATCCCACTTACCATAAAAAAAGTATTGGAAGGAGATGTTCCAGAGATTCATGGGGACGGTGAGCAGACAAGGGATTATATTTATGTGGAAGATACGGTGGATATTGCATTAAAAACGTTTCCAATCATCTCCCCTGGCGAAAGTGTTAATATTTCAACAGGCCAGCAATTATCGATTAAATATGTTGTTGATACGATTGTACATGTTATGAATTATAACGGAAACATTACCAGAAAGCCACAACGAACCGCAGATGTACAGAGTCATCGGGCATCGACAGAAAAATTACAGACACTAATTGGCCAGTATGATAAGACGCCTTTTAAAAAGGGGATAACAGATACAGTAAGCTGGGTGAAAACTGAAAAAGAAAGGAAAGAAACATGAAGGTATTAACAGTTGTCGGCGCAAGACCTCAATTTGTCAAGGCATGCATGTTATCAAAGGCGTTAAGATCAAACAATGAAACAGATGAAATAATCGTTCATACAGGCCAGCATTACGATGACAACATGTCTGCGGTTTTCTTTGAACAGTTAAACATTCCGGAGCCTGATTATTACTTGGGTATCGGGTCTGGAACTCATGGGGAACAAACCGGTAATATGCTGCCCGCGTTGGAGAAGGTAATGATATCTGTCAATCCGGATGCAGTATTGGTCTATGGTGATACCAATTCCACGCTCGCTGGCAGTCTGGCTGCATCAAAACTGCACATACCAATAGCTCATATTGAATCCGGGCTGCGCAGTTTTAACAGGAGAATGCCTGAGGAGATCAACCGGATTGTCTCCGATCACCTGTCAAACTGGCTTTTTTGCCCCTCTCAGGCTGCAATTGAAAACTTAAAAAAGGAAGGAATTAATAAGCAGGTTTATCTGACAGGGGATATTATGTATGACGCAGTTCTTTATTTTAAATCTCATGCCAGTCAGCAATCCACCATTTTAAAGGAATTAGGTCTTTCAGAAAGTAATTATTACCTGTCAACCATTCATCGAGCAGAAAACATCGAGAACCCCGAACGCCTAAAATCCATTCTTGAAGCTTTCCAACAATTAAACAAGCAGGTAGTTTTTCCATTGCATCCTGGAACGAAAAATAAAATAAATGAATTTGGATTAAATGATTTAATCACTGCCTCTCATATTAAACTGGCAGATCCGTTAAACTATTTTGATATGTTAGCACTAGCCTCTAATGCAAATGTCATTCTTACAGATTCAGGAGGTTTGCAGAAAGAAGCATATATGCTCCAGGTTCCTTGTGTTACTCTCAGGGATGAAACGGAATGGTCGGAAACGGTGGAAACGGGGTGGAACCACTTAGCAGGCGCGAATAGAGAGGAAATAGCGGATCAAGTCATGGAGTGTCATGCACCTGACGAATCGCCGCCGATTTTTGGGGATGGCAATGCTGCACAGCAAATAGCCAGGATATTAGTGAATGATTAAGTTAAGCGGAAACGGCAATAGGCTGAGATGGGATTTCACCCGTCTCAGCCTATTTTTTCTTGCTTAATTCATTAGCATACCTTTCCTTTTAAATACCCGTTCCACCTTTTCAGTGTTTCGTTCATTTTCGGATCTTTTTCAATCGAATACAAAGCTGCCAGCAAATGAATATGACCAATATGGTACCTCCAGTTTGCAACATTCGGATAGCCTCCGTCTGTTGTATAATGTGTCAGGTCATATGCTGTACGGTTTCCCAAATCGTATAGTGGAAGCATTCTTTTTAATGAGACGATTCCCCTGTCATACAGCCACTTTGCCTCGCTATTGTGTGTTACTTTGAATAAATCATATAATCCAATTAATGAAAACATAAAACCATTTAAAATGTAACTTGGTGGATTTGTTGGACATTCTTCATAAAATAAATAGTTGTTTTCAAATTTAGTAAGCACACCATTTTTAGTCGAGGGGGTTTTGAAAAGCGTTTTAGCCTTTAAAGCGCATGAACTATACTTCCTGTCCTTTGTCAGAAAAGAGGCCCGGGAGAGAACCGACATCGCCATGCCTAAACCAATAGCTGAATACCAGGGGGCTTTTAGTTTATTAAGTCTGTCCGGGTAGAAGTCATGGTCAAATTGATATGCCCACCCGCCACGGGAATCCTGCTGATCTATAAACCAATCAGCCGTTTTCAGGAATTTGCTTTTATGAGACCCGTCATTGTTTTTTAAATAAAGGCTGTAATGCTGCAATCCATATTGAGCGATGGTGGCTGGGTTAAAGTAAGCACCGTGTGGATACACTGTTTTGGGAATTCCTTCGCGAGTGAACGTCACATTCCAGTTTTCAACCTTATTTTTGTCATAATGCAGGTAATTCCCTGTACTGTCATAATGGTTAATATCCCATACGTTTGCGGTTGTTACGTTCAGGTTTAACGTTTGCTCTTTATCGTTCCATCGTTTTTCCATATTGTACCCTTTTTCTAATAAAGAAATAGGTATGAATAACTCATTGCCTATTTTTTTACCATTTTGTTCAAACTCATCATGCAATGTTACTTTAATAGTATGAATTGATTCAGATTCCAAGGATTACACCCCCCCTATAGTAGCGATTGATAAATTGCAAGCAATCGTTTCTCCATGTTTTCCCACGAATAGAGTTTTTCCATTATATTACGGGCATTTTTGCTCATTTGCTGTAATTTGCTCTTATCCTTGTGCAATGAAAGCAGCGCGTCTGCATAATCTCTAGATGTTGCGTTCTTTTTTTCAATTACATAGCCGCACTGGTGTCTGTTAATGAATTCCTTCATTTCTTTAGAATTATTGACCATTACGGGTATGCCATTATTTAGATAACTGAAAAATTTATTTGGCAATGAATAATCACGGTTAAGAGAAAACGCTGTATCCTCTAAGTCAATCCAGCCAATATCGACATCCGTCATATACATAGGAATGGTATGATAATTGACCCATCCGGTTAATGTTATACGAGATTGAAGGTGTTCAGGTATAGGAGTGGAATTGCCGAACCGGTTTCCCCCGATAATTTTAAAATGAAAATCGACGTTCTTTGAGCAAATGTCTGAAATGCCGATAACCTTTTCCCAGCCGCTTTTTTTGTCATCTATGTTTCCTTCATAGCCGACGGTCAGCCTATCCGAATTAAAATCCTTGGATTCATAGTTTTTTGCAAGTGGGGGAGAGTTATAGATTACATCAACAGGGAGTTGCGGCCGGTGAGATAAATACCAGGATTTAATGGAATCAGAAACAGTAATAACATGATCGACTTCCTTAAGCATTGTTAGCAGTTTTTGTTTCAGATTGGTCCTTCTCTCCTGAGAGTACTTCGGGTCTAGTGGATCGGGTGTCAGTTCATGGCTGTCGTAGATTAATTTGACGTCTTTTCCTTTTCTTTTTTTCATCAGCCGTTTGATGCCTATTCCAGCAAAAAGCGAAAGGTATTCATGCGCATGGTATATATCAGCATTTTCTCTGATAGCAAGTTGGGTCAGCTGGTTATTAAATCCATGGTTTTCCCAGCTATTTTCATCGCTCAAGACATTACTCAATGCCTTTTGGCTGCTTTCGGAATGGTATGTGACTATCTTAATTCCCTCATAGGTAAAAATCTTGCTCTGGAAGCGCTTCGTATAAGGGGTCCCATCAATATCAAATAATTTACCATTTTTTCTCGGAACAATCATGGAGACATGGTAGCCTTTTTTCTGTAAGCTTTTAGCCTCTTTTTTAAAAATCCTTGCATCTGTAAATGGATGATGAGCAACAACCATGCAGACCTTTTTTGGCATATGATTCACCTTTCCTGTAGCTATCTAGCGGTTAAATTTCGTTGCAGGGACGCCAGCAGCTGTCACATTATTTTCTATATCCCTCGTAACGGCAGCGCCGGCGCCAATAATGCTGTTGCGTCCAATGGTCACACCAGGCAGCAGTGATGCGTTATTGCCGATTTTTGCTCCCATTTTAATAAGCGGGCCGTTCAAGGTGAAGCTTTTAGCCCCCATATACTTATCATTGGACATGGACACACATGGGCCGATAAAGACATTGTCCTCCATTGTCGTATCACCTGTAATATAGGCCAGCGTCTGAATGGTGCAGAACTTTCCAATCTTGCTATTTAACTCAACAATAGCCGCTCTTCCAACCACTGATTTATCATCAATCAAAACATTTTCCCGAATGCTTGCGTGATCGCCAATAAATACATTTCTGCCAATTTTGGTCCCGGAGTAGACGGAGGCCAGATGCCCGACTTTGGTGCCGGACTGGATAATTAACTGTCTGTCCTCATTATCGGATTTTCGCATGCGCTGATTGACAGCTGGTCTGATTCCCAAAACACAGTTATTGCCAATGGTGACATCATCACCAATCCATGTACCCCGCAGAATCACCGTGTTATGACCGATAGAAACATTATTCCCAATGACAACATCGTCTTCAATGACAGTATGATTTCCGAGTTGTGCAGTTTCAGGAATAGAAGACAAGTGATTTCCTCCTTTTACTGATCAACTATCGTTTTGATCCGTGTGACAAGCTCATCGGCTCGTTGCTGAATGGTATGTCTTGTGTGGATAAAACGATATCCCTGATCGGTGATTTTTTGTCTGTCTACTTGGTTTACTAAATAATATGCCGCTTTTTCTTGAAAGTTGTGTTCGTTTATCGGAACAAAATGAAAATTGGGGATAAAGCCTAAATCCTCCAGTTCCTTGAAGCTAGATGCCAGCAGGAGTGTTCGGCAGGCAAGTGCTTCAAAGTACTTGATGACAGGGTAGTATAGTATAGATGGGCTGGTGAAAAAGATCTTGGCCCGGTTTAGTTCCTGGGCATATGTTTGGCCAATAAAATACTGGCTTTCCTCTTTATCTGTAAAATCCCGATAACCAGGATGACGGTGATAAACAAAATCGGCATCATTATGATAGGCATTCAGAATCCTTTGCCGCAACGGATAAATGTCATTAACTGCTCCCATCATTAATAGATCGATGTCTTTTTCCATTTTATAGTCGTTATATATGTCGGGGTGGACAAAATGGGGAAGCCACTCCATTTTTCTTTCAAATTCGGGATAAGTTGCTAAAAACTGATCCCGGACGGCAGTGAACACATAAGGAATTTGGTTTTTCTCGATAAAGTTTTTTCGAAGTTTAGTAAGACGGTGGACATCGTTAACAAATAGACCTGCGGGGATATCAATGTGAGCGAGTCCTTTAATCATCGGGGATATTCGATGGTTCATGTCATTTAACAGCAAAATAAAATCCGGGCGAGCCCCAAGCTGTTTTAAAATATAGCTGATATGCCCTGGTTTGCGCCATACGGTCAGATGTACCCGCTTGGCCAGCTCCTGTTCCAGATAATAAAAATTTTTATTCAGATGTCTGGACGTATCTTCGGCAATAAATAGGATATGCATCAAAACTCACCTCTTTGTCTAAAAGTGTCGCAGGACAAAGGCCAAGATTGGCTTTCATTGGTATGATAGTCTACTTCGTTCCTAATCCGGAGACATAGAATGAACTAGTAATTTATTAAAGAGTGAGGAGATATTCTATGAAAGTCGGTGTGATTGGAACGGGGAACATGGGAGAAAATCATGTTCGCACGTATTTATCCATGAATGATCAATGCCAGCTTACTGGTGTATACGATAATGACGAACAAAAAAGGCGTCAGGTTGCTGAGAAATATAACGTTCAACAGTTTCAATCAATCGATGACCTTCTCCAATCAGTCGAGGCAGTGAGTATTGCTGTACCAACTGAATTTCATTATGAGATTGGCTTGGCCTGTATCAGAAATAATGTGCATATGTTAATGGAAAAACCAATAACAAGTACGGTTGCGCAGGCTGACGATTTGATTGATAAAGCCTCAAAAGCAGGTGTTAAACTTCAAGTGGGTCATATTGAGCTTTACAATCCATTCATTCAAATGCTTTTACATTTACTTGCAGATGAATCAATTGTTGGCGTTACCTTTCATCGAATCAGCCCGTCAGGTTCTGGAATCAAAGACGTTGATGTTGTCAAAGATTTAATGATTCATGATATTTATATTCTAAACAAGATGCTAAAGGATGATGGCTCTGAGTTTTGTGCGCTTGGAGAGGTTATAGACGGCACACCTAAACACGCCGTTGCATTTAAAAGATCTTCACAAGGAATTACAGCACAGCTAACGGCAAGCTTTATGTCAAAAAGAAAGGTTAGGAACATGCAAATCCTCACAAAAGATGCTTTTATGGAAGCGGACTTACTGAGTAATACCATCAAAATGACAGGTTCTTTTATTGAAGAGACTAGTAACAATCCAGTACCAGTAACTAAGACGATTCAGTTTGAGGAGTCAATAAAGCCATTACATCCTCAATTGCTGGACTTTATCAGCAGCATTAAATCAGATAAAGATCCCTCCATTACCGGAGAAGACGGCCGCGAAGTACTAATTACTGCTAATCAGATCACGGATGCCATTATTGATCATAATGAGTTATTTTATTAATATCTGTATGCCGGTAAGGTAATGAATATTTTTAAATAAGGTAAATCGGAATAAAAATAGCAGGGAAATGTGCAATAACATTTCCCTGCTATTTATTTTGTTAGTGAGGTGTTGGTAATGAGAGCCACCCAATCAGTCTAGGTACGGTTGAAAGGTAGCTCATTGGGATTATGAATGCCCGAACCTGTCCAGGTAACGGTTGAAAGGTCACTCATTGGTGTTATGAGCGCCCGAATTGTGCCAGGTAACGGTTGAAAGGTCACTCATCGGTGTTATGAGCGCCCGAATTGTGCCAGGTAACGGTTGAAAGGTCACTCATTGGTGTTATGAATGCCCGAATTGTGCCGGGTAACGGTTGAAAGGTCACTCATCCGTGTTATGAATGCCCGAACCGTGCCGGATAACGGTTGAAAGGTCACTCATTATGAGCGCCCGAATCTGGCCGGATAACAAGTGAAAAGTCCTTCACTAGGGATATGAGTGCCTCCTTGTATGTTTACGCTGCTGATTGCATTGATTTTCCTATTAGGTAAACTGTTCCATTCTGGTAGTAGCAATCATTTGGAAGTCAGTCTAGAATAATACCCCGGCCTTTTTGGTCCGGGGTATTCTATGCCATATATTCAGGCGGAAGTGATTTGAAACTTGAGTGTTATGCTGCTGCGGGGAAACGGACGAAGTTGATGGCGTCAATGGATAGATACAGATTTGTATTTTCTCCATAGCCGCTATTAACTTCTATAACAAGAACCAAGTCCGTTGTTACGGTTGAGAGAATTCCTTCGATCAAGTTGTTATCGGTTGCTACTTCAACCTGTGAACCGACACGATTGGCCATTTCAGCTGCAAACGTATCCTGAAACATTTGAATTCCTCCTTTATAATTCACTGACCAGTTCAATTTTCGGAATACGAACAAGTGCCTGCGATCCATCGGCCTCAATCAAGACGATATAGTCATTTTTTACGGCAAGCAAT
The DNA here is from genome assembly GCF_042685205.1 of Lentibacillus juripiscarius. NCBI lineage: Bacteria > Bacillati > Bacillota > Bacilli > Caryophanales > Bacillaceae > Lentibacillus > Lentibacillus juripiscarius. The sequence goes on from NZ_JBHUNA010000005.1 coordinate 107,315, forward strand.
GTCCCGGATACCGGGCCAAAAGGAGTGGTAACCTCTACTTGTTCGTTGACTAAATTCATTAATACTTCTCTAACTGTTGAAGGCCCTTGGGGTGGTGCAGGTTCAGTTGGTGTATCTGTTCCGCTTCCTGTACCGACGTCAACATTTACTCCTGCATTAAAGTCAAAACGTGGCAGATCAACGGAGAGATTACTATTTACACTGCTGGTATCATTAATCAAATTTTGGGATAACTGATTGACCAGGTTCAATAGATTTCGCTGGCGATTTGTCAAATCAGCCATTTCCTAATCATTCCTTTCTTTAGGGTTTTGAGTGGTCCCCCGGCAGGAACGTGCCAGGAAACCAAGTTTTACCTTCTTCCGGGGTGGGGGTGTTTTGGTGGTTCTAGTTAGGTTCTATGCTGCTTTGTTTGACTGCCTCCATCACCCCGGAGTTTTACATTACAGGATATCCAGACTGGCTACGATAGCAGCAAGAACTTGGAATAATAGCTGGATGTTAATTGCTATATCGGTATCTGTCGTGGTAATCTGAATATCTTTTGATTGTTCGACAATGGTTTTTTGGTGATTGGCTTGCCGTGTTCCTATTACTTGCTTAATGTCTTGCGTAATGCCTTTTGACTCACCATCACCTATGGCAATATTGATAACTGCTGCAATTGCAGCTTCAATACCAAGCTGCAAGGAAATAGCTGCTTGCCTGTCAGTGGTTGTTACATCGATGTTTTCGGAATCTTTAATGATAATCCATTCATTGGATACTTGCTGATTGGAAGCAACTTGTTCTGCTTCTTGGTTAGCAGTTGCGTCATTCGGCTCATTTTGATGGTCATGACAATGATCAAGTGCACGCCATCTCTTTGTTTCGGTTGTATGACTCACGGTTTCTCCAACTCCTTCCATTGGGATTTTATAAAATGTCGACCATGACAACTAATACCAGCAGCAGCTGCAGCAATACTTGAATATTGACTGCTAGATCCGTATCTCTCGTTGTTACGGTAGCGTCTTTGGTATTATAAATGAATATTTTTTGTTTATTTATTTGATCGGCGTTAAAGGACTGGATAAGATCCTGTGATACTGCTTCACTTCGATCTGTATTTCCAATCGCAATATTCAGGACAAGTGTTATCGCTAACTGCAAACTTGCCTGAAGTGAAACCCCGACTTGTGTGTCTGTGGAATCAACGGTGATATTGCACGATTCCTTTACCCAGATCATTTCAGCCGATTCCTGGTCCATAAAGGAATACTGATCTCCATCTTGTGATACTGCTTCGTTGGTATTGTGGTCAGCCTCGATTATTTCGTATTGATGATGATCCCGAGCCATTTTTTCTCTGCAGCTGTGACATTCATTGGAGGTGGAAGGTACATTAGCTCCACAACTATGACAATGATGTTTCTTGTGTCTGTATTTATCCCTTAGATAAAAGTATTTACTTTTACCGCTATAGGGATTGAAAGCTTCGAAACTTCTGGATGCTGACATCTTAACACTCCTTTCTTTTGTTAATAGTACTCTATGGTCTTTCCTATTAATCAGATTGTACACATTGACTAGATTACCGTATTTTGGTGAAATTAAAGAAAACACCTATGAAATAGGTGTTTTCTTTAATAGACTCTTATTCATTTGTTGTATTCGTACCTTTTTCACCATTATTAAACTGATCCACTTGTACTTTTAAGTCCTCAACCATTTCTTTGAGCATTTGTTTTTGTTCGCTCGATATATTTTTGCCTATTTCATCAGGTTTGACATTGTGTTTTCGGAATACCTCATCAATCATGACGTTGACAACCTGATCAGGGATTGCCTGATGCTTGGATGAATTATTATCCATACTCCTCGTCACCCACTTTCTTCATGTTTTGGTTTATACTATGGTAAAGAGCATATTTTGACTGTATAGTTGTCTTAGTTTATGGGAGTGAAAATTTGTCGGGAAAAAAGGTGGGGGACTGCTTGTAAGTCTTTAGAAAAATAAAAAAGCACAGTCTAATAACTGTACCTGCTTGGATTTCTGAGTAAATTTTAAAACGGAGGAGGTGGGATTCGAACCCACGCGGCGCTTACACGCCCTAACGCATTTCGAGTGCGTCCCCTTCAGCCGGGCTTGGGTACTCCTCCAGATGGTGCTGGTGAGAGGACTCGAACCTCCGACCTGTTCATTACGAGTGAACCGCGCTACCAACTGTGCCACACCAGCATGAGGCATGCAATTTTTAATTCCACTTAAAAATAATAATACATTTTGTTTATGGATTCAATGGATTTGTTTCAAATTATTAATGTTAAATTTTTCAAAACATGTGCTGAAGCATAAAGCAATACTGGCAGCTCAGCCTGTCCAGGCAGTTCTTTATGCTTAAATTGATTTGCGCAGGGGAATGGTAGAAGTGGAGGTGATTTCATGACGGTGGAAGGTTATATAAGGATAATATTGGCCGTTATTGTGTTGGTTGTCATGTTGGTCATCCTTTTCCGTTTTCGTGGCGGAAAAAACACCAGAAGGAAAGGATCACTGGAAATAATGAGAAAGCGTTATGAAAAAGGTGAAATCACGAAAGAGGAATATGAAAATGCCAAAGAAAGGCAGGGAAAGCATTAGAAATATTGTCACTTGCCAAAGGTATTCCGGCAAGTGACAAAAAATGATTATCTGCTTTCCTGAATCAGGTTTTTTATTTCCTCTGTTTCTCCCTTATGAAACAGGTCAACAATCCTGCTTCCAATAATCACACCATCACAATGGGAAGCCAGCTCACGTGCCTGTTCTGGAGTAGATACACCAAAACCAGCGAGGACAGGTGTATCTGTCATTTGTTTGAGGTTCTCTAAATAGGCTTTAACGGTACTTTCATGGGTCGCTCTGGCGCCGGTTGTCCCCTTAACCGAAACGGCATAAAGAAATCCTTCTGTTCGCCTGGCGATTTCAGCTAGCCGATCATCCGGGCTAGTCATGGCAGCAAGGTGGATCGATGAAATCGAATGTTCCTGTAAGTAATCCATGATGACTGGCTCTTCCTCCAAGGGCAGATCAGGGATTATAACACCAGTTACACCCGCGTTAGCACTGTCGGTCGCAAATTTCTCCACACCATACGTGTAAATGGGATTAAAATAGGTCATCAGAATAACAGGAATCGACCGTTTTTCTTTAAAACTTGCTAATCTTTCCAGTACGCTTTTAAGTGTTGTTCCATTTTCCCTGGATCGTTTTCCGGCATTCTGAATGGTTGGGCCATCTGCAACAGGATCAGAAAAAGGGATGCCGAGTTCGACAGCCGCTGCCCCGCATTCCTGTAAAAAGGTGAGTCGTTCTTCAAGTATATCCAATCCACCATCGCCAGCCATAATGTATGGGACAATAATGTTTTCACCTGCTGCGCGTTTTGCCTGTAAAGCTTCCGCTAGTTTGTTATTACTCATTTGCATTCCCTCCCGAGTACATCCTGAACTGATTCAACGTCTTTATCGCCGCGGCCAGATAAGCAAATAACCATGGATTCGGATGGTAGCATTGCTTTCGCCAATTTGGCCGCATAAGCTACTGCGTGGGCGCTTTCTAAAGCCGGTATAATTCCTTCTGTACGTGATAGCAGTTTGAATGCGTCGATTGCTTCCTGATCTGTTACCGATGTATAGGTGACACGATTTATGTCGTGTAAGTGGCTGTGCTCAGGGCCGACACCGGGATAATCGAGACCTGCCGAAATGGAGGTGGCTTCTTCAATCTGGCCATGTTCATCCTGTAGCAAATGGGTCATAGTTCCGTGCAGGACACCTGTGCTTCCGGCAGTCAGGGTGGCGGCATGCTGATTTGTTTCGACACCGCTTCCACCTGCTTCCACGCCATAAAGCGTGACATGCTCATCCTGGATAAATGGGTGGAACATCCCCATAGCGTTACTGCCGCCGCCAACAGAGGCGACAACAGCATCTGGCAGTTCACCTGTTTTCTCCTGGTACTGTCTCTTCGTTTCCTTACCAATTACGGATTGAAAATCACGCACAATTTTCGGAAACGGGTGTGGTCCCACAACCGAACCGATAATATAATGGGTATCGGTCACATTGCTAACCCAATAACGCAGTGCTTCGTTGACCGCATCTTTTAATGTTCCGCTTCCATGTTCTACACTACGCACTTCTGCACCGAGCAATTCCATCCGGAAAACATTCAATTTTTGCCGGCGGATATCTTCTTCCCCCATGAACACAATACACTCAAGTCCGAGCAGTGCACAAACCGTAGCAGTCGCAACACCGTGCTGGCCTGCACCAGTCTCGGCGACGACTTTCTTTTTACCCATTCGGCAAGTAAGCAAGGCTTGGCCAATGGTATTGTTGATTTTATGGGCGCCGGTATGGTTCAGATCCTCCCGTTTAAGATAAATGGAAGGACCACCCAGATCTTTGGACAAGTTCGCTGCGTGAAAGAGCGGTGTTTCCCGTCCGACATAGGTTTCCAAATAATAGTTCAATTCTGATTGGAAGTCCGGGTCTTTCATTGCCGCTTCGTAATATTCCTCTAATTCCAGCAGTGCCGGCATCAGTAACTCCGGTACAAATCTGCCGCCAAAATTTCCATATCTTCCTTTTTTATCGGGAAATGTGTAGGTTGTCATTTCAATCATCCTTTCATCTTTGCATTGGTAATAAATTGGCGTATCTTTTCTGGGTCTTTTTTGCCATCGGTCTCCACACCACTTGATACATCGACACCGCCGGGATTCGTAATGGCGATCGCTGACTGGACATTGGCTGGGTTCAGCCCACCAGCCAATATAATTTGCTGCCGATGGGAGGTGTCTCTCAGCTGATTCCAGTCGAATGAAGTTCCATTACCCCCGCGATTGGGACCGGTTGAACTGTCGGTCAGGCAGTACGTGCATGGATAGGACTCCAATTCCGCGGTGCCTTCCCCGGTCATTGGAAAGGCCTTGATGACCGGGTAGGACAGCTGTTCGGCAAAGGCGGAGGATTCATCACCATGAAGCTGGATGTAGTCTAATCCGACTTTCCCTGCGATCTTTGCGATGGTATCGGTTGATTCGTTTACAAACACACCAACTTTTTTAACGGACGAAGGGAGGGCAGCACTTATTCCGGCTGCTTTTTCCGGTGTAATCTGCCGTTTGCTTGGTGCAAAAACAAAACCGATAAAGTCAGTGCCCGCTTGGATGGCCACTTGTGCACCTTCCATGGTAGTAATCCCACAAATTTTAACGAGCATTTGGGAATCCTCCTTCTTTCAAAGGAACTTTTAGTGAGCTGATCAGTGCAGTCACATCACTGGAACGCATTAATGTCTCCCCGACAAGGATGCCATGTGCACCATTTTTGCTCGCCTGAGAAGCGTCCTCACAAGTCTGCATGCCGCTTTCGCTGATCAGGACTGTGTCTGGGTCACTCACCATGGCTGCTAAGTGCCGGGTGGTGGACAGGTCGACCTTGAATGTTTTCAGGTCCCGGTTATTGATACCGATGATAGCCGCTCCTATATCGATCGCTGTTTCCATCTCACGTTCGTTGTGCACTTCACACAGTACCTCGAGTCCTTGGTCGGATGCATATTGATACAGATCTTTCAATTTGGCCGCGGACATGGCAGCAGCAATTAATAAAATAATCGATGCGCCTGCAGCCTTGGCACGATCAATCTGAACTTCATCCAGGAAAAAATCTTTGCAGAGAATTGGCAGATCCACCGCCTTCTGAACTGCCTGCAAATCATCCATCGATCCATTGAAAAAAGTTTCGTCTGTCAGAACAGATATGGCATCGGCTCCGCTTGCTTCATACAACTTCGCCTGTTTCACGGGGTCAACCATCATAGCTATTTTCCCTTTGGAGGGGGAGGACCGTTTGATTTCTGCGATGACATTCATATGCTCTGCGTTGCGGAAAGACTGCACCGCTTTAACCGCAGGCTTTGATTCATTCATGCTATTATTGAACGACTGTTCTTTCAGCAGTGCAATTTCTTTTTCTTTTTCACGGAGAATCCGGTCTAAAATAGTCATGTTATATCACCTCACTTGATACCTTTTTGCTGTAATCGGTCAGCCGCTCGAGTTTTTCCATGGCGGCTCCGCTGTCAATGCTTTCTTCAGCTACTCTGATGCCATCCCGAATGGATTCAGCAGTGCCATTCGCGAACAGTCCAAGTCCTGCATTGAAAAGGACGGTATCGCGGTGGGCGCCGTGTTTTCCGCTCAAGACGTCCACTAAGATGCGGGCATTGTCTTTGGCATTGCCGCCTTTGATTGCATCATTGTCATATACCGGTAAATTCACTTCATCCGGGTTAAGTGTAAAGGAGGTGACGCTGCCTTCCTCAAGCAGCGCGATATGGTTCTCACCTGCGAGAGAACCTTCGTCCATATGTCCCGCACCATTGATAACAAGTGCCCGCTTTCGTCCCAGCTGGTGCAATGTTTGTGCAAGCAGTGGGAGTATATCTCGCCGATAGACCCCAAGTAGCTGGGTGTCAAGGGCGACCGGATTTGTAAGAGGTCCAATCAGATTGAATATGGTCGGGATACCTATGTTTTTTCGGACGCTCATAAACCGCTTCATGGCGGGGTGTACATTTGGCGCAAACAGAAATGCAATATTGTTTTCCGTAAGCATCTTCTCGACATGTTCTTTAGTGAAGGATAAGGAAACGCCCAAGTGCTCCAGCACATCCGCGCTTCCCGTTCGACTTGAGATGCTGCGGTTGCCGTGTTTGGCGACAGTGGCTCCTGCGCCGGCCAGGACAAATGCGGCTGTTGTGCTGATATTGAAACTGTGGGAACCATCACCACCTGTGCCGCAATTATCCATAGCGGAAATTGGTATGTCGGTTGTCTGGGCGGATTGTGAACGAATAATTTCGGCAAGGCCGGCGATTTCCTCAGGTGTTTCTCCTTTGACCCGTAAAGCAGTCAGGAATGAGGCGAGTTCACTTTCGGTAGTCTGCTCGGAAAAAGATGTTGCCGCCGCTTGTTTCATTTCTTCCAATGTCAGGCTTTCCCGGTTCATCAGTTTTTCAAGATAACTTTTCATAATAAGACTCCTTTCCGATTTCTTCTAAAAAGTTATGAATCATTTTTCTGCCAGTGGCTGTGCCTATAGACTCAGGATGAAACTGTATTCCATAGACAGGGTATTGCCGGTGTTTAATGGCCATTATTTCGTTATCCTCAAGCGATGAAGCAACAACTTTTAGTTCATTCGGCAGTGTTGTCCGGTCAATTACCAGCGAGTGATACCGCATGACGTCAAGCGGTTGCGGGAGGTAACTGAATAGCCCGTGTCCATTGTGTGTAATCAATGATGTTTTACCATGTTTAATGGTCTTTGCTTCCGTGATTGAGGCGCCCAATGCACTGGCAATAATCTGGTGACCCAGGCAAATTCCAAGAATCGGAATTGTTTTGTGAAAGGACTTAACAATCTCCGGACAGATACCAGCTTTCTCCGGCGTTCCGGGACCGGGTGACAGGATGATTGCCTCTGGGTTTAATTCCGAAATACGATTAATAGTAAGTTCGTCATTTCGGATAACTTTCACCTCAATTCCTTTGCTTGCAACGTACTGATAGATGTTGTACGTAAATGAATCATAATTATCGATGAGTAACATCATCATTTGTCACCTCCATTAATGATTTTGCTTTGTGCAATGTTTCGTTGTATTCCGCCTCTGGATCTGAATCGTATACAACACCTGCACCTGCTTGTAAGTAGGCATGATTATTCTTCACAACGAGCGATCGAATGGTCAGTGCAATGTTCAAGTCGTAATTGAAATTGATATAGCCAACACCGCCACCATAGGCACCACGCTTTACACCTTCTAATTCATTAATGATTTGCATGGCACGAATTTTTGGTGCACCAGAAACGGTTCCAGCAGGCAAACAGGCGATTAACGCGTCAATACTCGAAAATTGATTATCTAATTTGCCGTGTACTTCAGACACCATGTGCATCACGTGCTGATATTTTTCTACTTCCATATAAGCTGGAACTGAAACACTATTAACTTCACATACACGACCAAGGTCATTTCGGCTTAAATCAACTAACATTCGGTGTTCTGAAATTTCCTTTTCATCTGCAAGAAGTTCACTGGCGAATGCTTCATCTGCACCTTTTGTTTTACCACGAGGGCGTGTACCAGCAATCGGATTTGCGATAATGTCCTGACCCGTCGTTTTAAGCAGGCTTTCCGGCGATGCACCTAACAGTAAATAGTCGTCAAAGTCGATATAAAACATATAGGGGGATGGATTTTCCTTCCGCAGTTTCCGATAAAAATCAAAAGGATCACTTGTTAATGAAGCTTGCATACGCTGCGATAAAACAACCTGGTAGATATCACCCTGCTTAATATGTTCTTTTGCTATTTCCACATTTCGCATAAAGTGCTGTTTATCCATTTCTGGCTTGAATTGAATACTTTCGTCCATTGCCGGATCTTCTGTTGGAATGGAATTTAATGCCTTTTTCATATCTGCTAGCCGTTCGTCTAATATATGTTCAGGCTGTTGGTCCAGGTTTGTTGCAACAAGGTAAACCGATTCATCACGATGGTCAAAAACAATGATATTTTTATAAAGCATGAAATGAACATCAGGCATGCCTATATCATCAGGTAACTCATCACCAATCGTTTCATAGGAACGGATAGCATCGTATCCAATATACCCTACAGCTCCTCCAAAAAAAGGAAAAGGGAGGTCGAAGTCTAATTTAGGAAACTCTTCTTGTAAGACCGATAAAACAGGTTCGCTTCGTTTTTCTACAGTTACTTTTTCACGGCTTAAAATGGTTGTTACATCTTGGCTGCCGACGAATTCCTGGTAGGGGTTAGCCCCGATAAAGGAATACTTACCTTTTTCCGCATGTTGAAACGAACTTTCCAGTAAAAACTTTTTCGTACCTTGAAGGTTTTTGTATATTCCAATGGGTGTCAGTGTGTCAGCGTTTTGTTTGATGTACTTGAAGGGCAGTGTTTTTGTTTTCATTAGTTAAAGACTCCTTTCACATAAAGCGGTTGTTCACACATAAGTAAAGGCTGTTTTCGTAAACATTGTCGTTATCTGGCCCGCAACCCGTATACACGTGCTCGTCGTGTTGCAAGCTTTTTCGGTGAAGCTAACACTCCTCGCAACTCGTAGCTTACTCGGTGGAAGTTTCGCTCGTCGCTTTCCGCGGGCTCGCGCCAAGCCTCCTCGTTCGCAAAAACCGCTCACTGTGGGGTCTTGGTCTGTCTCGCTGTCCCGCTGGAGTCTACGTGTATACGGGCTTCTTTGTGCGAAGCTTTAATTAAAACTTATTCAAAAAGCAACACTCTTGTAGAAAACAGCCCCAATAAAAAAATCCTCTAAAAACACATGGGGAATGTGTTTTTAGAGGACGATTGTGACCGCGGTGCCACCTCTTTTGGAGATAACGATATACCTCCATCTCGTTCAGATACGGGAATGCAAAGCGATGTTGCCAGGTGCGCTTTTCATCCGATATCTTATCCGTATAACGGCGGATCTCCGTGTTTCCGTACTGTCATTCAGGAAACCTCTCGCAAGTCCATTCAGCAATTATCCGCGTACCGGCTTCTCACCGCCGCCGGCTCTCTGGAACGCTTCAAGAAAGCTTACTTCTCTTGCTCAGCGATTTTATGTATTCGGTTGTTGATCATGAAAATAAAAAAAGGGCTCCCCATCCTTCTAAAAGGACAGGAAACCCGTGGTGCCACCTTTGTTAGCTGTATAACAGCTCACTCCGACCATACGAAACATGGATATGTTTCATATGCGACCCGTGTAACGATGGGATCACGTCGCCGGAGCCTACTGCAAAAATCGGTTCGGTCCGGAAGCTCGGAAGTCCATTCGCCTGCCTTATCCACCGGTTCACACCAGCCACCGGCTCTCTTCTGAATAACAACAGGTTACTTCTCTTCGTCAACGCTTCATTTTTAAAAATGTTTGATAACTATCATAAGCGTGTTTTTACCATTTGTCAAGATACTTTTGTATAGAAGGTTTTATCGAATCCACGGCCAAGCCGGCATTTTAGCTGCGTGAATTAATTTTTCCTGTATTAAACAAGCCTTTATATGCTATTTTAGATATATACATTTGCAAAGGGGTTCTGAGAATGCCGAAAAAAACGGTTGGAATTATTTTTGGCGGGAAATCTGCTGAACATGAAGTTTCACTGCAATCGGCGAAAAACATAGTCGATGCGATTGATAAAGATAAATATGATGTTGTTCTGATTGGGATTGATAAGCAGGGGAAGTGGCATATAAACGACCAGTCCTCGTATTTGATCAATGCCGAAGACCCGAAATCTATCCGGCTGAACAAATCGGACGAGATGGTTGCTATGGTACCCGGACAGAAAGACCATCAGCTGATTCGCGCTGCAGATGCCGGTGTGATGAATCAGCTTGATGCTGTGTTTCCGATCGTTCATGGAACACTGGGCGAGGATGGCAGTCTGCAGGGCATGATGCGCCTTGCTAATCTCCCATTTGTTGGTACAGGTGTATTGGGGTCAGCGGTCTGCATGGATAAAGATATTGCCAAACGGCTGCTCCAGGCTGCCGGGCTGAATGTTGCAAAAGGACTCACTTATTCACGAGCGGAAAAGCAGCATATTGATTTCGATAAGGCCAAGGCGGAATTAGGTGTGCCGATGTTCATTAAACCTGCAAACCAGGGGTCTTCCGTTGGTGTAAGCAAGGTATCCATACGGGAAGCGTTTGAGAAGGCTATTTCTGAAGCATTTCAATATGATCAGAAAGTGGTGATTGAAGAAGCATTGAGCGGGCGAGAAATTGAATGTGCGGTGCTGGGCAATGAAGACCCGCAAGCATCGTTACCAGGGGAAATATTGCCGCGTACAGAATTTTACTCATATGAATCCAAATATATTGACGAATCCGGTGCCAGACTTGAAATGCCGGCTGATCTGTCAGATGAAGCGACAGAGAAAGTACGAAAGGCGGCGGTAGATGCATTTCGGATCCTTGAATGTGAAGGGCTTGCCCGGGTAGACTTCTTCCTGACAGAAGATGGAGACGTATATGTGAATGAAGTCAACACACTGCCCGGGTTTACACGCATCAGCATGTATCCGAAACTGTGGGAGCTTAGCGGTGTAACGTATCCGGAACTAATCGACCGACTGATTGAGTTGGCAATCGACCGGCATCAGCGCAGTAGTACATTAAAAAGTGCCGTTTGGGATGACTAAATACGTAATGGTGAGAGGCTGCTCCTGGTGAGAACAGCCTCTTTTCTATAACGTCAGAACGTATAAATTATGGATGACCTTATAAGCGAAACCTCGGCATTCGCTAAAAGGCTAGGCCTGAGTTTTTCTAATGAGATAAGAAAGTATAAAATTTAGGTCATTACATACCTGATATTACAGAGCTAGACACGTCCAGCTCCAGCGCCCAGCGACTAGTGCGACTTCCTTCACCTCCTTACGATAAGTCAATATCGATTCGCTTACGCTCATCGTGTTTCCTTTATCTCATACGGCTCAGTCCAGTCCATACGTCGCTAACCGGGCGCTTGCGCTTTTGTTCTGGTTACCCATGAAATGTCGTGAATTTATCTGCAGCTGGTATGCGTTCTTTTTTGGCGGGTGCCTGGTCAAAGTAGCCGAGGTGCAGGAAACCGACGATTTTTTCATCTTCCCCGATGTTGAGAATGTCTTTAACATTTGGATCATAAATATGGGGGTTGGTTTTCCAGACGACGCCAAGTTTATGTTCCCAGGCAAGCAGCCAGAAGTTTTGAATCATGCATGCGGCCGCCCCGAAGTTTTCGTCCCATTGCTTTTGACTGGCGGGTTCCTCCATGACAACAATCAGAAATGCATTTGGCTCACGGAGATACGCTCGGCGATTTTCCTGCCGTTCCTCTGGGTACGTGGCGGCAACTTTGTCAGCAAAGCTTTCCTTTTGCTCCGGGCCAACGAATATAAACCGCCATGGCTGACGAATACCATGTGTGGGTGCCCAGACTGCATCTTCCAGCAGTTTTTTTATAGTTTCCTCGGTAACCGGTTTATCGCTATAGCCCTTTTTGACAGCGCGCCGATCGCGGATGGTTTGCTGCAGTGCTGTGGGCAGCTTTATTTTCTCCAAATCGTCACCCTCCTGAATTTATATAGTACATATGCTTTAAATTGATAGCCATTTTCAATTAGATTGTAGCCCATAAAACAGGAAAAGGCAAAAATTGCTTGTTCATTGAAATTGTGCTTGATTTGTGAAAAGAATCACGCAATAATGGAAGGTACATACATAGAGAAATAAATAGGTGAACACATGTATTTTTGTGAATGATTTCACAAAAGGAGGAAGAAAAATGAAAGCGTTTCTAAGGCGGAAGGGGATTTCACTGTCAGTACGGGAGTATGTGGTCACGGCGCTAAGCTATATGGCACTGGGTTTATTCTCGTCACTAATTATTGGATTGATCATTCAAACGGTCGGGGAGCAGGCTGTGGAACTTGGATTTCAGCGGCTGGACTTTTTGATTGAGATGGGCAGCTATGCAATGGGAACGAAGATCATGGGTGGTGCCATTGGTGTTGCGATTGCCTATGGTTTAAAGGCTCCACCGCTTGTTTTGTTTTCGGCACTATTCGCTGGGGCGTTTGGTGCGGAATTGGGTGGACCGGCAGGGAGTTACGTAACAGCTCTATTTGCAACAGAATTTGGTAAAGCTGTTTATAAAACGACGCGTGTCGATATAATCGTCACACCGTTTGTCACGATACTGGCCGGGTTTACGGTCGGTACGTTTATAGGGCCGCCAATCAATACGTTCATGGTATGGTTTGGCGAAATTATCAACTGGTCTACCGCACAGCAGCCGTTTATCATGGGGATTTTGGTCGCAGTGCTGATGGGGTGGGCTTTGACGGCTCCTATATCCAGTCTGGCCATCGCCATTATGCTTTCCATTGACGGGCTGGCTGCTGGAGCGGCAACGGTGGGGTGTGCTGCGCAAATGGTTGGGTTTGCAGCAGCCAGTTACCGTGAAAATGGGGTTGGCGGACTGCTGGCACAAGGGATTGGAACGTCGATGCTGCAAATTGGTAACGTGCTGCGGAATCCAATCATCATTATCCCGCCGACTGTTGCTGGAGCAGTTCTTGCCCCTTTTGCAATCGTCTGGCTTCAGCTTAAAAACAATGACCTTGGTGCCGGAATGGGTACGAGCGGTCTTGTGGGGCAGATTATGACATTTGAATCCATGGGCTTTTCTTGGGACATTTTTTGGGCCATGGTGGTGCTGCATGTCGCTGCCCCGGCGATTATCAGTCTAGTGATAGCGGAATGGTTTCGGAAAAAAGGCTGGATCAAACCGGGTGACATGCTGATCGATTATGAGTGAAGTTGACTTTAGGTACAGTTCCCTGGGGCGCGGCGGCAAATATTTTTTGTTATACTGAAAACAAATTTGGAATAAACATGGAAAGGATGATGGACGGATGGACCAATTTATGGAGCGAGCAGTGGAATTGGCTGCCGACAACGTTCGTAATGGCGGCGAACCGTTTGGTGCAGTGTTGGTGAAAAACGGTAACAAGGTGACAGAAGGAGTAAATGAGCTGCATAAACGCTTCGATATTACAGCACATGCTGAAATTCAAGCGATGCGAAAAGCGCAGAAAATGATGCATTCCCATGTGCTGAAAGGTTACACGATGTATGCCAGCGGTGAGCCGTGCCCGATGTGTCTGACGGCGATGTATTATGCCGGAATTGATCAAATCTATTATTGCGCTTCATCGGAGGATGCTGTTGATGCCGGATTGGGAAAAGCAGAGACTGTTTACGAAGAGCTGAAAAAACCAAAAAGTGAGCGCCGGATGGAATTGATCCATATGCCTCTGCAGAATGGACAGGAAGATCCTATGCAATTATGGAAAGAGCATACCGATTAAAGGGAGAACGTAAAGGAGCATCCTGATGAACAGATTCATGCAAACGGCATTGCAGCAGACGGGTGATAATTCATCTGTCAAGCAGGCGAAACGGGTGGCGGGCGGATCCATCAATGAAAGTTATTTTGTGGAAACAGAAGAACAGCAATATTTTATAAAATATCATACAGATCCCCCGGCACGTTTCTTTGAACTGGAAGCCAAGGGCCTGGACCTGATCAGACAGACGGATTCCATCGCTGTACCAGAGGTTTATGCATATTCGGATGAAAAAGATGCCGCATTTCTCGTCATGGAATGGGTCGAAGGAGAACGTGCCCACAATACACAATGGAAACTGGGAGACCGTATTGCCCACATGCATCAGGCGTTTGGTGATAATCATGGATTTGCATATGATACATTCATCGGTACACTGCCGCAGCCAAACGGTTTATTTTCCAACTGGCTGGATTATTACCGGGAACGGCGGCTGAAAGCACAGTTGACGTTAGGAGTTGACCGGGGCTGTATAACCGGGAAACGGCGCGAACGGCTGGAACGATTGCTAATGAACCTGGAGAAATGGGTTCCGGCGAATGTGGAGCCTTCCTATTTGCATGGAGATCTGTGGGGTGGCAATTGGCTTGCCGGGTCAGGCGGGGACCCATATGTCATTGATCCTTCATTCCTGTACGGGGACCGGCACTTTGAATTGGCTTTCACCGAATTGTTCGGCGGCTATTCCGGCGATTTCTACAGGGCGTATTGGGACCGGTTTCCGCTATCACCGGATTATGCGGATGTTAAACCACTATATCAGTTATATTATTTACTCGTTCATCTGAATATCTTCGGTGAGGCATATGGATCTTCTGTTGATGCGATTTTGAAAAGGTATTGTGGTTGACCGGGGTGACACAATTTTGTCATAAAGGGAGCTGGAATTGTGCTGCATGTCACAAATGCTCCCTGCCATTAATCGTGTATGATGGGGGTACATGATGGGATTGGTGGGGTGAACGATGACATTTTATGAGCTGCTTGTCTTTATACACGTCTTTTCGGCAATATTAGGAATGGGGCCCGGCTTTGTGATGATTTACATAGTGACGAAAGCGGAGACCATGACTGAACTGCGGCATGCGTATGTTATTCGGAACCGCCTGCATATTTTTGTGATGGTTGGCGGAACATTACTATTGATTTCGGGACTGTGGATGGGCTTTTTAAACCCATATCTCTTTGAAAAAGGCTGGTATGTGACAAGTCTGACACTGTATCTCATCGCACTGGGGTTGGGGCCTGCCATGCTGTCACCAAAGTCTAAGCCGGTGAAGAAGCTGCTTAACGAGCACCAGGGAGATGACATACCATCCGTCTATTATACACTTTCCAGGAAACTATTTTTCTATGAACGACTGGAAAATATACTGTTTTTAATTATTATTGCGCTAATGATTTTGAAGCCATTCTAATTGCCTGCCACGAGCAATATAAAAAGAAAAGTGGGGACATCGCCGTATGGATGTCCCCGCTGTTTGTGTTTTAAAGAGTTTTTTTCAATGCGCCCGCCTGTGTTAAGTTTCTCCCAAATATTCTTCCAGTGTAATCCCCTGTTCCATGATTGCTGCTGCGGCTTTTTTCCCTACGTACCGTAAATGCCATGGTTCATACTGGTATTTCGTAATTGCTCGTTTTCCTTCCGGGTAACGAATGATGAATCCGTATTCGGCGGCGTGTTTCTTAATCCATTTGCCTTCATCTGTCTGACCGAATTCTATGATTAACTGATAATCCACGTCCGGACTGGTGATATCCATTGTCAGGCCGGTCTGGTGCTCACTTTCTCCCGGTCTTGCACTGAATTTATTGGCTGCCTCTTCACCATTCTTTCGAACATTGGAGGCGAAAATCGCGTCCTGTCTTTCAAAGGACCGGTAGCCTGATTGGGCAAACAGTTCAAGTCCGGCGCTATCGGCGGCTTTGAACATATCCTCCAGTGCGCTGGCGGCCACTTCCCTCATTTGTTTTTTCGGTAAAAACTCTTCAAACGGAAAGCGTACATCCGGTACGGTAAGGTTACGAGGGACAAATTCACTTGGCAGTCGGTTTTCTTTATTAACAAGTGCCAGGATGTCATGCGGGTTGTCAATAGTTTCCGGGCTGTTGTCCGGTTTATCGAGAACCGATCCGGCCTTTACTGCTGTACCTTCCTTTAGTATCTTCTGCAGTGCTTTTCGGGTTGCTTCATTATACACACCGGTAGCAGTCAGTGATTCCTGCTGCAGCTGAAAATCGGTAATTGCCCATGTTGTAGCATCATTATAAGTTCCATTCGTACTAATGGAGTATCCGGCTTTCTGTAGTGCTTCCTGCAAGGCTGTGACTTCTCGGCCCTGATCCGTTTTTTGGAGTTCGTTTTGCGGCAGTTGAATACTGTCATCTTCCGGGGCCTCTTTTTGCTGATTTTCTTTTTTGTCTGCTGGTACATGTTCTGCCGTTTCTTGGCTTTCCGGGTTATCGTTGCTGCAGGCTGTGGCCGCAAGTGTGAAGGAAAGCAGCATAAAAACAGCGGTCAGGCTTTTTTGGAACATCCTTTTCTCTCCCTGTTGTCTTTTAACTTTTTCTAAACTCCATCTTAACACTGCACAATTGCACTGGTCTATGCCAAATCATGCCTGCTGGTCGATAGACATGCTTCAGCCTCTAGCAACGGTGTTTGGTCGTTCATTACCTCGATGATTGACCGAATGATGGTTCTATCGCTATGTTTGGTCGTTCATCACCCCGATGAGTGACCAAAAGACGGCTCTATCACTGTGTTCAGTCGTTCATCACTCCAATGAGTGACCGAATAACGGTTCTTCCTCTGTGTTAAGGAATTCATCACCTTAATACAGTTTGATATTAAAAAACGCTTGGATAAATGATATCTCTCCAAGCGTTTTTGTTTACTAAATCAATATACTATTTGTTGCTGCACCTTAATTCTTTGCCTCTGCTTCAAACAGCCGGCAAATTTCAATGATGACATTTGCTGCTTTTTCCATATTGTCGGCTGAAATATACTCATATTTTCCATGGTAATTTTCGCCGCCAGTAAAAATGTTCGGTGTTGGCAGTCCTTTATAAGAAAGCTGTGATCCATCTGTGCCGCCGCGGACCGGTTTTATTTCCGGGTTAATTTGAACGTTTTCCATCGCCTGGTAAGCTATATCGACGATGCCTTTAACAGGTTCAATTTTTTCACGCATGTTGTAGTATTGATCCTTTAGATCAATTTCGGCGGTGCCTTCCCCGTATGCCGCATTGATTTCATAGGTGAACTTGCTCATCGTTTCTTTACGCGCCTCGAAATTATCTTTGTCAAAGTCACGGATGATATAGGTCAACTGCGTCTTTTCAACATCTCCATTGACGGATATCAGGTGATAAAAACCTTCATATTTTTCTGTATGTTCGGGTGCCTCTTGTGCAGGCAGTTTACTAATAAATTCAGCAGCGATTTTTCCGGAATTGACCATTTTGTCTTTGGCAGTGCCAGGGTGAACACTGTTGCCGTTAATCGTTACTTTGGCGGCGGCAGCGTTGAAACTTTCGTACTGCAATTCGCCTAATGGACCGCCATCCACGGTGTAGGCGTATTTGGCCTGGAACCGGTCTACATCGAACTTATGTGGGCCGCGGCCGATTTCTTCATCAGGAGTGAAGGCTATCCGAATGGTTCCGTGTTTGATCTCAGGGTGATTGATTAAGTAGTCCATTGCGGTCATAATTTCCGCAATGCCTGCCTTGTCATCCGCCCCAAGCAGTGTTGTTCCGTCTGTTGTGATCAATGTATGGCCTTTATATTCAGGCAGTTCCGGGAATTCTTCGGCCGATAATACGACACCCTTTTCTTCGTTTAGTACGATGTCTTCCCCGTCGTAATTTTCCACAATCTGCGGGTTTACATGTTTGCCAGTAAAATCAGTTGCTGTATCAAGGTGGGCGAGAAAGCCGATAACTGGGACATCTTTTTCGGTATTGGCTGGCAGTGTAGCCATCAGGTAGCCATTATCATCGACAGATACATCATGCATACCGATGGATTTCAGTTCATCGGCGAGCTGTTTGGCCAGTTCAATTTGGCCGGGTGTGGACGGGGTTTTTTCGCTGGACTCGTCGGACTGGGTATCGACAGTAACATAATTAGTGAATCGTTCAATCAATTTCTTTTTCATATTATTCAGCTCCTTTCTTTCTATATTATCACTTTATTTTACAGAAGGGGAAGGATAAGCAGGGGTCTGTTCACAGACTATTCCATCGGTTAAAATAAAGGAAAAGAAATTTCTGATAGGAAACGAACAAATGAAATGGGAGGCGTTACAATGTCAGTAGCAGTGAGTCCGGCATGGCTGAGGGAGCGGCTGGAGGATTATCCTGAGCAGACGGCAGTTGTTGATACACGTTTTAAGCTGAGCGATGAAGATGCTGGAAGGAAAGCATATTTGGAAGGCCACATACCACAAGCCGTTTATCTGGATCTGAATAAAGACATGTCCGCGAAACCGGCTAAACATGGCGGCAGTCACCCACTACCCGATATGGAGATGTTTGCAGCAAAAATCGGCAACATCGGCATTGGCCATGATACAACCATTGTTATTTATGATCAGCAGAATGACATGTTCGCCGCACGCTTGTGGTGGCTTTTGTATTATGCAGGCCATGAACATGTTTACTTGCTTGATGGGGGCTTGGATGCCTGGGTGGAACAGGGGTATGAAGTGACAACAGAAATACCGAAACTGGAAGCAGTGAACTTCATACCGCAGTATCGGGAGCACGAGAAAGTGGATATCGAGGAAGTGAAGGAGAAACTTAAGAACAAGTCAGCAACGTTAATTGACTCGCGCTCGAAGGAAAGATATCTCGGAAAAACCGAGCCGCTGTATGCTAAAGCAGGTCACATCCCTGGTGCGAGACATTTTTTCTGGAAAGGTGTTTTCAACGAGAATGGAAAATGGAAGAATACGGAAGAGTTGGCGAAGCACTTCGGATCACTTGATAAGGATGATGAAATTATTGTCTCCTGTGGGTCGGGTGTATCCGCCTGTCCGAATGTCCTGGCATTGAAATCGGCTGGGTTCCGAAATGTGAAGCTTTATCCGGGCAGTTTCAGTGACTGGATTTCTTATGAAGAAAATGAAGTGGAGTTGGCGGAAGAATGACGAATGGCCTCAAACGCTGTGACTGGGTGACGGATGAACAGATTTATATTGATTACCATGATGACGAGTGGGGGAGGCCGGTTCACGATGACAGATTGCTATTCGAGATGCTGACGCTCGAAGGTGCCCAAGCTGGCTTGAGCTGGATTACCATTCTGAAACGCCGGCACAACTATGGGGAAGCATTTGACTATTTTGATCCGGTGAAAATCAGAGCGTATGACGAGCATAAAATCAGTGAACTGCTGCAGGATGCCGGCATCATAAGGAATAAACGCAAAATTGAGTCCGTCATCAAAAACGCACATGCTTTTTTGAAAATACAGAAGGAGTTTGGCAGTTTTGATGCATACATTTGGCAATTTGTCGGCGGGGAACCAATGTTGAATGACTGGGATACACACGCTGATGTGCCGTCGTTTACGAAGGAATCAGAGCTGATGAGCGAGGATTTAAAAAAGCGCGGATTCAGCTTTGTCGGACCAACGATTTGTTATGCATTTATGCAGGCAACCGGGATGGTGAATGATCATACTAAGGGTTGTTTTCTTTATCATGGAAAATAAGAATAGGTGGTACAACAATGAATTAATAGTACGGGATAGAGGTGTGCGGTGTGTTGGCGGATTAGATATGCATGATGTTAATATAATCGTCAATTTAAAGAGGGCTGACAATCCTGGAGGAAGATTTGCCGGAGTTTAATAGGCGGTTATCTGCTTTTTATGAATAAAATGATTATACTAAAATCGATACATTTATTTACGAAAAATGTATCTTTGGAATTGATTATTGAAGATAGGATCCTAAGTAAGATATTCTTTTAATGCCTTGAAGTACATCCTTCCTTTCTAGTAGAATACGACATTGTGCGCGATTTGGAAAGGAAGAAGATAATGATATCTCAAAGTGTGTTTTTGGAAAAAGAAGAAGCAAAAAGTAAAGATGAATTGAAAACGGAGCTTGATACGCTGGAACTGCAACTCTTCCGTATGCAGGATAACATGAAAAAGATTGCCAGGAATGCAGAGATTATCGGCATTGATCAGACCAGACATGACGAGTGGGTTATCATTTACGCATATAGGGATGAGGAAATGTGCCAAATCATGCTGCATAATTGTTCAAGACCATACCGTGGTGATTGGCATTCGACCATAGAAGCGGAATATAAAGATAACCAAAACTTGCATATTGCTGCTATTAAAGGCGAAGAAAATAAAGGGTATGGATCGGTACTAATGAAACATTTAAAAGAAGTGGCACATGAAGATAATGTGCAGAATATTACAGGTGACATTGTTCAGCGCGATTTCGATCATGTCGAGCGGTTGGAACATTTTTACAGTAAGCATTATTTTGACGTGAAAATTGACCATCAGGCACAATGTGGTGAAATTATTTGGAATGGTGCATAAAGCGGGCTATTTCCCTCCAAGTGCGTGTTCAAAGGAGGATAAAAAGGACCGAGAAGTTCAAGGCGGCGCAGCTTTGAGTAGCGGAATATATGCAAATTAATACATGAGCACAAGGAATGCTCCCCTGAATACACATCGCACGCAGGAAAAGTGGTTTTCTTTTCCAAGGAACGGAAAGGCAAGCCAACGATGAAATTCGAAGTGTCATTTTTACCGGACTTTTTGAACATCCTCTTAAATAGGAAATAGCCCCTTTCTTTAGTTGAGCTGCGGTGTTTTCCGATGGTTTGTTGCTTGTTCATATGCATAGGCCAGTTCAATCAGCCTTGCTTCGGTAAAAGCAACCCCTGTTAATGTGATGCCAACTGGTTTCCCTGCTGACGTATAGCCTGCCGGAACAGTTATAGAAGGGTAACCCGCTTTTGCAGCGATTCCCGCCCCGTAATTATTTATGAAAATGAGCGCATCCAAGTTATGTTCGTTTATCGCTTTATCAATGCCTTCTTCCTGTGACTGCTCCAAATCACTTAATCGGGCTTGAATATATTCAGCTTCGGTCTGGTTTCCGCTTTTTTTGTCGGACTGCTCGAGAATTGTCTGTCCGTAGTTCAACGCCTCGTTCTTGTGATTTTTATTAAACTGGATAACATCTTGCAATGATTGGACTGGGAGATTTGTTGATGCATCCTTTAAATAGGCATTGACTCCGCTTTTGAATTCGTGCAGCATGACGTTTATATCGTTTACATCCACGGGCAACTTAACCGGGTCCGTTATGGCTGCCCCGAGCTTTTCCATATCCGCTAAAGCATCCTCTATGATGGCAATTTCTTCGTCATCCGCTCCTTGCAGGTAGTCGCGTGACATACCCAATCTGGCGTTTTTTAATCCATTTATATTAAGTGACTGGGAAAAGTTCTTTGTCGTTTTGTTTATCAAAGTAGCTGGATCGTTTTTATCGGAACCAGTAAGCGCATCCAGCAGAATGGCCGCATCTTCCACGGTAAGTGTCATAGGCCCGGCGGTATCCTGGCTATTGGAAATCGGGATGATACCTGTGCGGCTCAGCAGGCCAACAGTTGGTTTGATGCCGACAATGGAATTGCTGCTTGCAGGGCTCAGGATGGATCCGCTCGTTTCCGTACCAAGTGCTCCGGCAGCAAAACCAGCGGCAATACCGGCACCCGACCCGGCACTGGAACCTCCTGTGTCGAATTTGCCTGGTCCATAGGGATTTCTTACTTGTCCGCCTAACGAACTGTATCCATTCGGCATTCCCACGGTCATAAAGTTCGCCCACTCAGTTAGGTTGGCTTTCCCGAGGGTAACTGCTCCGGCCTCACGTAGTTTCCGGACAATAAAAGCGTCTTCTTTTGCATAGTTATTTTCCATAGCCAGCGAGCCCGCCGTCGTATGCATTTTATCCCCGGTGTCAATATTGTCTTTTACCAGGATAGGAATACCATGAAGCGGGCTACGTGGGCCTGTTTGGTTTCTTTCTGTATCTAGGGATTCCGCGATATGCAATGCATCCGGGTTCAATTCCAGCACTGCGTTGATTTGTTCATTATGGCTGGCAATTTGTTTCAGGTACTGTTTTGTTAGTTCTTTTGCTGACAAATTGCCGTATTCCATTTTTTGTTGTAATTCTGGGATAGTCATTTCATTTATTGCCATAGTAGTCCTCCTCATAGGTTATCTTTTGAAATATTCGACTTTTGTTGTTGAAGTTCCTTTTAAATTGAAAAAATTTTTGGAGATTGTATTCTATTACTATAATCGAAGGATGCAGTCAAAAGGTGATATGAAAAGGTAACATTTTTTCTTTAGGTAGACGACACTTTTTTCTTGTTCGCAATCGATTGTAGGTGTAGGAGGACAGCTCTAGCTATTTCAAATAGTAGCCCTTAATCGGTAAAAGTTACCGGGACATTTGCCTTTTCTGCAGGAATTAATGTTGTATCATTTGCCAGTAAGCTGGTGTAATCTTTTTCAGGCGTTCGGCGGCCATGTAATAGACGCTATGTTGCTCTTTAGAGTATCTTGTTTCCTTTGAATTCCTAAGTCCAACAGCTAACACATAGAAGTATTTAGGGGCTTTGTCATAGTGATATACAAACCGCATATCCGGTTTTTCCTGAGGGTTGGGGTTGTTTTTAGAAAAAAATTTGTATTCCCGCCAACCTATTAAATCATGTCTCAGACTCCATCCTGGACGAAGTGGATTTCGCTTAGCCTTGTGGATAGCAGTGAGAAACGTATCGTAAAATGCATTAAAGTCTTCTACATGTTCCGCAATAATTGGAAGGTCCATAACAATTATTTCCTGATGCCAAAATTCCTTAATGATTTTCATTGGTTGTTCCTGTTTATTTTAGCTTTAATATCATCATAACTGACACTATTCCCGTTACCTTCTTGAGGGGGCATATCTGGTTGATAAGAACCTGTATTGGGTATTTCCCTCATGTTTTTTTCACGTCTATCCCTAAATGTAGGATCAACAGCATGCATTTCTTTTTCTGTTTTAAATTGCCCTTTTGGAATTTGGTATCCTTTTCGCTGTATTTTACCCGGGCTCTCATCAATTTTGTATTCAATTTTTTCTTCTGCAATCCATTTATAGACTGTCTGTTTATTAACGTCAAACAATTCCGCGACATCTTTCACTGTATAATGTTCCGGGGCATTCGTGTTTTCGGATAAACTGACACGTGCTACTGAATTTAGTTCAAAAATAAGTTTTTGAATATATGGGTCAGTCAAATCAGTTTCTTTTTTCGTTTCTTCGGCAAGTTTAAGGATAATATCATGTGCGATTTCGGTTGAGTTAGTCAATTCCATTCACCTCCACATCTTTATTATAACATATTATTAAACTTACTAAACTTTTTATAATTATTATATCCTGTATTGTGAAGGAAATCTTTCTTCGCGAGGAAAAAGCAGCAATTACAGCAAATATTTTTTTCAGCATATATATTGTGATAAACTAATTTTTACCATAGCAAGAAAGGAAGTTTTGCTCATGCAATATGTAACATTAAACAACGGACTGGAAATGCCGCAGCTCGGTTTTGGTGTTTGGCAGGTACCGGATGAGGAAGCGGAACCGGCTGTTGCGAAAGCACTTGAAACAGGCTATCGCGCGATTGATACGGCCAAAGTATATGAGAATGAGCATGGTGTTGGCAGAGCAATTGCCAAGAGTGGGATCGCCCGTGATGAGCTGTTTATTACGACAAAGGTCTGGAACAGTGATCAGGGATATGACGAGACATTGAAGGCTTTCGATGCGAGTCTGGAGCGCCTTGGTCTTGAATATGTTGATTTATATTTAATCCATTGGCCGACACCGGAATTTGATGATTATGTGGAAACATATAAGGCGATGGAAAAACTGTATAATGATGGCCGTGTCAAGGCAATCGGCGTTTGTAACTTTAACATCGAACATCTCCAGCGTCTGTTGGATGAATGTGATGTTGTGCCGGTGTTGAATCAGGTAGAATGCCATCCATATTTTCAGCAGCATGAGCTGAAGAAGTTTTGCCAGGACCATAACATTTATCTGGAAGCATGGAGCCCGTTAATGAACGGCAAAGAAGTGCTGGAGAATGATACGGTTCGTGCAATTGCCGAAAAGCATGGCAAAACATCGGCGCAAGTTATTATTCGCTGGCACCTGCAGTCGGAGTCGATTGTTATTCCGAAATCAGTGACTCCATCCCGTATTGAAGAAAACTTCGATGTATTTGATTTTGAATTAAGTGATGACGATATGGATAAATTGGCGGGATTGGATCGCGGCCAGCGCAATGGTCCGGAGCCGAGTGAAATGAATAAACGGTAAATGCTGTCCCGGGTGCGGAGTCAATCTGCATCCGGTTTTTTTAAAATAATCGGTGTCTTCAACTGTTGAAAAATTTCAACCAAATACACGCTTCACGACGTCTGCAAACTCTCGAAAATAATCTGGAATCTTATCTTCCGCTAATCCGCTATACATATTTTCAGCAATGGATTGGTTGTACCATTTTTGTTGTTCGAAACCTGCATTAAAATGGAGCCACAGCTTATCGCCCTGACGCTTTAATTCTTTTTCCATCGATAGCAGATTGTCCAATTTGTCGGCAACAATCAGATATTTGATTTCTTTTTCGGCCTGTTTGACAGTATCGATTGTGTGCTGTTTGCGTTCGTCCCAGGATTTTGATTTATCTTCCGTGTGGGCGGAAACGAGCTGAGCAACCTTTGATCCAAATCTCCCTTCTATATCCTCGATTTCATACGATGTATCTTCTACAACATCATGTAAATAACCGGCACAGACTAACGCTTCGCTGAATCCCGACGTTTCCAGCTGTTTTGCGACACGGATAGGGTGGGTAATATATGGCGTGCCGGAACTTTTGCGTGTCTGGCCTTCATGGGCTTGTTCGGCAAAGGCTTTTGCTGCTTGTTTCATCTGCTTCCCTCCATGGGCGATGTTATTAGAGCAAGTGTAGCACTACGGCAGCCATTGCTCAACTGCACTAAATTTTGGATTAGTGGAATCAGATTTCTTTTCATTCAGTTGCGGAATAAGTAAACTAGATGTATAGATGCAATTTTTATCTTAATCGTTACATAAGCGTAAAAACTTGATATGATAAAAGTAATGACAATGGAGATAGGATGAATAACTATGGGTGAAGGAATTAACAAGCGCAAAACAGAACATATCCGGCTTTGTTTAAATGATAATGTGGAAGGTGTAAACAAATCAACAGGGCTTGAAGGGATAGCCTTCATACATAACGCATTGCCGGAGATTAATTTTGCGGATATCAGTCTGGATACTGATTTCCTGGACAAGCCGATCAAAGCACCGTTTTTGGTAAGTTCAATGACTGGCGGATCAGAACTGGCGTCGAAAATCAACCAAAATTTAGCAAAGGCTGCAGAAGAAAAAGGCTGGGCTGTCGCACTCGGTTCAACGCGGGCGCTTTTGGAAAGCGACGCACATCAGGAGTCTTTTTTAATACGAAAGCATGCGCCGTCGGTTCCTCTTATTGCTAATTTGGGTGCTGTCCAGCTGAATTATGGTTATGGTGCTGAAGAGTGTCAGCGGATTGTTGAAATGACCGGCGCTGATTCGATTGTGCTGCACTTTAACCCACTTCAGGAAGCCGTGCAGGATGAGGGCGATTTGAATTTCGAGAACCTCCTTCCGAAAATTGAGAAGGTATGTTCCGCGCTGGACGTTCCCGTTGGTGCGAAGGAAGTTGGATTTGGAATCGACGGAACTATTGCAAAAAAATTACACGATGCTGGCATCTTCTATATTGATGTCGCAGGCGCCGGCGGAACATCATGGAGTCAGGTGGAAAAACTTCGCTCCAACGATCCGCTGAAAAAGGCTGCTGCCGAGGCGTTCAATAACTGGGGAATCCCGACGAAAGACTGCATTGTGTCGGTGAGAAGTGCGTTGGAAGATGTTCCGGTTGTATCCAGCGGCGGTATGAAAACCGGCGTCGATGCAGCGAAAGCATTGACCATTGGCGCTGATGTGATCGGATTTGCCCGCAAATTACTTCAAGCCGCGACTGAATCTGATGAGGCGGTAAAGGAAACAATGGAACAGATTGAACTTGAATTGAAAATGACCATGTTCGGTATTGGTGCAAAAACACTTGATGATTTAAAAAACACAAAGCGCGTATCCATTATGGGAAAATCATTGCTTGAGGACTGAAAATGCGGGACTGCTCACAATTTGTGGGCAGTTTTTTGGTGCGTTATTGAGGAAACGCTAAAGTTTCATGCAGAAACGCTAAAGTTCACAATAAAAACGCTAAAGTTCACATACAAAAACGCTAAAGTTCACATTCAAAATGCTAAAGTTCACAATTTCAGCCAGCATTTTTCCCACAAAGTCCCATCCGACAGCCCGAAATTCATGGTTTATAATCCTGAAACCTCCAAATCCTAAAAGGAAAAAGGAGGTTTTTACATGGATGAAGAAATGCATGAATCAGAGGACAGTAAAATTATTCCGATGACGTCGATTACAAATGGTACAGGCGAAGAAGTTGCGAATGATGTGTTTTACTTCACGAATCAGATTGCGAACATCGGGTTCATTGGTTATCCGGATAAGGGGGATTGGATGCTGGTGGACGCAGGTCTGCCTAAATCGGCTGATGAAATACTCGAAAAGGCAGAGGAACGTTTCGGGAAACAGAACCCCCCGTCAGCGATTATTTTGACACACGGGCATTTTGACCATGTGGGCGGACTAGTCGAACTTGTACAGAAGTGGGATGTTCCGGTGTACGCCCATACAAAGGAAATTCCATATTTAACCGGTGAAAAGAGCTATCCGGAACCTGATCCTGGCGTGGAAGGCGGTATGTTAGCCAAAATATCCAAAATGTACCCAAATAAACCAATTAACCTAGGGAATGCTGTAAAACCTCTGCCTGATGATAACAGTGTTCCCGGGATGGATGATTGGGAATGGATCCACACACCTGGACATTCGCCGGGGCATGTTTCATTTTACCGTGAACGTGACGGCATGCTGCTTTCTGGTGATGCATTCATTACCGTCAGGCAGGATTCGTTCTACAATGTGCTGATGCAAACCAGTGAAGTGAATGGTCCGCCAAGGTATTTGACCACTGACTGGGAAAGTGCCAGGGAATCTGTTGAGAAACTGGCTGCACTAAAGCCTGAAACAGTGGTACCGGGGCACGGAACTTCGATGAGCGGAGAGGATTTACAAGAAGGTTTGCAGCAGCTTGCCAAGACGTTTGACCAAACAGCAAAACCGGATTATGGACGTTACGTCGATGGTCCAAAATACCACTGATAAGTAATTGGGAAATCGGCATTACGCCGATTTCTTTAACGTTGGGCACCGGTTAATGCGAATAGGATGAAGGGAGGCTGATCAAGCAGTATTTGAACGATGACCGGGAAACGATTGCACGGATTTTGATTTTCAGCATAAAATCAAAATCACTGGATCCAAGCAATGTTTTAGTAATCTGGACCCTGGAAAGACTATAAGTAACTGACTGGTATGAAGTAGGTAGTTGAACGGACTAAAATATTGTGTTTGAAAACAATAGAATGTTAAAGAGGGATTTGTATGTTTGGAATCATAGGAGTTATGGCAGCTGCCATGCTGTTATTTATGTTTAGAGACGGTAAGAAATACGAAACGGTCTACAGTGGCAGTGAATCAAATTTAAGTGAGGCAAATGAATATTATTGGCTTCTAAAAGGAAATAAAATACCATTTAAATATCAAATCCCATATAATTGGAGTAATTTTTATCAATTTGGATACAAGGAAAGTCCGGTATACATAAAAGTAAGTGAAAATGATGTGGACAAGGCGAAAAAAGTAATGATGAATTATCGAATAGAGAAAATGAAAATGGAAAGAAATATCGAAACAGAGAGAAGTAAATGGTAGCGACAGCCGGCGTCGGACAGCATCAGAGTCAGTTTCATGCAGGACATGGAAGGGTTTTGAGCACATACATGAATTAGCTGGCCTGTGACAAATTACTTCATCGTTGCGGTTTTTGAAGTAATCGGTAGTTATTGGTATTACTCCTGAACGGCAGACAATCAAGCGCATCTTTTCTTATAAAAAGTTATTCTGTGCTAAAATAAATAACAGGAAAAGAGGTGTTATGATGAATATAGAGGTATGGTCCGATTTTGTTTGCCCGTTTTGTTACATCGGAAAGCGCAGACTGGAATTAGCGCTGGAACAATTCCCGAATAAAGAGGATGTAACAGTGGCGTACAAAAGTTATGAACTGGATCCGAATGCCGAGGAGAATCCCGGTAAATCGATTCATGAGCTCCTGGCAGCCAAATATGGCATGAGTGTCGAGAAGGCCAAGAAATCAAACGAAGAAATGGGAAAGCAGGCGGCAGAGCTCGGTTTGATTTACCATTTTGATTCGATGAAACATACGAATACATTTGATGCACATCGTGTTGCACAATATGCAAAGGATAAAGGCAAGGGAAACCAAGTCACTGAACGGCTGTTGAAGGCTTATTTTACAGACTCTGAACTTATAAGTAATCATGATACACTGGCAAGACTTGCTGGCGAGGCGGGCCTGAATCAGGAAGACGTACGCGCAATGCTTGAGACAGACGATTATAAAAGACATGTCCGTGCCGATGAACAGGAGGCCGGACAGTTGGGTGTCGAGGGTGTACCATTTTTTGTTTTCAATAACAAATATGGAGTATCCGGTGCACAGCCGCAGGAAGTGTTTTTAGAGGTGCTTGAAAAAGTATGGGAAGAGGAGCGATCAGAGCCTGCCCTGCAATCATTGACGCCTAAGAAGTCAAAAACAACATACTGTACAGATGAAGGCTGTGAAGTCGTGGAAGAAGACTAAACACCTTTTGTGAAAGCCCTGGTAAGCGTGGAATGCGTTTACCGGGGCTTTTTTATGTCAAAGGTGTCGGCTTCACCTGTACAAGCTCACTTTCAAGACTGGAAATTCCACATGACATAAAAATGCAATAATTTTTTTGAGGAATATATTGCAGTTATCCCAAATTCTGTTATAATAAATGACAGAACGTAATTGATAATGATTTTCATTATTAATTAGATTGAGTAAAAAGAGATAACCATTCTAATTTGCATTCGAGGGTTACATATGAAAATTTGGCATCTGGCGACTGTCGGACTATTGTTATCGTTTACTTCCATTTTTATAGGTGTTTCAGATGTTGCGCCGTGGGACATTCTCAGCTTGTCGGATGAACAGTTGGAGATCATCATGATTAGCCGGGTGCCCAGGCTCGCCAGTATAGTGATTGCTGGCATGAGCATGAGTATCTGCGGGCTTATTATGCAGCAGCTTAGCCGAAACAAGTTCGTTTCACCGACAACATCGGGGACACTGGATTCGGCAAGATTGGGCATTTTGGTAGCCTTGATGGTTTTTACTTCCGCCAGCCCGCTGCAAAAGATGGCTATTTCGTTTTTGTTTGCCTTGCTGGGAACGGTCATCTTTATGAAAATCCTCGAGAAAATAAAATTCAAGGATGCCGTCTTCATTCCATTGGTTGGGCTGATGTTCGGGAATATCATCAGTTCTGTTGCAACCTTTCTGGCGTACAAGAACGATTTAATCCAGAACATGTCCTCCTTTATGCAAGGAGACTTTTCGATGGTCATGAGTGGGAATTATGAGCTCATGTATATCAGCATCCCACTGCTCATTATCGCCTACTTGTTTGCCAACAAGTTTACGATTGCAGGAATGGGGGAGGATTTTGCCAAAAACCTTGGACTGAAATACCAGCAGGTGGTCAATTTTGGGCTGATTATCGTTGCGCTGGTGACTGCATCGGTTGTTTTATCGGTGGGGATGATTCCATTCCTTGGGCTGATCATTCCAAACATTGTCACCATCTATCAGGGTGACCATTTAAAGAAAAGCTTGCTGCATACAGCACTTCTGGGAGCTATATTCGTATTGGCCTGCGATATTATTGGAAGGGTTATCATTTATCCGTACGAAATTCCGATCAGTCTGACAGTAGGTGTCATAGGAAGTGCAATATTTATTTACTTGCTGCTGAGGAGAAAGAAATATGGGCTATAAGAAAAAGACAATCACCCTTGCAATAATCGCAGCAATTTTTGTCCTGATTTACATTTTTTATGATTTGAGCGGCAACATTGGCTATATACTTCCGCGACGTCTTATGAAGGTGGCTGCCATTATTCTGACCGCTTCAGCGATTGCGTTTTCAACAACCGTATTTATGACCATTACCAATAATCGCATTTTGACACCGAATATATTAGGACTTGATTCACTTTATCTTTTGCTGCAGACGTTCATTATCTTTGTATTTGGATCACGCTCGCTGGTCATGATGAGCAGCAGCATCAACTATTTTCTGTCCATCGGGGTCATGGTCATTTTTTCACTGGTGCTCTATCGCTTTCTGTTTAAAGGGGAGAATAACAATATTTATTTCCTCTTGCTGATAGGAATGATTCTAGGGACATTTTTTGGAAGCTTTACAGACTTCATGCAAGTTTTGATTGATCCCAATGAGTTTATGGTTGCCCGTGACCGGATGTTTGCAAGCATCAATAATGTGAATAAGGATCTTGTCTACTTGTCATTCGGGTTAATGGTGCTTGTAACGCTCTATTTCATTCGGTTCTACAAGTATCTTGATGTGCTGGGTCTTGGGAAAGATCATGCCATCAATCTGGGAGTACCCTATGATTATGTGGTGAAACGGCTTTTGATTGTTGTGGCGGTATTGATATCGATTGCAACAGCACTGGTCGGCCCGATTACGTTTCTCGGTTTGCTCGTTGTCAATGTCGCCTATGAATTTTTAAAAACATACCGTCATTTTTATATAATTATCGGTTCCATCTTGATCAGCATTATCGCACTGCTTGGAGGCCAATTCGTCGTTGAAGAAGTGTTTACTTTCCAGACAACGATTAGCGTAATCATCAACTTTGCCGGTGGTATTTACTTTATTTATCTTTTATTAAAGGAGAATAAATCATGGTAGATCTGAAAAGTGTGTTTAAGCGGTATAATCAGAAGAATGTCGTGGAGGATGTCTCGGTGTCAATCGAAAAAGGCACGATTACGTCATTTATCGGTCCGAATGGGGCGGGGAAGAGTACTTTAATTTCGATGATCAGCAGGCTTATTTCGCGCGATGATGGGGATATTACCATTGATGGAGAGGATATC
This sequence comes from Lentibacillus juripiscarius, assembly GCF_042685205.1. Lineage (NCBI taxonomy): Bacteria > Bacillati > Bacillota > Bacilli > Caryophanales > Bacillaceae > Lentibacillus > Lentibacillus juripiscarius. The sequence continues at coordinate 138,689 of NZ_JBHUNA010000005.1, forward strand.
ACCCAGAAAAAGAACAAAGAATTGGCTAAAAAGATATCAATTCTAAAACAATCCAATGCGATTAATTTGCGGCTGACTATCAGGGAGCTTGTATCTTTCGGCCGCTTTCCGTACTCCCAGGGCAGACTGACGGATGAGGACTGGGAAAAGGTGGATGAGGCAATTGATTACATGGAGCTCCGCGACATCCAGGATAAATTTTTGAATGAGCTATCTGGTGGTCAGCGCCAGCGCGCCCATATTGCCATGGTCATTGCCCAGGACACGGAGTATATTCTGCTTGACGAGCCATTGAATAATCTTGACATGCGGCATTCAGTGCAAATTATGAAAACATTGCGGAAACTGGTTAATGAACTGGGCAAGACCATACTTATTGTCATCCATGATATTAATTTTGCTTCATGCTATTCCGACCAGATTGTTGCGCTAAAGGACGGGAAAATCGTTAAACAGGGCCCGACATGCAATGTGATTGATGAATGTGTTCTGAAAGATATATACGACATGGATATTGAAATTAAACATATTAACAATAACCGGATTTGCGTTTATTTCGCATAAAAGAGGAGGAAAAAACATTGAGGAAATTATTATTAATTACTGTTTTAAGCGGACTGATGGTGTTTGTGGCGGCATGCGGGTCGTCATCTGATTCCAGCGAAGAGGATAAAGGCAATGCTTCTGGTGAGGCAGAAAAGGTGACGGTGAACCATGAACTGGGGGAAACCGATGTACCGAAAAACCCGGAGAAAGTAGTCGTTTTTGACTTTGGCACACTGGATACCCTTGATAAATTGGGAGTTAATGTTACCGGGGTTCCAAAGGGCAGTATACCAGATTACCTGGAGAAATATAAAAGTGATAAATATGCGAACGCCGGCAGTTTGAAAGAACCTGATTTCGATAAGCTGGCACAAATTAATCCTGATCTGATCATTATCTCCGGCCGGCAAGCTTCTTTATATGATCAATTAAAGGAAATTGCACCGACCGTCCATCTCGGCGTCGATACAACGAGATATATGGATTCATTCAAAGAAAATCTTAATAAAATCGGCACCATTTTCGGTAAACAGGATGAAATTGATAAAGAACTGGAAGCTATTGAAAAATCCATTGCCGACCTCAAAGAGAAAGCCGAAGCCAGCAATAAGGAAGCACTGATTATACTTGCCAACGATGATAAGATAAGTGCGTACGGGCCTAATTCACGGTTTGGCATCATTCACGATGTGTTCGGTGTTCCTGCAGTTGATAAAAATATAGAGGTATCCACACATGGCATGAACGTTTCGTTTGAGTATGTGGTTGAACAGAATCCGGAAATGCTTTATGTGATCGACCGGGGTGCTGTAGTCGGAAGTGAATCATCCGCGAAACAAGTTGTTGAAAATGATCTTACCAAGAAAACAAAGGCGTACAAGAATGATAATATCGTCTATTTGAACCCGGATTATTGGTACCTTTCGGGTGGGGGACTCGTTTCCGTACAGGAAATGGTTAATGAAATTGATGAGAGTCTGAGCGAATAAAGTTTTAGGGACCGGTCCCCATTTTGGGCCGGTCCTCTTCACGTGAATGAAAATACGGCAAATGATAGTAAAATAGGCGATAAATTGTAAAGAAGATGTAAAAGGTTGCGGAAATGCCGGTATGATAAGGGATAAAGGCTAACTAACCGAATGTAATAAAACTTGCGATACCCCCATAAAATATGTTTGAATTAAAGAACAACGATAGGAAATGAGGGACTACCATTTATGATGAGAAAATTACTGATGACACTAATGGCGCTCGGAATAGCTTTAGTACTGGCAGCGTGCGGCGGTGATGATGAATCGAGCGATAAGGATAATGGCGGCGGTAGTGATAAAAATGGACAGGCTTCTGAACAGCAGAAGAAGATGCCTGAGCCTGACCTGAAAGATGTGCCAGATGTTGTCGCAAAAGTGAATGGCGAAGAAATCAAGAAAAAAGAATTCAAATCAACGTATCAAAGCCTGTTCCAGCGTATGGCGATGCAATCACAGCTGACCGGTCAAAAGCTTGATCAGGACAAGCTGAAAAAGCAGACAGCAGAGGGCATGGTCGGTAATCAGCTGCTTATTCAAGAGGCAAATGATCGTGACTATAGTGCATCGGACAAAGATGTGGACGAGACACTGAACGATATGGCCAAACAAAATGGGCTTGAGTCCAAAGACAAATTGCTGAGTAAGTTAGAAGAGCAAGGCATGAAGGAAAAAGAAGTTGTTTCTCAGATTAAGACACAAGTCAAAGTGGAGAAGCTGATTTCTGAAGAATCAGGGGACACGGAACCGACGGAGGAAGAATTGCAAAAAGCATATGACCAGTGGAAGTCTCAGCAGGAGAAAGCGAAAGAGGGTAACAAAGGTGAAAAGGAAGACGGAGAAGAAAAGAAAATAGCCTCATTTGACGAGAAAAAATCAGATTTGAAGTCACAGTTAAAAACCCAAAAAGAAAATAAAGCACGGCAGACGCTTGTTGAGAAACTCCGTAAAGATGCCGATGTCACCATTAATTTATAGCAGAAAAAAACCAGGGTCCATTACGGATCCTGGTTTTTTTTCTGCTTGTTTTGCAGCAGAACCTGGAGCGATTCATGCAACAATGATCGAATCGATTGCAGCCAGCAATCGCTCCATCTGTTCCTCCGTACCAATCGTAATGCGCACGTAATTGGCAGTTGCGGCGTTTTGAAAATGCCTGATTAAGATTTTTTGCTGTTTCAATTTCTGATAAAGTGTTTCTGCTTCTACCTTATAGTGGGAGGCGAAGATAAAGTTAGCGGCGGATGGCAGTACGCAGAATCCGCGTTTTTTCATTTCGGGAATCAGCCACTCCCTTGTATTGATGATTTGTCCTGTTGTCTCCTGGAAATAATCTTCATCCTGAATGGCAGCAGTTCCGCCAGCGATAGCCAGTTGGTCAATCGTATATGAGTTGAATGAGTCCTTGATGCGATGGAGCGCCTCCATCAGGTGTGGCTGCCCGATGGCAAAACCGAGCCGCAGACCGGCCAGTGACCTTGATTTGGACATGGTCTGTACAATCAATAGGTTAGGATAATCCTTGACCAGTGATACGGCAGAACCAGGAGCGAAGTCGACATAGGCCTCATCGATGATAACCACTTGCTTCGGATTATTTGCCGCAATCTCCTCTACCGACTTCAAATCGAGATATAAACCTGTTGGTGCATTCGGATTGGCAATAATCACCCCGCCCTCTGACTGGAAAAAGGACGCAACAGGAATCGTAAAGTCCCGATTAAGCGGAACATCATCATACGGGATATGAAAAAGTTTGGCATAGACCGGGTAAAAGCTGTATGTTACCGATGGAAACCGGATGCGGGCATCTTGTTCAAAAAAGGCCATGAACGAAAAGGCTAGTACTTCATCAGACCCATTACCGATAAAAACATGGTCCTTATCAAGCTGATAATAACGGCCGATTTCTTCCCGAAGCGCGTCAGCACCGGGGGCAGGGTAAAGATGTAATTTCTGTGTCAATTCGTTCTGAATGGCGTCGATAACCTTTGGTGAAGGTCCGTACGGGTTTTCATTGGTATTCAGCTTGATAATGTCCGGGTCATTCAGTTGTTCGCCGGGTACGTAAGGTTCTGTCCGTTTAACTGCCTCGCTCCAGAATTTACACATGTCGGACGTCTTCCTTTGCTGTATGGCGTTTGGCAAGTTCCTGTCTGATCTCGGAAATGGAGATATCCATCAGTTCCATCAGAACGAGTGTGTGGTAACTTAAATCGGCTATTTCCCATATCATTTCGTCACGGCTGTTATTTTTGGCACCGATGATCACTTCACTCGTTTCCTCTCCTATCTTTTTAAGGATTTTATCCATGCCTTCCGAAAATAAATAGGTGGTATAAGAGCCTTCCTCTGCATCAGCACGGCGTTTTTTGATAAGGGCTGCCAGTTCGTTGAGCGTCATTTGGCCGGTCGGATCAGCTTCTTTCAACGTATGATGAAAGCAAGTTGGCTCACCAGTATGACAGGCTGGCCCGAGTGGATGCACTTTTATCAAAAGGGCATCCTGATCACAGTCATACCGGATTTCATGGATCTTTTGCCTGTTGCCGGATGTTTCCCCTTTATGCCACACCTTCCTGCGTTTGCGGCTGTAAAACCATGTTTCACCGGTTTCCAGTGTTATTTCCAGCGACTCCCTGTTCATATAGGCATGGGTAAGCACATTACCTGTTTCCATATCCTGTATGATGGCGGGGATAAGACCTTGTTCGTCAAAGGTCAGTTCGTTCAGCTGTTCGTCCCACATGTCATTACCTCCTGACGGTGATTCCGTTTTGATCAAGATAGTTTTTTAGCTCAGGTATTTGAATCTCATTGTAATGGAAGACAGAGGCTGCAAGGGCTGCATCGGCATTTGCTTCGGTCAGTACATCGGCTACATGGGAATTTGATCCGGCACCACCACTTGCGATGACGGGGATGTTGACATTTTGTTTGATTGTTTTTGTCAGTTCAAGGCTATAGCCGGTTTTATCCCCATCGGTATCTATTGCATTGACTACTATTTCACCGGCACCAAGACGTTCTCCCTCTTTGACCCATTCAACAGCATCCATCCCCGTATCATCCCTGCCGCCGCTAATGACAATATGCCAGTTTCCTGGTCCGGCCTTTTTAGCATCAATTGCCAGAACAATGCATTGGCTGCCGAACTGCACAGCGGCTTCCTGAATGAAATCAGGGTTTTTAACGGCTGCACTATTGATGGATACTTTATCTGCGCCGGCATGGAGCGCCTGCTCGATATCCCGGATACTGCGGATGCCGCCGCCGACAGTGAATGGAATCGTAATTTCTGCTGCTATTTTTCTGACAATGTCAAGAAATAGCAGGCGGTTTTCATTGGATGCCGTAATGTCGTAAAAGACAAGTTCATCGGCGCCGGATTCATTGTATTGTCTCGCCAGGTCAATCGGGTCCGCAACATCTTGTATATTTTTAAACTTATGCCCTTTGACAACGCGTCCTTTATTAACGTCCAAGCATGGGATAATTCGTTTTGCCCTCATTCATGTTTCCTCCCGTATGTTTGTAAATGATAGTGTGCCGTCATACAATGCTTTGCCAATGATGGCACCGTAAAGATCCATCTCTTTGAGCCGGTTCACATCTTCCAGGCTGGAGATGCCGCCTGAGGCAATGACTTGGATGTTTGTTGCACAATTAATGGCGTTCAGCTCTTCAAAGTTGGGGCCTTTCAGCATGCCGTCTTTCAAAATATCCGTGTAAATGATGGTACTGACCCCAATTGTTTCAAGCTCTTTCATCAAATCGATTGCTTTAACATCACTTGTTTCGGTCCAACCATCTGTTGCGATGAAGCCATTACGTGCATCGATGGACACAGCAATGTTATCACCAAAGGAAGCAACTGCTTCTTTTAAGAAGTCCATATGATGAATAGCAGCTGTACCAATAATGACCCGATCAGCACCTGCAGACAGGTAAGTTTGTAACGTATCAATGGAACGAATGCCACCTCCAATTTGAACAGGGATCTGGATGGTTTGGACAATCTCCCGAATGGTTTCAGCATTGGCGGCAGTCCCGGTTTTGGCACCATCCAGGTCCACAACGTGCAAGTAATCGGCTTGCTGGTCCTCCCATTGTTTGGCAATAGAGGCTGGGGAGTCGCTATAAATTGTTTCTTGTCGGTAATCCCCTTGTGTGAGGCGGACACAATTCCCGCCTCTGATATCGATAGCTGGAAGTAAAATCATTTTTATTCCCTCTTTTCTACAAGGATCCTTTCGTTGATGGGATACCATCCACCCTCTCATTGATCGATACAGCTTGGTCAAGCGCCCGGCCTGCACCTTTGAAAATAGCCTCTATCATATGATGGGTGTTCGAGCCATAGGCCAGGTTAATGTGCAGTGTAATACCGGCGTGATTGACGAAGGCCTGGAAAAATTCTTCGGCCAGCTCTGTATCGAATGACCCGACTTTTTCCTTCAGTCCATCGACATGATAGACAAGGTATGGCCGCCCGCTAATATCGACTGAAACAGAGGCAAGTGCTTCATCCATCGGTGTCGTGACTGTAGCATAACGGGTAATGCCCGTTTTATCGCCGAGTGCTTGTTTGAACGCCTGCCCGAGGACAATGCCGGTATCTTCAACCGTATGATGCTGATCAACTTCCAGGTCGCCATCACACTGCACGCTCAAATCGAACAGTCCGTGTTTGGTCAGCAGTGTCAACATGTGGTCAAAGAAACCGATGCCTGTATGGATATTCGGTGTCCCGGAGCCATCCAGGCTGAACGCTGCAGTGATATTGGTTTCGGCTGTAGCACGTCTAATCGTCTGTTTTCGCATCGTTTTCATCCTTCCTGATCTGAATCGATTGAGCATGTGCGGTCAGCCCTTCTGCTTTGGCAAGAGAGGTGACGGTCTCTGAAACGTTTCTCAGAGCGTCTCTCTGATAATGAATAATGCTTGATTTTTTCATAAAATCATAGACACCAAGTGGTGATGAAAATGCTGCTGTACCGCTCGTTGGCAACGTATGGTTAGGACCGGCTGCATAGTCACCCAGTGGCTCAGGGGAATAATTGCCTAGAAAAATGGCCCCCGCATTCGTAATCGCCGCCAAGTTTTCGAACGGCTCCCGAATCATGAGCTGCAGATGCTCCGGTGCAATTAGATTAGCGATGTCCAGTGCTTCTGCAAGTGATTCCGTCACAATCATTCGCCCGTTCTGATCTAATGACTGGCGGATAATTTTTTTACGCTCCAGCTTTTCTATCTGACGGGATATCTCTCCTTGTACTGCATCTGCTATATGACTGCTTGGTGTCACCAATAGCGGTCTGGCCTGTTCGTCATGTTCTGCCTGTGATAAAAGATCGGCAGCAGCAAAAGCTGGGTTTGCTGTTTCATCAGCGACAATGCAAATTTCGCTTGGGCCGGCAATCATATCGACAGCGACATCACCAAATACCCACTTTTTAGCCCGGGCAACGTAGGTATTGCCGGGTCCAACAATTTTAAAAGCCTTTTTAATCGTTTCGGTGCCATAGGCTAATGCAGCAATGGCTTGTGCCCCCCCGACTTTATAGACAGTGTCAGCGCCCGCCACTCTGGCAGCGGCAAGGACGTGCGGACTGATGTTTCCATGTTCATCTGGCGGCGTGGTAACGGTGATATCCTTAACACCCGCCAGTTTCGCCGGGATGATATTCATCAGTACAGAAGATGGGTAGGAGGCTTTACCCCCCGGTATATACACACCGACACGTTCAATAGGGGATACCTTTTGTCCTAATGTCACGCCGAGGTCTGGATTCATGAACCAGGATTGCTCCATCTGGCCAGCATGAAAGGTTTCAATGTTTTTGCCTGCGGTCCGGAGTGCTGTATGAAATGAGTCGCTGACGGATGCTTCTGCTTCCTGAAATTCATCCTCAGTAACTTGCAGTGTACGAAGCCTAATGCCGTCCAATTCTTCCGTGAGCCGGAGAAGAGCGGTATCCCCATTTTTCTGGACGTCAGAGATGATGCGAAGAACCTTTTCGTCCAAAATGCCGTTGTTGGTCTGTCCGAATGATGATCCACTCGCCTGCCGGAATTGGCTGGCTGTCATTTTTTTCACGTTTGATCACTCCAACCCTTTTTTTAAAGTATCAATGAATCTGTGTACGCTGTCCGATTTAGTGGTGAAGCTGGCTTTGTTGACAATCAGGCGGGTGCTGATTGCTTCCATCTCTTCAAGTACAGTCAGTCCATTTTCGCGTAAGGTGTTGCCGGTTTCGACGATGTCCACAATGACGTCCGCGAGGCCAATGACAGGTGCAAGTTCAACCGATCCGTTTAGTTTGATGGTGTCGATGGGGATGCCTTTTCTATGAAAATGTTTTTTGGCTGCGGCTGGATATTTGGATGCAACGGTTAATGTCCTGTCTGTATCCAGCCCGGTTCCTGTGAAGCCGGCAACTGCAAATTTGCACTGGCCAAACTGCAGGTCAAGCAGTTCGTAAACGTCAGGCTGTTCTTCCATAATGTTATCCTTCCCGACGATTCCCACGTCTGCTGCTCCATTTTCCACATATGTCGGGACATCAACGGCCTTGACAAAGATTAGCTTAATCAGACTGTCCTTATCATAGAAAACGAGTTTTCTTGAATCTTCTCTGAAATGATCGAAATGGAAGCCGGCCTTCTCCAGCAAATTGATAGAATTATTTGCTGTCCGGCCTTTTGCAAGTGCCAATGTAAGGTAATCCATTCAATTTCCCCTCATTTCTACTTCCAGCAGATTGTTTAGTTCATCTGCCGTCTGAAATTCCGTTTGTTTGCCCCGGTGATGCAGCAGAAATTGGTCTGCCGTTATAAAGGCAGTTCCGAGTGCAGGCGTTTCTAAATCAGTTCTTCGGCACCTATTCTCGGTGACTACACGGAAGCCGATATCCCGGAGTTTATTGGCGATAGCTAATGCATGTGTGATGCCGCTTGGGTCATAATAAATAATAACCTGGATGGCATTTTCCATTACCGGTGGCTGGCCGTCCTTACCCAGTGCATCCAACAAAAGATCGGCGAAGCAGCCGAAACCAATTGCCGGCATGCTTTTCCCAAACTGCTCTGTCAGGTGATTGTACCGTCCGCCCATTAGAACAGGTTTACTGGATCCGGCAACATATCCCTGAAAAATGATGCCCGAATAATAGTTCATATCATTTATCAGGCCAAGATCTAATACAACAGAATCGTAGGCGCCGTAAGCCCTTAAAACAGCAATAACATCCTTGAGTTCATTAATTGTCTTTCGCATACCGGCGTTGAGGGATATCGCTGATGCCTTGGCAATTACTTGTTCCGGGCTTCCATATAACATCGGGATTGTCTCGACAGCTTCTGCCAATTCCCCGTCAATTGGCAAATCGGCAAGGAAGGGTCTTATTTCAGTCAAGTTCTTGGACTGTATCAGTTCGTGCAACTGTTCAGCCTGACTTGGCGAGAGCGGCAGCTGGCTCAGCAATTCCTTAAAGAAAGCGGCATGGCTTAGGACAATTCTGTATTGGCTGAAATGAAGGTCCTTAAGAATATGAGCAGCCATGGCGACCAATTCGGCATCATTTTCATGTGTGTTTTCCCCGAAGCATTCGACGCCTGCCTGAGTCCGTTCTCTATGATGGTTCTTTTCATCGGTAAGCCGGTACACATCCTGGACATAAAATTGCCGCCGAGGACTTTTGTCACCCGATGCTGCCTGCTGTGCGATGGGGATGGTTACATCCGGACGAAGGACAAGAACCTCCCCGGACGGGTCTATGGTTTTAATCATGTCGTGTTTACGGACCGTCCCGGTAACCGAAGTATATAAATCGTAATCCTGAAAAGCGCTTGTGCTTGTTTCGACATATCCGTAAGTGCGGAAGCGTCTCTTCAGCAAAGGCAGGAGGCTGTTTTGCATTAGCTGCCTGGAGGTTATTCCATTGTTTTCAGTGTCAATTTGATAGGAAACCATGCGAAAACTCCATTCTGTCCGTGTCTTCATCACTTTACCACTTTATTTAATTAAAGTTATTTAGTATTCTAGTAATTAATCGATGAAAAGTCAACAGAAAATAATGACTCTTTAATATTTTTTTACAACACTGCAAATGAGAACCATGGGTAAAAAAGTCAAATAAATTCCATAATCAATGAAGGCATAACTTTCCGGGGAATGCTATAATGAAAACAGCATTTATAACCCATGATAGCTGGTGGTACGATGAAGCAGCTGAAAAAAATAGTTCTGATTATAGCCGGGTCGATTTCACTGGCTTTGGGAATGTTGGGCATTATTCTTCCGCTGGTGCCAACAACGCCGCTGCTGCTGCTGGCGGCTGCCTGTTATGTGAGAAGCTCGGATAATCTATACAATTGGCTCCTTTCGAATAAATATTTTGGCTCCTACATACAGAATTACCGTGATGGCAAAGGTATTCCTTTGAAGGCAAAAGTGATAGGGGTGTCTACACTATGGATAGCAATGGCATACAGCATTTTGTTTGTCGTTCCGCTATTGGCCGTAAAGATTCTGTTGTTCGGAATAGGCTCTTATTTCACATGGTTTATCCTTAAGCAAAAGACACTGCGAAAGGCTTAAGGAACGGGAGGTAACCAAGAAATCCCCGAACCCTATGCACCTGTCATGCTTCTGGTGAATAGTAATGCTACAGAGGATTATGAACTTGGACGATTGCGGATGAAATAAAAACAGGCAGAGTAACATAATCTCGCTTGGAAACGACGAATTTTTCAGCAGGGATTCGAACCGTTTTATGGAAGTGCGTGTTCAAAAAGGAGGATAAAAAGGACCGAGAATTTCGAGGCGGCGATGGTTTCGAGTAACGGAATGTATGCCTTTAGATACATGAGTAGCGGAGAAACGAGCCAACAAAGAAATTCGATGTGTCATTTTTACCGGACTTTTTGAACAACCTCTGGGAAGACAGGAAGTACAGCAAAGGATGGATGTTTGTGGTGACTGAGCAGACGTATGAACAATTAACAGCCATTACATCAGCTGAAAATATTAAAGCTGGTGAAAATTTAGAAGATCACACATATACACGGTTAGGCGGTAAGGCTGATTTTTATGTAACACCGGAAACGTATAGGGAAGTCCAGGATATCGTCAGACTTTCCATTAAAGAGAATATACCATTCACATTACTCGGGAATGGATCTAATCTGATTATCAAAGATGGCGGAATAAGAGGCATTGTGCTGAATTTGGGCCGCCTGGCAGATATCACAACAGATGGCACACGGATGGTTGCACAAAGTGGTGCCCGGATTATTGACGCTTCCCAGGAGGCGCTGTCTCATTCATTAACGGGACTTGAGTTTGCGTGCGGCATTCCAGGTTCTGTCGGCGGGGCGCTATTTATGAATGCGGGTGCGTACGGCGGAGAGATTAAGGATGTCCTGGTGAGCACGGTTGTCGTTGACCAGCATGGTAACTTGCTGACATTGTCCGCCGATGAACTCGATCTAGAGTACCGCTCCAGTAATATTCCGGAAAAGGGTTATATTGTGCTGGAAGCTACGTTCGCACTGGAAGAAGGGGAGTATGACGCTATTAAAGCGGTCATGGACGATCTCACATACAAACGGGAATCGAAACAGCCACTTGAGTATCCATCATGCGGCAGTGTGTTTAAAAGGCCTCCCGGGTACTTTGCCGGCAAATTGATTCAAGACAGCGATTTGCAGGGGCAGCAAGTTGGCGGAGCCGAGGTGTCATTAAAGCATGCGGGCTTTATTATTAATAAAGACGGTGCTACAGCAACGGAGTATATCGATTTAATCCATCATGTGCAGCGTACGGTTAAAGAAAAATTTGGTGTCAGCCTTGAACGGGAAGTGAAGATTATAGGAGAGGACCCGGCGGAGTAATGAGTTTCCTCTTCCCGTTTTACGGACTGGGACAAGAAGCCTCCCATATAAAAAACTGACTTGCTCTTAAGGAACAAGTCAGTTTTTGCTTCCTAGGACCGAAACCGGTGCAGGAAGCTTTGCAGTCGGTCATTGGTAGAGTTTTCAAGTACGTCTGCAGGGGGTCCTTCCTCGGCGATGACCCCATTGTCAAGGAACAGGACCCTGTCAGCTATGTCGCGGGCAAATTCCATTTCGTGTGTTACCAGTACCATTGCCATTTCGCCTTCTTTTGCTATATCCCGGATAACTTCCAGGACTTCTCCGACCAGTTCCGGGTCAAGTGCTGATGTTACTTCATCAAACAGCATAATCTTCGGCCGCATCACGAGTGCACGTGCCATCGCAACACGCTGCTTCTGTCCGCCGGAAAGCTGATTTGGATAGTTATCCAGCTTATCCCCAAGCCCGACTTTCTCCAGCATTTCTACGGATCGTTCTTTTGCTTCGGCTTTAGAAATTTTCTGGACGTGAACAGGTGCAGTCATACAGTTTTCCAGAATGGACATATGTGGGAACAAATTGAAATGCTGAAACACCATACCAATGTCGCCACGTACTTGCCTTAAATGTTTTTCATTGGCAGGTACAAGTTCACCGTTTTTCTCCATGTGCCATAAATTTTTACCATCTACTATAATACTGCCGGAAGTAGGCTGTTCAAGTGTCATCAGCATCCGGATAATCGTTGTCTTACCTGAACCACTTGGGCCGATGACAGCAACTTTTTCGGCTGGTTTAATATCCAGGTCAATACCGGTCAATACTTCGGTGTCACCAAATGATTTATGCACATCTTTGTAACTTACAATTGGTTCTGTCATTGTTGTGAAACAGCTCCTTTCTCTTCTTCTTTAACGGGTTTGCTTCCAGTTGGCTCCCCTTTTACAAAACGACGATTCATTCTGCGCTCGAGTCTATTAATGAGTATAGCAGATGGATAGCTCAACACAAGGAACAGAAGTGCAACAATCGTTAATGCTTCCAAATACCTGAAATTGGCTGCTCCATACGAGTTAGCCAGATTTAATATTCCGGCAACGCCAATTGTTGATGCAAGCGGAATTTCTTTAAACATAATAATCAAATAGTTTCCAAGCATCGGAATGGTTGGTGGTATGGCCTGTGGCAGAATGATTTTGGTCCACTTTTTCCTGGTTGAAAAATTAAGCGCTCGTGCTGCTTCCCATTGTCCTTTATCAACAGCTTCAATCCCAGAGCGATACACTTCACCGATATAGGTGCTGAAATGGACTCCAAGGCCAATAATCGCACTTGTAAACGGATCTAAAGCAAATCCAACGACTGGAACCATCGGCCATGCATAGAAAATGAAAAACAGCTGTACGAGCGGTGGCGTAGACCGGATGAATTCCATAATCCAGGAAAGCACCCATTTCAATGGTTTCAGCGGAATTCTATTAATAAACGTCCAGACGAACCCGAACAATAGAGCAAACAAATAGGTTGCAATGGTAAGTCCAAGTGTGATTCCGAGCCCCTCTGCCACAATTGGAAAAGCTTCAAAAAATACTTCCCATTTCCAATTATTCATTGACTAGCCACCCCTTTCTTGGATGCCTTTTCCATTCGCTTCGTCATCCATATTAGCGGCAGTGCCATAATGAAATAGAAAATGAGCACTAGCAGATAGACAGTTGGAGCTTGTGACAGATTGCTGCTGCGCAAAATATCACCGTAATAAAGAATATCGGTCATGCCTATCAGCGAGACCAATGATGTAGCTTTCAGCATTTGAATGAGGTAGTTGCCAAACTCTGGGAGCATCATGCGGACGGCCTGTGGAAAAATAACAATCCGCATCCGTTGAAATCGGGACATGTTCAAGGCCGTGGCTGCTTCTGTCTGTCCTTTTGCAACAGATATTATAGAACCACGTACAATTTCAGACATGTAGGCACCATAGTTCAGTGCAATGGCTAGTACACCTGCCCAGTAATCACTGCCGATGTCTATCCCGAATAGGATCGGCATTGCATAGTATAGCCAGAATAATTGTACAATGAGTGAAGTCCCACGGAAAATTTCTACATAAAAAACCGTTAAATACTTTAGGATTGGATTTTTGGATAATCTTGAAAAACCCGCAATAAATGCCATTAAATAGCCGAGGATAATTGATCCAATCAACACTTTGATTGTGATTCCCATTCCTTGCATCAAGACGGGGAAAATCTCAGCAATTGCATTAATAGTGATCACTCCTTTATGATATCTCGTATGTTTGCTGCCAAATACGAATAGGGTCTGACCCCCTGGGTGAGGGAGCCGGACCCTATGGAGTCAATGCTTGCATATTCCAACAATTAGCTTACTTTAGTGTTTACCAAGCTTCGCCATTACAGATTTGTTCTGTTGTCAAATCTGCAGGCGGCGCATTTCCTTCTGCGCTGAACCCATTTTTCTCCAGAAGTTCTGCTACTGTACCGTCGTCAATCAGTTTTTGCAGTTCTTCGTTGTATGCTTCACGCAGTTCGTCGTTATCCGGATGGAATGCCGCAGCACCGTAGCTTGGTATTCCCTCGATATCCGGCTGTTCAAAGTCTTCCACAAATTCAAGTTTATCGTTGCCGGCGGATTCCAATGCCATTTTGACGGTCATCTCCGTTCCGGTTGTTGCATCAGCACGACCTGACTCAACTGCGGAGAATGTGGCAGGGATGTCGGAAGCTTTCTGGATCTGGTCTTCACTCACACCTTCCTGTTGAACAAAATCAACTTCTGTTGCACCGGACATAATCGACACGGTCGCATCTTTTTCCGCAATGTCTTTGTAGCTATGCAGATCCATCGGGTTACCTTTTTGAACAATCAGACCTTCCCCATAAGTCATTTCCGGTTCACCGAAGTCAACGTTTTCACAACGGTCTGGCTTGATTGCCATCCCAGACGTGATAACGTCAAACTTGCCTGCCTTCACACCAGGAATTAGCTGACCATAGTCGGATAATTGACCTTCGACGTTATCGACACCGAGTTCAGCAAATACTGCGGTCGCAATATCGACTGCAGCCCCTTTTAATTCCCCGTCTTCCCCCTGATAGCCGTATGGTTCCTCATTCGCAAAACCAATGGTTACTGTTCCCGCTTCTTGCAGTTCGGCAAGTTTGCTGTCACCGCTGCTTCCTTCACTTCCATTATCACTTCCGCCGTCGCCGCTTGTTTCCTCTGAGCCGCCTGATCCACAAGCAGCCAGGAAAAGAAGCGCCAGTGCGAAAATGGATGCTGCTAATAACTTTTTCATCTCCTAAATGACCTCCCATTGTTTTTTGATAAACGGACGTGACCACCAGTAATGCCGGCGTCAGGTTCTGTTTATCTAAGATTTCTTCCTGATCCGAATAACGGAATGGATGCTGTTCAATTGGTATGCAAAAAGATGCTTGTGCAGTACAACTTTTTTACTAGAAACCGAACAGAATTACAGTGGGGAAAGTATCTTTAAACTGTCATACTACAATGGTATAGGGTTTATAAATCCGATTCAACTTGCATATTTTTGGATAATTTGCAATATAACTTCAAAATAGTATAAGAATTGTGTAAAGCTTGTCTATATCAAAATATGCTTGGATATAACGTGTGTTACTTCTATATGCTCCAAAATTGCTGTTATTACGGAAAATTTTCTGGAAAATTCGGCTGAGAGATTTGATGTGTTACAATGCATATAGCAATTTGGTTAAAATGGTATCTGGCCGTTATGAGGCTATTAGACTAGTTATCTTTCTTTATCGGAGGGGAATTAGATGACAGGATATATTGTTACTGGTGTTGTTATTATGCTGACTGTAATGGCATTGACTCTTATTGCGATATCAAAAGGATATGATTATAAACATACAGTGGATCCGTTGCCAGCGGATGATGAAGAAAAAAAGAATGTTGAGAGTAAGGAAGACCGTGCAATTTAGCACGGTCTTCTGTATGCTGAAATAATTAGTCAGGCTTCTCGTGTGATGGGCGTAAGCCTTCTTTTAGCTGTCTGATACTTAATCCGAAGTCCATCTGCAAGTGCGGGTAATTATGATCAAAATTGCGTATTGAAGTATTTCGTTCGGAATTATAAGATAGCCTAAAGAGGGGAGGAGTCAGCGTGTATGTACTGCTTGTCACTCTGATAGGCTATGTATTCGGGTGTTTCCATGGTTCACAGGCAGTCAGCAAATACAAAAAAGTCGATATAAAAAACAGCGGGGTAAACAATTCCGGTGCTTCTAATACGACGATATTATTAGGGTGGAAGTACGGAATTTTGGTTGCGATCATTGATATTTTCAAGGCGACTTTATCCATTGTATTGGTGCTGTACTTGCTAAACAGCCAGGGTATTACCGGTCAGATGCAGACATTATTAGTATACATTAATGCACTGTTTATCATTATTGGCCATAATTATCCGATTACCATGAAATTCAGCGGCGGCAAAGGAACAGCATCTTTGGTGGGAATTTTGCTGGCAATTGACTGGAAAGTCGCTGTTGTTGGTATTGGAATCTTGCTGCTGTTCACATTGGCGACCGATTATTTGGTTGTCGGCGTCTTCTTCATGTATATGTCGTTTTTGACAACGACGTATTTATTTTTCGGAGTCGAGCCGACCATGATTGTTGTGCTATTATCGGTAATGGGTATAATAAAACATATAGAGAATTATAAACGTATTCTCAATAAGGAAGAAACCAAACTCTCAAGTATGTTTCGAAAAGAATCATAGATGGAGGAACTATGCTGGATATTATTATTTGGATTGTTATCGTTGCACTATTTATCGCAAGCTTTGCAGGCGTCATCTTCCCGATTATCCCGTCACCGCTTGTTCTGTGGGTCGGTTTTCTGTTGTATCACTTCGTCATCAATGCTGATGAGCTGACCGTGTGGTTTTGGATGGGGATGGCTGTGTTGACGGTTATCTTGATTGTTGCGGATGTCATCGCTAACAGTTACTTTGTCAAAAAATATGGCGGGAGCAAATGGGGCGAACGCGGTGCAGCAGTGGCTGTTATTATTGGCTCATTTATCATACCGCCATTTGGTATTTTGATTATACCGTTTCTGACGGTGTTTGTAATTGAAACGATGCAACAGAAAACATCTAAGGAGGCGATACGGGCATCCATTGGGTCATTAATAGGATTTCTTGGAGGCGCCGTTGCCAAGGTCGTGATTCAGTTGGTCATGATTGTTTGGTTTTTTGCAGCAATTTTATTTTAAGAGGTTGTTCAAAAAGTCCGGTTCATCCTCTTTTTTGAACACGTACTTTAATGACAGAAAGGATTTTTATTATGAAGCTTCCAGCACGTGTGATGACAATTGCGGGGTCTGCGGCCGGGGGAAGTGCCGGTATTCAGGCAGACTTGAAAACATTTCAGGAATTGGACGTCTATGGAATGAGTGTGGTGACAGCGATTGTTGCCCGGCATCCTGAAACAGATAAAAACGTCCATCTGCAGACACTTGAAGCCATTGAGGCACAATTTGCAACGGCGACAAAGCAAGTCGGGGTCGATGCGCTTAAAACGGGCATGTTATTTTCCAAAGACATTATTGAAAAGACGGCAGAGCTGGTTTCCGGTACCAATGCGACAACAAAAGTAGTTGATCCGGTCATGGTGGGCAAACTTGATTCAAAACTGCTTGCCGATGATGCTATCGACGTCTTACGGGATAAGCTTTTGCCTTTGGCAGATGTTATCACGCCGAATGTGCCTGAGGCTTCCTATCTTTTAAACGGCCGGGAGCTGACCACAGTTGAGGATATGAAGCAGGCTGCTATTGATTTGCATGAACTCGGTCCAAATTATGTGCTTGTCAAAGGCGGCAGATTGAAAGGCGAAGCAATTGATGTGCTGTACGATGGTGAAACAATGACCGCATTTGAGGCACCCAGGATCGATACGGAAAATACGAGCGGGGCAGGCTGTACGTACTCAGCAGCAATTACATCCTACCTGACAAAAGGGCACACCGTTCCGGAGGCAGTGCGTCTGGCTAAGAGTTTTGTGACAACAGCCATCGAATATGGTTTTTCCTATAACGATATGGTCGGTCCGACGTATCATGCGGCTGAACGTATGAAAGGCGAAGCGCACACGATTAAAGTGGAGAAACTGGCGTAAGTACATGTTACACTAAAGGAAATGGCAAAGGGGAGTGGTGTTTCATGGGGAAGCGGGCGTTGCTTAATGTGGACTATACGATTGACTTTGTTGCAGATCAAGGGAAATTGACGTGTGGAAAACCGGGACAGGCTATTGAGGAGAGTATCATTTCCATCACGAAAGACTTTATTGCCGCAGGAGATTATGTCGTATTTGCCATTGATGCCCATGAGGAAGGGGATACGTACCATCCAGAGGCACAGCTTTTTCCGCCGCACAACATCATCGGAACAGAAGGGCAGGAACTGTACGGTGATTTGGCTTCTGTTTATGAACAGCATAAGGATGCGGTGAACGTTTATTATTTTGATAAGACACGCTATAGTGCGTTTGCCGGAACGGATTTGGAACTGAGGCTGCGCGAACGACAGATTGATGAAATTCATTTGGTCGGTGTCTGTACCGATATTTGTGTGCTGCACACCGCCATCGACGCGTATAACAAAGGATTTCGTATTGTTGTGCATCAGGGTGCCGTGGCCAGTTTCAATGCAGCCGGACATGAATGGGCACTCGGACACTTTAAAGATACACTCGGTGCAAAAGTTGTATAGGGAAAGGAAAGAGCCAGGCGGAATACTGCCTGGCTCTTTCCGTTTCGGGGCATTGTTTTCGATCCTGCCGTAAATAATAAGGGAAACGAATTTAAGAGGTGTTGTTATGGAAAAGTTCGAAATCAATTACAATAAAAGTTACCTCGACGGGAACTGGGTTGATGGGGATACCGGACATGACTATGATATTTTGAACCCTTATGATGATTCAGTTATAGCGACAGTTCAGCTCGCCTCACTTAAGCAGGTCAAAAATGCGTATGAAATCGCTGAGGCGCGGCAAAAGGAGTGGGCACATTCGTCTGTTGAGGAGCGAAAGGAAATTTTCCGGAAGGCTGCTGAGTTTATGCAAAATAACAAGGATGACATTATCAATATTGTCAGCAGGGAAACCGGTGGTACGTTATTAAAGGCCGAATTGGAATTGAATCTGACGATAGATGTGTTAAAAGAAACGTTTAATTATATGGATGTGGTGGATGAGGTAAAAGAAGTAAAAGCCAGTATCGAAGGCAAGCGGAATAAAATATACCGACAGCCATTGGGTGTAATCAGTTCCATCTCGCCGTTTAACTTTCCGATGAATTTGTCGATGCGTTCGATTGCACCGGCCATAGCATTGGGAAATACGGTTGTTCATAAGGCGGATTTACAGGTCGGGTTTACCGGAGGGGCCATTTTAGCACGGGCCTTTGATTATGCCGGGCTCCCGGAAGGTGTGTTTCAATCGGTATTTACCAGTATTGATGAAATTGGTGACGAGATGCTTGAAAATCCGGTTGTACAGCTGATTGCATTTACCGGATCAACGAACGTCGGAAAGCATATTGGCAAAATTGCCGGGGAAAACCTTAAGCGTGTTGCCCTTGAACTTGGCGGAAATAATCCATTCGTTGTATTTGGCGATGCGGATGTTGATAAAGCAGTAGACGCGGCAATCTTCGGCAAGTTTATGCACCAGGGACAGATCTGTATGTGTGTAAACCGGATGATTGTTCATCGAGATATTTACGAAGAATTTAAGGATAAATTTGTCAAGCGTGCGGCTGAACTTCCGTGTGGTGACCAGACCGATCCCGATACAGTCATTGGTCCGCTCATTAATGAAGAACAGGCTGATAAAGTGATGGAGATTATCGAAAAAGCTGAGGAGAACGGTGTGAAAGCTGCATTAAAAGGGGAACGGAACGGCAAGCTTTTGACACCATATGTTTTTGTTGATGTTGATAACCAGGATGATATTGCCCAGACTGAATTGTTTTCGCCTGTCGCCTCCATTATTAAAGCAGATTCCGATGACCATGCGCTGGAATTGGCGAATGACACTATTTACGGGCTGACGTCGTCCATTTTTACATCTGATTTGGAAAAAGGGGAAGCAGCTGCGCTTAAAATTGACAGCGGCATGACACATGTTAATGATCAGACAGTTAATGATGCAGCCAATATTCCATTTGGTGGCAATAAGCAGAGTGGCATGGGGCGTTTCGGTAATCCATGGGTCATTGATGAATTTACAAAAATGAAATGGGTTTCAGTTCAGGAAGAATACCGTGACTTTCCTTTCTAGGACTTTTTGAAAACAACCCCTTTTCTAGGGCAAGTGCTTCGGCATTTGCCTTTTCCTTTTTCAATCATGTAAACTGTTCTTTCAAAGGATAAACGGGGGATTAAAATGCCGGAACTATTTAAAAGCTATACATTTGAAGATTATACGGTCAGAAAGGCGACGCCATATGATTCAGATACTGTCATCAGGATTTTACGCGATGCGGCCAAGTGGCTTATTGGTAAAGGGATTCATCAATGGGATTACTACTTGACGGATGAAGCGGCAGCGGAAATAAATGAAGCGGTTGAAACTGGAACAACCTATCTTGTGGTAGACCAGGACAATTGCGCAGTTGCTACATTTAATCTTTCCGCGGAACAAAGTGAGCTTGATACCAGTGTATGGGGTGATAGGAATGATAAGGCTCTCTACCTGCACAGGTTGGCAATCGACAAAAACTATCGCCACCAGCAAATCGGGAAAAAGCTCTTGGAATGGATTCTTGCTAATAGTCAGTTAGATGGCGGCGTGCTCCGCTTGGATTGTGTTGCGGATAACCCCGCTCTTAACCAGTTTTATCTGGATGTGGGGTTCACGTTTAGCGGTCATGCGCGGGCGAGAGAAATTACATTTTCCAAATACGAAAAAGCCTTTTAGGGGTACAAGCATTTATAGGCTTAGGCTTGACTTTGCAGCGGCATCCGTATATATTTAGACATATAATATAGGAAACGTTGATGAGGATTAGTACTTTTTGTCGTTTTTTCAAGAGAGGAAATGGCTGGTGAGAATTTCCAAAGACGCAAATGGAACCTGCCTCCTGAGTTCGCCGTCGGACGGGCTTTGCCGCCTTAAGACTGGCGCGGTGTTAAACCGTTATGATGGAAAGTGTGCAGCACGTACATGTTATTGCTGCAAACAAGGGTGGTACCACCAGACCTCGGTCCCTTTTTCAGGACGGAGGATTTTTTATTTATATAACTTTTTTGAACAAAGGAGTGTTTTCATTGGGTAAAAACAATAAACAATTTGTTGAAAAAATCACCTCCATGGAAGATGATTTTGCACAATGGTATACAGACGTTGTCAAACAGGCTGAGCTGGTCGATTATGGTGATGTCCGCGGAACGATGATCATTAAGCCATATGGGTTCGCCATCTGGGAAAATATCCGTGATGAACTCGATCGACGTTTCAAGGAGACAGGTCACTCGAACGTCTATTTCCCATTGTTCATTCCGGAAAGCATGCTGCAAAAAGAAAAAGATCATATTGAAGGCTTTGCACCGGAAGTGGCCTGGGTAACGCGCGGCGGTGAAGAAGAACTGGAAGAACGGATTTGTGTTCGCCCGACATCTGAAGTGCTTTTCGGGGAATATTATGCAAAAAATATTCATTCGTATCGTGACTTGCCGAAACTGTATAACCAGTGGAGCAACGTAGTCCGTTGGGAAAAAACAACACGACCGTTTCTCCGTTCACTGGAGTTTCTGTGGCAGGAAGGGCATACCGCTCATGCGACACAAGCGGATGCGGAAAAAGAGACAGCACAAATGCTCGACATTTATGCTGAAATCTGTGAGCACTATCTGGCATTCCCTGTTTTGCGCGGGAAGAAGACGGAGAAAGAAAAATTTGCCGGTGCAGAATATACATTGACAATCGAAAGTCTGATGCATGATGGCAAAGCATTGCAATCCGGCACATCACACTATTTTGGAACCGGGTTTGCCGAAGCGTTCGACATTCGCTATCTGGATAAAAACGGGGAGCAGCAGCCGATTCATCAGACATCATGGGGCATGTCCACCCGGATCATGGGTGCGCTGATCATGGTGCACGGGGATAACCGCGGTTTAGTGGTTCCACCGAGAATTGCGCCGACACAGGCGATGATTGTGCCGGTTGCCCAGCATAAAGAAGGGGTGCTGGATAAAGCATACGACCTGCGCGACCAGCTGCAAAACTTAGTTCGTGTTGATATTGATGGCAGTGATAAGAAGCCAGGCTGGAAGTTTAACGAATATGAAATGCAAGGAATTCCTGTCCGGATTGAGATGGGACCGAAAGATATTGAAAATGAGCAGGTAGTTCTCGTCCGGCGGGATACCGGTGAGAAGGAGTTCGTACCATTAAGTGACCTGGAAAAACGGCTGCCGGCTCTGCTTGAAGAAGTACAGCAAAACCTTTATAACAGAGCCCAGGCGCATCTTGATGAGGCCACCTCAACGGCTGCTAATATGGACGAGTTCAAACAGGCATTGGATGAAAATCCGGGATTCATCAAAGCCATGTGGTGTGGTGATACGGAGTGTGAAGAGCAAATCAAGGACGAAACCTCTGCAACATCACGCTGTATCCCATTTGAACAGGAACAGGTTTCCGACTCTTGCGTGTGCTGCGGAAAAGAAGCAAAAGAAATGGTCTACTGGGCAAGAGCATATTAAAGAAAAAATCGGGCGCTGATATAATCAGCCGCCCGATTTTTTTATCAACCGGAAAAGGACAAGAATCAACCGGAAAAGGACAAGAATCAACCGGAAAAGGACAAGAATCAACCGGAAAAGGACAAGAATCAACCGGAAAAGGACAAGAATCAACCGGAAAAGGACAAGAATCAACCGAAAAAGGACAAGAATCAACCGGAAACCAAATTTTTAATTTATTTTCAAAATACGCTTGTTTTTTTATTGCTTTCCGTGTTATAAATATACATACTAATTAATAAATATACAAAAACATGAATAAAAAGGGAGCGGATCATGATGAAAAAAATAATGGGGGCAGTGCTGATAGTTGTGGCTTTCATGTTTATATTGACGGCTTGTGGAAGTGGTAGTGATAAGGCTAGCGGCAGTAAGGATACATCTTCCGGCGCAGATGGCAGTTCGGATTCCAGTGAAGAAAATATATTGAGAATGGCTACATCAGCTGATTTTCCACCGTTTGAATCCCGGACACCTGAAGGCGAATATGAAGGATTTGATATTGACTTAGCGAATCTGGTTGCTGAAGAGCTTGGTTACGAATTAAAAATAGAAGATATGAAGTTTGACGGGCTGATTGGCTCTTTGCAGTCTGGTCGGGTAGATATGGTTATGGCGGGCATGAGTACGACAGAAGATCGTAAAAAGAACGTGGATTTTTCGACTGAATACAATCGATCCGGTGAAATGTTCATTTCCAAACCTGACGCGGGAATTGACAGCCTGGAGGACTTAAAAGGGAAAACAGTCGGCGTTCAGCTGGGAACTATTCAGGAAGAAGGAGCTGAAAAACTGAAAGATGAGTATGGGTTTGAAGTAAAGAAACTGGACAGTGCAAACATTTTAATTCAGGAATTGAATTCCAGCCGAATTGATGTTGGCTACATGGATAAGTCAGTTGCTAAAGGATATGTGAAGGAACAGGGACTGGAAGGTTTTGATGACCCAACTACAAGCTCCCCTGGCATGGGTATTGCTTTCCCTAAAGGCAGCGAACTTGTAGACGATGTAAACAAGGTATTAAAGAAACTTGAAGAAAACGGCAAATTAGTAGAGCTTAAAGATAAATGGCTGTCAGAAGAATAATTTTTACAACAGAGAGACGGGGTGTTAAGGCATGAATTTGGATTTTAGCCAAATTGTGCCATGGATTCCTTTTATGCTGGAAGGGATATGGGTCACATTAAAATTTGTCAGTGTATGCATTATCGTTGGCTTTTTGCTTGGGACACTACTGGCTTTATGCAAAATCGCCAACATTCGAATTTTAAAAGGGATTGCAAATGTGTATACATCGATTTTCCGCGGAACGCCGTTGATTTTACAGCTGATGATTGTTTATTTTGCTATTCCGCAATTGACCGGGTATGATATATCTCCATTTTTATCAGCGATAGCAGCGTTTGGCCTTAATTCAGCTGCCTATGTGTCGGAAATTATCCGTGCCGGAATCCTGGCAGTGGATAAAGGACAGACAGAGGCGGCAGAAGCATTGGGAGTCCCGTATAAACCGATGATGCTTCAGATTATTTTGCCACAGGCGCTAAAGAATATATTGCCGGCACTCATGAATGAATTTATTACATTAACCAAAGAATCAGCCATTGTGTCAACGATCGGCTATCTTGATCTGATGCGCCGGGCACAAATTGTCGGTTCGGAATTATATCGGAATTTTGAGCCACTCCTGTTTGCAGGTGTTATTTACTGGGTGATGGTGTACGTCCTGACACAGGCAGGGAAAGTAGTGGAACGGAGGCTTCGTTACAGTGATTAAAGTAGAAAATATGTCAAAAGCGTTTGACGGGACAGAAGTGTTGAAAAATATATCGACCACCATTGAAAAAGGGGAAGTCGTTGCCGTTATCGGACCGTCTGGATCAGGAAAATCCACGTTTCTTCGGTGCCTGAATCTTTTGGAGGAGCCGACGAGTGGGAGCATATCGGTTGAACAGAAGGAAATCACAGGTCCGTCTGTTTCTAAAATGGATGTGCGCAAACAAATCGGTATGGTGTTTCAACACTTTCATTTATTTCCTCATATGACGGTCTTGGAAAACGTAACGTATGCGCCAAAAAAGGTAAATAATCGCAGCAAAGAGGAAGCGGATACGCATGCCAAAGATCTGATTGCGAAGGTTGGCCTATCAGACAAGCTTGATGCTTATCCGAACCGGCTTTCCGGCGGGCAGAAACAGCGTGTCGCTATTGCCAGGGCACTGGCCATGGAGCCTGAGGTCATGCTGTTTGATGAACCGACATCAGCACTCGATCCGGAAATGGTCAATGAAGTGCTCGAAGTGATGAAAGATCTGGCGCAGACAACCGGAATGACGATGGTAATTGTGACGCATGAAATGGGCTTTGCCAAAGAGGCGGCTGATCGTATACTGTTTCTCGATGAAGGCGTGTTGATGGAGGAGACCGCTCCGGATACCTTTTTTGAACAACCAAACTCAGACAGGGCAAAGGAATTTTTAGAGAAGATACTTTAGATAAAGGGCTGTCCTGGAATCACTGGGACAGCCTTTATGTATGAAGCAGCCGTTCAATGTCTTGATTCAATTTTTCCGGTTTTGTCTGTGGCGCGAAACGTTTTACCACACCACCGTTTTGGTCGACAAGAAATTTGGTGAAGTTCCATTTAATTTGTTTCGTAACTATGCCTTTTGCCTGTTTTGTCAGGTAAACAAACAGCGGGTGGGCATTGCTGCCTTTCACATCAATTTTACTGAACATCGGAAACGTCACGCCGTAATGTTGCTGGCAAAAGGAGGAAATTTCTTCATTTGATCCTGGGTCTTGCTGATGAAACTGATTGCATGGGAAGCCAAGTACTGTAAATCCTTTATCCTTATAGTCATCGTACAGCTTTTGCAGGCCGTCCAGCTGTGGGGTGAACCCGCATTCACTGGCTGTATTGACAATGAGAAGAACCTTGCCTTCATAGTCGGCCAGTGATTCATTCTCTCCGTCGATGGTTGTCGCATGGAAATTATGTACAGTAATTGTGGATCCCCTCCTTTTTACAGAGATTACTAAATGTAGGTGAATGTTGTCAAAAAATTAAAGCAACGATTTGCTTCTTATATAGAAGTATGATGAGCAGAAGCCCAAAATGCTGAAGTTCACAGTGAATCCGATAAAGTTCACAAGCTATATGCTAAAGTTCACAATGAAATCGCTGAAGTTCACCCAAAAAACGCCAAAGTTCACATTCAAAAGAGGTACAGGGCAGTTTTTAACCAAAAAAAGAACCGGCTACCGCCGATTCTTTTCCCTCTATTTATCATGCTTCTTGTTTAGTCTGGTTTTCTTCCTCGATAATCGCAAGTCTGCGCTCAATCTCATCCTGGGATAAGTTGTGCTCTCGGACATACAGATTATCTCGGCTTACCCGGCATTCATGGGTACAGCCGCGCATATATTTGTGCTCGTTTTCTTCTGAACAAATGATTTGTTTGTTGCATGACGGGTTGGCGCAGTTCACGTAGCGTTCACATGGTTGGCTGTCAAAATAATCTTTGCCGACGACAACATGCTCGTTCTGGTTAATAGGTACAGAAATGCGCTCGTCAAACACGTAGCATTTTCCATCCCATAGTTCGCCCTGTACTTCCGGATCTTTGCCATACGTGACAATGCCGCCGTCCAGCTGATTGACGTCTTTAATACCTTCTTCCATCAGCCAGCCGGTGAATTTTTCACAGCGGATGCCACCTGTACAGTAGGTGAGCACTTTTTTGCCTTCCAATTTATCCTTGTTTTCGCGGATCCAGTCCGGCAAATCGCGGAATGTCTCGATATCGGGGCGGATAGCACCGCGGAAGTGTCCAAGGTCATATTCATAATCATTGCGCGCGTCCAGAATAACGGTCTCTTCTTCCTGCATCGTTTCATAAAATTCCTTCGGTGACAGAAACTTGGCTGTCTTTTCTAGTGGACTGACAGCTTCGTCCTCGTTCATCCTCAGGCTGACGATTTCCGGACGATGCCGCACATGCATTTTTTTAAAGGCGTGACCATCGTGCTTGTCGACTTTAAATGTCATGTCCGCAAACCGGGAATCCTGGTGCATGGCTTCCATATAAGCTTCTGTCTGCTCAACGGTTCCGGATACCGTGCCGTTTAGCCCTTCCTCAGCCACGAGAATCCGGCCTTTGAGTCCAAGATCCTGACAAAAAGCCAGATGTTCTTCTGAAAATGCCACCGGATCTTCAATCGGGACAAATTTATAGTACAGCAAGACTTGATAGTTGCTATCCTGTTCCATTGTATTACCACCTGTCATTCATATTTGCAAGATACAAATGCGAGGTTGATATTCGATTTTAAATCTTGCGGAGCTTATTATATCAATGTTTTGCTTATTACTCAAATTGAATTCGTCTGCAGGCTTGGTTTTTTAATCGCAAATGAATCCACGTTTTTAAAAATAAAATCAAGTTAAACCTTGCATTTCTCTGAATAATTGCGTATACTAAGTATTAGCAAATGACATTGAAATGAGTAATACTTTACGATCCCTTTAACAAGTGGTGTAAAAGTGCTTATGGTTCAATTACTTTGCACATATTTGTATAAGGAGGTCGTTTAATATGATGACTGGTACAGTAAAATGGTTCAACGCTGAAAAAGGCTTTGGTTTCATTGAGCGCGAAGAGGGAGACGACGTATTCGTTCACTTCTCAGCAATCAACCAGGAAGGCTTCAAAACGCTTGAAGATGGTCAAAACGTTGAATTCGAAATCGTTGAAGGCAACCGCGGACCACAAGCGGCTAATGTTACAGTTGCATAATCGATTATGATATAAAAAGGTTTATCTCTTTGTGAGGTAAGCTTTTTTTATTTAGGAAAGATTGCGTGTCATATTTAGATCATTGAAGTCAATCCTTTACGTCATTGTTGGGAAAATAAATTTCATCCTCTGTCATCGTACTGTGATATTGTGTGTATTGGAGACGGCTCAGTATGAATAAATACTACTTGAGCTCAGGGGTTGCAATTTTTTATATAATAACGTATACTTAGCGTTAGCAAATGAAATTGAAATTAGTAATACTTTACGATCTCTTTTACAAGTGGTGTAAAAGTATCTATGGTTCAATTACTTTGCGCATCATATTGTTTAAGGAGGTCGTTTACTATGTTGAACGGTACAGTAAAATGGTTTAACGCAGAAAAAGGTTTCGGTTTTATCGAGCGTGAAGAAGGAGACGATGTATTCGTACATTTCTCTGCAATCAACGCAGAAGGCTTCAAGACTCTTGAAGATGGCGAAAACGTTGAATTCGAAATCGTTGAAGGAAATCGTGGCCCACAAGCAGCTAACGTAACTCGTCTATAATAAGGTGCGTCTTTAAGCAATGGCTTATCGGACGCCCACTATAGATGTTTTCCTTAAAAAAGGTTTATCTCACGCGTGAGATAAACCTTTTTTCATATGCTGAAACTATATATGCGGGTTTAGATGCGGTACATCAGAAAAACCTGAAATGGGGGGATTTCATGGGTCAATCATTTCGCTGGCACCGGGAAGCTGAAGCGCAATGGGATGAACGTGTGGACTTTTGGAACGAACGAAGCAGGAACATGTGGAATAACGGCAGCAGAAAAGACATTATCCCGTTTATTGATCACCATTTGAAAAAAGGCAGCAGTATATTAGATATTGGCTGTGCCGATGGCTATGGCTCGTATAAACTGCATCAAAGCGGATACGATGTAACCGGCATCGACTTGTCAGGTGAAATGATCCGCCGGGCGCGAGAAGGACTTCAGTACACTGGGATTGAATTTTTGCAGGGGGATGCCTGTGATCTTCCAGCTCCATCCAGTAGTGCGGACGGATTGATGGCGATTAATGTTTTGGAATGGACCGAATCACCGAACGATGCACTGCAAGAGTTTTCCCGAGTGCTGAAAAATGATGGGGTCTTGTTTGCGGGAATTCTCGGACCGACGGCAGGCCCGCGGAAAAACAGTTATCCTCGTCTTCATGGTCAACCGTCAATTTGCAATACCATGATGCCGTGGGAGTTTCGTCAGCTTGCTTCTGAATATGGATTCACCTATGATGATGGGTTTGGCGTATACAAAGAAAATGTTGCAGCAGATCATCTGAAAGGGCTGCCTGAAGAGCTTAAACAAGCGTTAACATTCATGTGGGTGTTCATGCTGCGAAGGGCAGGGAAAGGCAATGGCTGAAAGTGAAAAAGATAAGCAGATTATTGAACGTTACCAGCAGGATGAAAAAATGATGATTCTCGTTTATGCACAGTGGTGCATCAATCATGACCTTGATCCAAAAGCGTTATATGAACGTGCCTACCCCGGTCAAAGGGAGAATGAGGCGTTGCAGGTAGCGCTGGAATTAACCGTCACGAAACAGGAGTCAGATGAAATACCTGATGAAACAGTAATTCAGGTATTGCAGGCATTTGGCAACGACGATCTCGCATTTGCGGTGCAGGAACAAATCGACAGACGCAAAGGGGCGAACGGATGATGGAATGGTACATAAAAACGTTTGGCGAATTATCGAATGAAGAACTGTATGCGATTTTGAAATTGCGGGTGGAAGTGTTCGTGGTGGAACAAGATTGCCCGTATCCGGAGCTGGATGACTATGACCAGGCGTCCGTTCATTATTTTTTGAAAGTGAATAACGAGATTGCAGCCAACGTCCGTATTGTGCCAGCGGGGACGAAATATTCGGAGGCATCGATTGGCAGAGTTGTCGTTAATCCAACATTCCGTGGCTGTGGGTATGGCCAGGAAATAATGCGAAAGGCGATAGACTACACGGCCACGGTTCTGGCTGAGCCTCGCATTAAAATCCAGGGTCAGGAATATTTAGAGCGGTTTTATACAGAACTTGGATTTAAAAAGATATCCGAGTCTTATCTAGAGGATGGAATTCCCCATATTGACATGATTTGGGAGCGCGGATAACGTATCATTCATTAGCATTGACACATAGTATGGTTAGCGATTCATTTTTTGAATGGAGGCTGACGGCTATGATGACAAAAGATCAGCTCGCACAATGCAAAAACGCTTTATTGGAACGGCAGAATGAGCTAATCGACCAAGTACAGGGGCATTTTGGAACTTCCCTTGAACTGACGAAACAATCAATGGACGAATTGTCCAATTATGATAACCATCCGGGCGACGCGGGGACTGAGCTGTTTGAGCGGCAAAAAGATGTTGCTCTCAACGAACATGCGGAGCAGGAATTGAAGGAAATAAATGCAGCACTCCATGCCATTGAAGATGGGACATACGGCATTTGCAGAGAATGTGGTGAGGATATTCCATTTGAGCGGCTGGAGGCAATGCCGACAGCAGATCGTTGTTTTGAGCATGCGGAGAACGATCATCTGATGAATGATCGGCCAATAGAAGAAGGTGTATTCAGTCCGAACATTAATCCAGATGAAGTGACTCCTGAAGAGCAAACAGCTTATGATGCTGAAGACGCATGGCAGGATGTGAGCCGGTATGGCACTTCAGAAACCCCGTCTGATTTGTATGGTGACCAAGAGCATTATAATGAAATGTATGTCAACAGTGATGAACATGTTGGAAGTGTTACGGATGAAGAAAGCTTTCTGGCAGCCGATCAGGAAGGGAAATTCACAGGACCAGCCCCGAATCATCAGCAGTATGAAGAGGAATAAAAGGATGGAATTTAGCATGTTTTTTGCAAGAGATGCGGCACGGATGGAACCTGATAGCTTTGTAATCCGTACAGTATCCTAAGAGGTGATAATTATGGAAGATAATAATCGTGGCTGTGTTAAATGTGGAAGCACGGATGCCGAACAGAAAGAAGTGGCCATGTCAGGGACAGGCCTATCCAAAATGTTTGATGTGCAAAACAACCAGTTCCTTGTCGTCTCATGCAAGAACTGTGGCTACTCTGAGTTTTACAATAAGAAAAGCTCGGCCGGAAGTAATATTTTTGACTTTTTCTTCGGGTGAAATAACATATCAGAAAAACGCTTGGTTGGCTATTGTGGACCAAGCGTTTTTTGGTTGAAAAAGCTTCTATCGTCCAAACTACCCCTCCTAGTCATTGGCAAAGGTCTTGAGAAGGCCTCTCGAAACCAAAAGCCTCTGAAAATCACTGGAAAAGGTCTCGAGAAGGGTTCTCGAGACCAAAAAGCCTCTGAAAATCACTGGAAAAGGTCTTGAGAAAGGCTCTCGAGACCAAAAAGCCTCTGAAAATCACTGGAAAAGGTCTCGAGAAGGGTTCTCGAAACCAAAAGGCCTCTCAAAATCACTGGCAAAGGTCTCGAGAAAGGCTCTCGAAGCCAAAAAGCCTCTGAAAATCACTGGAAAGGGTCTTGAGAAGGCCTCTCGAGACCAAAAAGCCTCTGAAAATCACTGGAAAAGGTCTCGAGAAGGCCTCTCGAAACCAAAAAGCCTCTCAAAGTCACTGGAAAGGGTCTTGAGAAGACTTCTCAAAACCAAAAGCCTCTCAAAGTCACTGGAAAAGGTCTCGAGAAGGGTTCTCGAAACCAAAAAGCCTCTCAAAGTCACTGGAAAAAGGTTTCGAGAAGGCCTCTCGAAGCCAAAAAGCCTCTGAAAATCACTGGAAAAGGTCTTGAGAAGGCCTCTCGAAACCAAAAAGCCTCTCAAAGTCACTGGAAAGGGTCTTGAGAAGACTTCTCGAGACCAAAAGGCCTCTCAAAATCACTGGGAAGGGTCTTGAGAAGGCCTCTCGAAACCAAAAAGCCTCCCAAAGTCACTGGAAAAGATCTTGAGAGACAAATTCTCATGCTTTCATGCTGTTTGTTGGCATGTGACACTCTTGTTCAATTGGTTAATACCCTTGAAACATTGATCCCATTATGTTCCCGATAAGCGACTCCGCAAATGCTTGTGCGAAAACCCCAAACGCTAGTATTGCCAGCATATATAACCCGAGCAGGATATAAATTCGATCGAGTCCTTCCGGTGACTGTTCCATCAGAATAAAGGTCGGTGCATTCATCAAAATTCCCAGTATGCTAATGAAAATGAGCAGCCCCGCCAATACAGACAGGCCAATCAGTGAAAAGACGATGGCAATGGCATACAGTAAGGCGAACGGCACCAAATACGCCCCATATTTAGCAAGCACATCCGGAAACGTGACAGCCTGAGCAGCAAGTTTTGTTCCGGCAAATGTCAGCCCTGCCATGAGAATTTGTAATAGGATGAAAACGATAAAAGGCAGGAGGAGGCTGTCGATTAGCGATACATTCATGAAAAAGCCTGCTGAAATGGACTGGATAACGAAATGATAGCTTAATGCAACCAGTAACGCGAATAAAATGATAACGATAATGCTGGAACTGACATCGGTGTGGTTTGCTTTTTTGGCGATACTCGGGTTCTTAAAAAGGGTGCTGCAAAAGTGACTGAAATTTGCCCCGATTGTTTTCAGTTTTTCGGCTGTGTCACTGTCTGTTTCTTTGTCATGACTGACTAGAGAACCGTCGGCTGGTTCTGCTGTTTCGCTGCTTTCCGAATCCGTTTCACTTTTGTGTGCAGTTCCCGGAATCAGCTGTGATCCGCAATTAGTACAGAATTTCCCCTCCGCCGATTCCTGGCCGCATGAAGGACAATGCATGTGATTTCACTTCCTTTTCCGTTGTTTTATTAAAAGTGCTATAGTACTTCCTGTGTCATACTATAACATGTTTAAGAGTGAAGGAGAAAAATCTGCGTGTCTGGGAGGGTTAAATAAAAATGACTTGCAGCTTATAGCTGCAAGTCTGTCATCCGGATGTTTTATCACGCATTAACGGGCTGTAAAACCCCAACTGAATGAAGTTTTACTTTATGATTCTTCTCGTTCTACAAGTTCCAGTGAAATGGTTTGCGGCTTGCCGTTACGGTAAATTTCCAGTTCAACGGTGTCACCGACTTTCGTTTCACTGTACATGAATTTTCGCAAGTCGAGCAGTGTTTTGACTTTGTTGCCATTGATTTTTGTAATGACGTCAAATTGCTGCAGGCTGGCATTGTCCGCAGGTGATCCGGGTTCAACCTGTGCGATGACCATTCCGCCTTCCACATCTTCCGGCAGCTGAACCTGGTCACGGTATTGCGGTGGAACCTGGCTGACGGATGCTGTACTGATTCCGATGTAAGGGCGTGCCACTTTGCCATCATTTGCGAGCTGTTTGATGACAGGAAGCGCGGAGTCGATTGGGATAGCAAAGCCAATACCTTCAACTTCGCGGCGGGCTATTTTCATGGAGTTTATCCCTACGACTTCCCCGTCGGCGTTAATGAGTGCACCACCGCTGTTTCCAGGGTTTATGGCTGCATCTGTCTGAATTACTTCGGTTATCCAATCCGGTCGTCTGTCACCATTGGTATCCACACTTATGGAACGTTCCAAGCCACTGATAATGCCCTTCGTTACCGAGTTGGCAAAATTCATCCCCAGCGGGTTGCCGATTGCAATGGCCGTATCACCAACCTGCAGATCATCTGAAGAGCCAAGTTTTGCAACGGTATCGACTTTACTGCCGTCAACCCGAAGTACTGCCAAATCGGTTAACCGGTCGGAGCCGAGCACTTCCGCTTTCAGGCGCTCATCATTATTCATAACAATTTCTACTTCTTTTGCACCTTTAACAACATGGTGGTTCGTTACGACATAGGCATTGCCGTCTTCTTTTTTATAAATGATGCCGGAACCAGCGCCGGATTTTTCACTCTGTTCCCAGATGCTCCGCTGCTGCATTCGTACGACACCAACGACTGCTTTGGTGGCTTCCTGCATGTTGCCTGCAACATCTGCGTCACCGGATGTTATCGTCTCAGCGATATCTGGTGTTCCTGAATCGCCGTTTTCCGCTGAAGCGGATGAAGAGCTGCTGCCGTCGTCACCGTTAACTGGAAGGATATTCGTTGTAAACAGCATTGTAACAACCACTGCTGATACCACTGCCCCAACCAGTGCACTGGCGAATTTTCCCTTGCTATTTTTCTTCCTCGGAGCTTCAGAATGCTGAGATGTTTTCTGTCTCGCTGTTTGGGCAATGCCTCCTTCTGTTTCCCGGTTAGTTGAATTGTTTTCAGACTGTCCGTCATGGTTATGTTCATTGAATTCATTCTGATTATCGTTCCGTTCCATGAATTCATCACCTCGCATGTTAAAGATTATTGCAATAGCAATGATAGGGTGTACATTTGGTATGAATTTGGCATTATAATGGCAGAAATGTGTAAATTGCTTTTTAGTGGTTGTCCATCCTCCTTTTTGAACATGCACGTTTCACTGTTCACCTACCCAATATTATGTAAAAATAATCATAAGAACGCAATAGATGGAGGGCCTGTCTATGACGAATCATATTGGTGTTGTGGAAGACGATACAAATATCCAGAACATTGTTTCCGCCTATTTGAAGAAAGAAGGTTTTGAGATAACCGTAATGGAATCCGCTGAACAAGCATGGGAGCTTTGGGAGACCCAGCCGCCTGACATGTGGATACTTGATATTATGCTTCCTGGCATGGATGGCTATGAATTTTGTAAAAAAATACGCCAGGAAACGGATGACGTTCCAATTATTATCATTTCGGCGAAAGATGAAGAATTTGATAAAATTCTTGGACTGGAGCTGGGCGGTGATGACTACTTGACCAAGCCATTCAGCCCAAGGGAATTGGTTGCCCGGGTTAAACGTGTGTTTAAGCGTGCGAATGTGAAAGACGGTGAAACTACAGATGCAGGTGATAAACTGAAAGCCGGTAATCTCCTGATCCATCAGGGCGAACGTCGAATCTTCTGGCATGGTGTGGAGCAGGATGTCACGACAAAGGAATTTGATTTATTATATTTGCTGGCAGCGAACACAAATAGGGCTTTCTCCCGGGAGGAACTTTTGGTAAAGGTCTGGGGCGAAGATTACTTTGGCAGTGACCGTGCCGTTGATGATCTTGTCAAACGAATCCGCAAAAAATTGACGGCTGTTCCCCTTGAGACTGTCTGGGGCTATGGGTACCGGATGCGCAGTGACGAGGTTGAGCAATGAAACTGCAATCACAGCTGAATCTGGCATTTACGACCCTTTTACTGGTTATCCTTACAGCTGCTGGGTTTGTCATTTATTCCATGATTCTCGACATGCTGATAGAGGATGAACGTGCCGAATTAAAACAAAAGGGTGAACTGCTTGTTGAAGTGCTGAATGAACAGTACAGGTCACAGGAGAGTATTCAGGGGTTTCGTGATTTTCTGCAGCAGCAGGATCTGCAGCTTTTCCTTTATGACCGCAGGCAGGACAGGGTGCTCTTTTCAACCATGCCGGACCATTACGTGCAAGGGTTCTCCTCGAATCAGTATTTTGCGGATAATCAGGGAAATTTATGGGAAGCAGGCAGCAGCAAATTTGTGACATCACGGATTTTGTTTTACCCGGAAAGTACAGGCCTTGAACTGATTTTATTGACGCCACTCAACGATTTGCAAGCCATTCAGCAAGATTTTTTCAGACGGCTGGTCATCGTGTTTCTTATCGGTACCATTGCGGCAGTGCTGCTCAGCTACTTTTTAACCAAAAAGCTAGTCACCCCGCTGACAAAATTGAAAAAACAGCTAAAGAAAATTGAAAAGCGCAAGTTTAATGAACTGGAGCCAATTAAGGCAACAGGGGAAATTAAGGAAGTGGAGCAGAGCGTATACGATATGGCCGCTGAACTTGAACGGTACATGCAATCACAGCAGGCCTTTTTTCAGAATGCCAGTCATGAGCTGAAAACACCGCTGATGACGATTCAGGGCTATGCGGAAGGGATCCGGGACAAAGTCTTTGATGAGGCCGATCAGGAAAAAGGGCTGGAAATGATGGTAACAGAAGTAGAACGGCTCAAAAAAATTATTAATGAAATGATTCTTTTGGCGAAACTGGATAGTGACCGATCAACCTATCATCCGGAGAAAATACAGGCCTCTGAGCTGATTGATCAAGTGTTGGATAGGGCTTTGCCGATCGTAAACGACAATGGGGTGAAATTGCAACCGGAAGTGGATAACCAAGTGCAATTTACGGCTGATGCAGAGAAGTTTTTGCAGGCACTGCTCAATCTGACGTTCAATGCCATCCGGCACGCCCATTCCCGGGTGGATATAACCGTAACAGAGGATAAGATTACTATTGAGGATGATGGGGAAGGGATTTCTAAGGAGCTGGTTCCGCATATTTTTCACCGGTTTGTGAAAGGTAAAACTGGAGAGACTGGCCTAGGATTAGCCATTGCCCGGGCCATTATTGAGCAGTCCGGCGGGAAAATAATGGTGCGTGACTCGGATCTCGGCGGAGCCAAGTTTATTGTCATTTTGCCTAAGTGAATAATTATGATACAATAGGATAGTTTTGAGTAATCCTTAACGAATAGAGGAGCGTACGTTATGCAATTAAGAGAAGATATCCGCAACATCGCTATTATCGCCCACGTTGACCATGGCAAGACAACACTTGTTGATCAGATGCTGAAATATTCGGGGACATTTCATGAACATGAACAAGTGGATGAACGTGCTATGGACTCGGACGATATTGAACGGGAGCGGGGCATTACGATTTTGTCCAAAAATACGGCAATCCGCTATAATGATACAACCATCAATATCCTTGATACACCGGGCCACGCTGACTTTGGCGGAGAAGTGGAACGCATCATGAAAATGGTCGATGGTGTACTGCTGGTGGTTGACGCTTACGAAGGCTGTATGCCGCAGACCCGTTTTGTTTTGAAAAAAGCACTCGATCAGAAACTGACACCAATTGTGGTGCTTAATAAAATAGATCGTCCAAATGCCCGTCCGAACGAGGTCATTGATGAAGTGCTGGATTTATTTATTGAACTCGGAGCGGATGATGAGCAACTGGAATTTCCAGTGAAATATGCCTCGGCATTGAACGGAACATCCGGTGATGAACCGGAAGAGCAAGAAGAAACGATGGATCCTGTTTTCACAGAGATTATGGATCATATACCAGCACCGGCTGATACCTCCGATGAACCGCTGCAATTTCAGGTTACATTGCTGGACTACAATGATTATGTAGGCCGGATTGGCATCGGGCGGGTCGTCCGCGGAAAAATCAGTGTCGGCCAGCAAGTAGTGGTCCTGAAGAAAGATGGAACACAAAAGTCATTCCGTATCAGCAAATTATTCGGATTTATCGGCTTGAAACGAACGGAGATTAAAGAAGCAGCGGCCGGGGATATTGTTGCCATCTCAGGGATGGATGATATTAATGTCGGGGAAACCATTTGCCCGCAAGATCACCCGGAAGGACTGCCGTGGCTGCGTATTGACGAACCGACACTGCAAATGACGTTTGTTACGAATAACAGCCCATTTGCCGGCCGGGAAGGCAGCTATATTACGTCACGTCAAATTGAAGAACGGTTAATGAAGCAATTGGAAACTGACGTCAGTCTGCGGGTAGAGCAGACGGAATCACCTGATGCCTGGACGGTTTCCGGACGCGGTGAATTGCACCTGTCTATTTTGATTGAAAACATGCGTCGTGAAGGTTTTGAACTGCAATTATCAAAACCTCAGGTCATTATCAAAGAAATCGACGGACAGAAATGCGAACCGGTTGAACACGTGCAAGTGGATGTACCGGAAGATTATACAGGTCCAGTGATGGAGGCCCTCGGTGCACGCAAAGGTGAAATGCTTGATATGGTCAACCAGGGCAATGGCCAGGTTCGTCTGGAATTCCGAGTGCCATCACGCGGCCTGATCGGTTATGCGACTGAATTCATGTCCCAGACACGCGGCTATGGCATATTAAACCACTCGTTTGATGGTTACGAGCCGATTGCTAAAGGCCAGGTTGGCGGCCGCCGAGAAGGTGTGCTTGTCAGTCTTGAAGACGGCAAAGCAACTACCTATGGCATTATGCAGCTTGAGGATCGCGGCGTTATATTTGTCGAACCAGGAACAGATATTTATGCCGGCATGATTGTTGGAGAGCACAACCGTGAAAATGATTTGACCGTCAACGTCACAAAAGAAAAGCATCTGACAAACGTTCGCTCGGCAACGAAGGATCAGACGGCAACCATCCGGAAGACACGAGAACTGTCACTGGAGGAAGCACTGGAATATCTGAACGAAGACGAGTATTGCGAAGTAACACCGGAATCCATCCGTCTCCGCAAGAAAATTTTGGATAAAAGCGGACGTGAAAAAGCAGCGAAAAAATCGAAATTAGGATAAAATGATTTGAGGTACCCGGCAGAAGTTTTATGTGAACTTCTGCCGGGGTTTTTTTATTTATGGGGAGAGGCAGATCGACCGGTGAAGCGAGGATATCAACCGGTTCGTGTGGAATATCAACCTGAGCGGGCACGTTATCAACCGGAATGCGGCAAGAATCAACCGGGGTAGGGAAATATCAACCGGAATGCGGCAAGAATCAACCGGAGTAGGGAAATATCGACCGTTATGGAGCAAGAATCAACCGGAGTAGGGAAATATCAACCGTTATGGGGCAAGAATCAACCGGAGGACAGCGACAATCAACGCTTGGCGGCACAAGTCATCCCGAAAGAGGAAACATCATCCCACCGACAGCAACTATCAACAGCACAATCAATTTAATTAATGAAAAAAATTGCTTTGCACAAATTAAGACA
Source organism: Lentibacillus juripiscarius (assembly GCF_042685205.1). Taxonomy (NCBI): domain Bacteria; kingdom Bacillati; phylum Bacillota; class Bacilli; order Caryophanales; family Bacillaceae; genus Lentibacillus; species Lentibacillus juripiscarius. The sequence goes on from NZ_JBHUNA010000005.1 coordinate 176,646, forward strand.
AAGCAGTTTTTTATATGTTTGGATTCGAAAACTAATTTTTCCAGCATGAAAACCCTTGCAAGGGCCTGTACATACAAGTTATACTTTTCTGTGGTTCTTGTCTATACAAGTGGATTTAACAGTGAAAATAGGAGGTTATCCTGTGGCAAATAAACAAGAAACAATACTTGCACCGGTCAGCGGTCAGGTGAAAAAACTTGAAGATGTACCGGATCCCACATTCTCGCAAAAAATGATGGGGGATGGTCTGGCGATAGAACCAAGCGAAGGAAATGTTGTTGCTCCGTTAAACGGGGAAGTAGTGCAAATTTTCCCGACGAAACATGCAGTCGGTATTCGTGGGGATGCAGGAATTGAAGTTTTAATACACATTGGCTTGGACACGGTGAACATGGATGGCGAAGGGTTTGAAGCCTATGTGGGACAAGGTGATTACGTCAAAGCTGGGGATCCGCTAATAACATTTGATGTGGATCTCGTCCGCAAGAAGGCAAAAGGAGTCATTACACCGGTGATCATTACAAATGGTGATGACTTGGATGCATTGGAGAAAACGGATGATGGGGAGGTAGAAGCCGGTAAATCTGCGCTTCTAAAAACAAATGTGAAGGCTGAGGTTGAGAGTGAAACACCTGCCGCATCCGCCGGTGAATATAGTGAAGAAGCGGGGGCGATCGTTGCTGCACTTGGTGGTGAAGATAATATTAGCGTCGCGACCCATTGTGTGACAAGACTTCGCTTTGCTTTAAACGATGAAGGTAAAATTAACAATTCAAAATTGGAAAACCTCGATATTGTGAAGGGTTCCTTTATGGCAAATGGCCAGTTCCAGGTCGTTATCGGCCAAGGTACCGTTGATAAAGTGTATGCCGCGATGGTTAATGAAACTGCTGTCGAACTATCCTGATTCCGATAAAGCGGTTGATCAGCTCGTGTTAAGACCTTACGAAGCGGTTGTGTACTATGTGAAATAATGGGGTTTGTCTATGCAAAAATATTTAACCATTTATTACGATCTTGTGAACAAGATAGAAACAAAACAATGGCCGGAATCATCCATGCTGCCATCAGAGCATGAACTTACACAAATGTATACGACATCCCGTGAGACAATCCGAAAAGCATTAAACTTGCTGGCGCAGGAAGGGTATATCCAGAAAATTCGCGGCAAGGGATCCGTTATCATCGATGTGGATAAATTTGACTTTCCCGTGTCCGGTATTGCCAGTTTCAAGGAAATGGAGCAAAAGCTAAATATATCCGCTAAAACAGTCGTGAATGAATTGGCGATTATGGAGGCGGATGATGAGCTTCAATCGAAATTGCAGGTAGAGCTCCGTGACCCGATTTGGAAAGTGGTTCGCGTCCGAGAGATCTCCGGTGAACGAATTATTCTGGATAAAGACTATTTGAATCAGGATATCGTTCCGGCATTAACAAAGGAAATATGTGAAGATTCCATTTATCATTACCTTGAAAATGAATTGATGCTGCGGATTAGTTTTGCGAGAAAAGAAATAATGGTGGAGAGCCCAACTGACGAAGACCAGACGTTATTGGATCTGGAAGGTCATTCAACGATCGTTGTAATTAAAAGTTATGTTTATTTGGACGACGCAAGGCTGTTTCAGTATACCGAATCACGGCATCGCCCGGACAAATTCCGATTTACCGATTTTGCTCGCCGGCTGAAAAATTGAGAACTGCTGGATTGATTGGAAGGGCGGCTGGTTAGGAGAAGGCTTCTCACTATAGAATTGGTGAGAAGCCTTTTGGTGTTTTTAGGGAGTTCACGAACGAAAACAAGTTGCGTATATGTTATGCTTCTATTGTCGTTGTTAAAGTGGAATTTACGGTGGAAGGTGTCGGTATATGCGAAAAATGTTAAAACGGATCCGGTTTTTGTTGAAGTTTCATAAATCCATTCCTTTTTTGAAGGACTTTTTTCTTTCGAGGAAAGTGAAAGGGACGAAGAAATTTATTTATGTGTTCCTGATTATTGGGTATGGCCTGTTCCCGTTTGATCTTATTCCGGACTTTTTCTACGTGCTGGGGATTTTTGATGACATAACCGTCGCTGCCTTTCTACTGCAGCGGATGGTCCAAGCGGCGCCGGACGAATTGAAGGAAAAATATCAATTTAAATGATTGCGTGCAAATTATTCTTTATATATAATCATATAAGCATGTAATTATATGCTGAAATGAGGGGTTATATGGAAAAGGCTGGAGTGGATGTAAGAGCGGCTGTGCCCGTTTTGAAGTTGCTCGGTGATCGTACTCGTTTGTCAATGGTGCTGCTTCTTCAGCATAAGCAATGCTGTGTATGTGAGCTTGTAGAAGCTATGGAAATGTCGCAGCCATCAATCAGTCAGCACTTGCGGAAATTGCGCGATGCCGGGGTGGTACTGGAAGACAGGCAGGGGCAATGGATTTACTATACATTGAACAGGGAAGCAGACGTTTTCCCACTCGTCGAACGGATACTGGATTGCATTCAGGAGCGGGATGCCCTTATCGAAAAAATGGATGACGCAAAAAGTAAAAATCACTGTTAGTGCGTGTTCAAAAGGAAGGTACTTTTTGAGCAATCTCTGTTAAAACAGCATGGGGGGAACATAATTGGACTTACAAACCATATCAGCAATCATTATTTTTCTGGCGACACTTGTTCTGATTATCTGGCAGCCAAAAAATTTGGGGATTGGCTATACTGCCTGTTTTGCCGCCCTCATTGCGCTGGCTGTTGGCGTTGTTTCATTTGATGATGTTATCGCGGTTGCCGACATCGTCTGGAATGCAACGCTTGCGTTTGTAGCGATTATCATTATATCGCTCGTGCTGGATGAAATTGGTTTCTTTGAATGGGCAGCGCTTCACATGGCACGGGTGGCAGACGGCAATGGCTTGAAAATGTTTTTGTATATTTCTGTGCTGGGGGCAATTGTGGCGGCATTGTTTGCCAACGACGGTGCAGCGCTAATTTTGACACCAATTGTCTTGGCGATGGTTCGGGCTCTCCATTTTCGGGATGCGTTTATTTTGCCGTTTATTATGGCCAGTGGCTTCATCGCTGATACGACATCATTGCCGTTTGTTGTCAGCAACCTCGTGAATATCGTTTCGGCGGACTTTTTTGGAATTGGTTTTCTGGAGTATGCTGCACGTATGATTATTCCAAATTTATTTTCACTGACAGCAAGCATTCTGGTGCTGTACCTCTTTTTCAGAAAAGATATCCCTCGTAGCTATGACGTCACACAGTTGAAGGTACCGCGTGATGCAATCAAAGATGAAAAAATGTTCCGGCTGTCGTGGCTGGTACTTGCAATATTATTGATCGGCTACTTCTTGAGTGAGTTTGCAGGCATTCCGGTTTCCATCGTTGCCGGGAGTATTGCCGTTGTCTTTTTACTGCTGGGTCGCGGGAGCAGTGCGGTGGAAATTGGGAAAGTGATCAAGGGTGCTCCTTGGGATATTGTGTTTTTCTCACTTGGCATGTACGTTGTTGTCTATGGACTGCGAAACGTCGGGCTGACTGATATGCTTGCTGGTGTTCTTAACGCAGCGGCTGACCAAGGATTGTTTATTGCAACAATGACAATGGGCTTTGTGGCCGCTATCCTGTCATCCGTCATGAATAATATGCCGACCGTGATGATTGATGCGTTAGCTATTGCAGATACGAATGCAACCGGTGTACTGAAGGAAGGACTCATTTACGCCAATGTTATCGGTAGTGACCTTGGTCCGAAAATCACACCAATAGGCTCGCTGGCTACACTGCTCTGGCTGCACGTTTTGCGGACAAAAGGCGTCAACATCTCGTGGGGTTATTACTTCAAAGTCGGTATCGTTCTGACCGTGCCGACACTGTTTATTACACTAATCGGATTATATCTGACACTATTGTTGTAGGCTATTTGCCTATCATTACCCATGACTCTTTTTGCACATTTTGTTGTTTTCTCACCACCGCATTTGCCATATACTTCGCTTTCCCGCAGGAGTCTACGTGTATGGCAACTGCTTAGTCAGGGACTAACTCCTCTCAAAAAGACGTAAAAAGTAGCGACTTATTAGATAATATTCTTACTCACAAAGGAGAATGACCATGACTGCAAAACCAATTTTATATTTTCTGTGTACTGGAAATTCATGCCGTAGCCAGATGGCAGAAGGATTCGGCAAAAAACATCTCGGTGACAAATGGGATGTTAGAAGTGCGGGCATCGAAGCACATGGATTGAATCCGCTTGCCGTCAAAGCAATGGCCGAAGCGGGTGTTGATATTTCAGATCAGAAATCAAGTACCATTGATCCGGAAGTGCTCAAAAGCGCTGATCTCGTTGTTACATTGTGCGGGGATGCACGTGATAATTGCCCGATGACTCCACCGCATGTGCAGAAAGTCCATTGGGGTTTCGATGATCCGGCAAAAGCTGAAGGTGATGACGAAGAACGCTGGGCGGTTTTTCAGCGTGTACGGGATGAAATCGAACAACGGATTATCCGTTTTAAAGAAGAGGACTAACTAAAACTGCACGTTCAAAAGGAGGGTAAAAAGGACCGAGAATTTCAAGGCGGCGTAGTTTCGAGCAGAAGTAAAGCTACCCTGAACCGCTTCGCACGCAGGAAAAGCGGTTTTCTTTTCCAAGGAGCGGAGAAACAAGCCAACGAGCTTCCACAGGATGTGGTTGATCAGTGACAATAAAGATATTCCTCAAACGGGCCATTATGTTGCATAAACATATTGAATTTTGCGAACATATGGTTATAGGAAGGATTTTCCTCCAATACACAGAAATAGTCTTATGAAACGACTAAAAATTATAGGGGGAAAAGTAAATGAAAAAAATAATTAATGGTAATTGGAAAGCTGTAATTTCAGCATTTTGTGCAGTTGTATTATTATTTTCAATATCGGCACCTTCTGTTAGTGCAAATAAAAATGTTACACAACCTGAGTTAGATAATGAACTACTTTCTCCTAACAGCGATTTTGTTAAATTTTTGAATGGTATTGAACAGCTCCCACCTGGTATAGAAAAACAGGGACCTGAAAAAGTTGCGAAGTGGTTATCTAAGAAAACAGGGGTGGAAGTTACTACAGATGGTGAAAATTTATTTATTCCATCTTTGGCTGAAGTAAATTTAGAAACTGATCAATCCTTTAATGAATCATCAATAACAACTTTTGGAGTATGGGGGTGTATAACCGCCGTAGGGTTGATGATAGGAACAGTTGGTTTTCCTTTTTCCAAAATACTAAAATTGAAAAAAGCTATTGATTTCCTTGGTGGTGTGACTAAAACTGTTAAAAGGATCAATAAAAGTTACAAAAAATATAAAAGCTGGAATTACAGAACAAAAGATGCGTGGAAAGCAGCTGTAAATGAGTCGGCTAGAGGATTACCGAAAGATACTTTAAATGCTTTTCTTGATTTCTTTAACATCAGTAATGTTATAAATCAATGTACTTGATGTATAGTAGGTGAACATTATTAAACACTTAAAATTGCCATTTAAATTAGCTGTTGTTATTTTAGCCATTTTTCAAGTGTATACAATTATTAAAAGCTGGAATGACGACCTTAGTACAATTTTAATTTCAATATTTATTCTTATAGGGTGTATTATTTTAATAACACTAGATGTTTTTTTCAAAGATGATAGTAATTAAAACAATGGGGTTGCCGGAGCAACCCTTTTTATTTACAAAGACAGGTCATGTTCCTGCTGTTTCGCCTTTTTGTGGTGCTCCAAATCTATATTATTTATACTGATTTGTGGTATATCTGCGGTTTTTGGAGTGATTTTAGCAACATGGATTATTAAAGATAAAGAATATATTCGTAAATGGTTAGAAAAAGACATACCAAACTTAAAGAATAAGTAATATCAATTTGTTAAGCAAACGGGCGCGATTGTTGAATAAAAGCAACAACTTTATTGTCACTAATTTTCATTGTGTTATTTGGTTTAGAATCATAAGTAAACAACTTTTTTTGAATTAGCCGCATTTTTTCAACGAAAGAATGCGGCTTTCGGACGTTGAAAGCAAAGATCTTTATTTGAATTGAACAGTGGTGACTTCTGCAGTTGGCTATTGACGTGAGCGGTTTTAGCGAAGATCCTCTGTACGATGTGTCATTTTAGCCGGACTTTTTGAACAACCTCTAAAAAGGGATGCATGAACATGGTCATGGCATCCCTCATTTTTTGTTCTTTTTTTCATTTGGTATGTACTTCGTAAAATAGGTCGCAAATATAAGAAAGATGAATGCCAGCCCCCATGAAGCAATTCCGCTCCAATACAAATCAATGCTTAGGCCAATCACTAAAACAATCCCGCTCAAAATCAAGAAAATCGTTGTCAAATACCGCCTCATGAAAAACACCTCAGTATACAGGTATGCCGAACAAATTTAGATCGTGCGGAAGAATAATACGATAGTAAGCCGGGGCCACCAGAAAGCCGCGCCTCACATTATATATAACATGTTTGGCGCGGTTTTGGAAGCGAAGCCGCTTACGTCCCCGCGACATCTCTTTTCGTAAAGAACACCCATGCAATGGCCATGAATAGGACATAATATACCGCCAGAACGGCAATGGAAAAGCCCAAACTCATACCCTCAAACAAGGGAGAACCGTTGATATACTGATTCATGTTGGTGTTGGCGAACAGGATATATTTTGCCCAGTTATATTCGGAAAAAAAGCTGACAATCGCGTTGCCGGAAAGCATCAGGAAAATAGCAATTCCAATGGCGAGCGAGCTTTGTCGGAAAATAGCAGAAATCATAAACGCAAGTGTTGCCATCATTACCAGCGTTATTAGCTGCAGGCCATAACCTTCCGTGATCTGGCTGATAATGGAAACATGGGCATATTCGCCGGACTGGTTTAACACAATGTGCGGATCTGCTCCATTTACTCCAAAAAATAGTGCACCGACAATCCAGGAAAAAACAAGTACAAACAGCAATGTAAACAACGCAAACAATAATACCGACACATATTTGGATGCGAGAATCGTTGTGCGTGAAATCGGTCGGATAAGAAGGAGCTTAATCGTTCCCCATTTAAATTCATTCGCAATGATTCCTGCGGCTACGATGATTGTAAAAAGGCTGACCAGTGACAGCAAGAATTTGTGTTCCATCACGAATTGCCAAGCATCATAGCTGCGCGGCTGAATATCGTGCTCAAGGTAAAAGTTATTTTTTTCGATTTGTGATGAGGTGAATCCACCCATCATGTCGTCCTCTTTCATTTGCTGTTTCATTTCAGCGTTCTCATCTTGTAATGTCTGCTTCCAGTTTTCATCCTGGTACTTTTCGGTCTGTTCTGCCGCAAAGTTTGCAAGAAAAGCTAGTCCGAGAACGAGTACTGCAAGAAGTATGTACATAATCCAGGTTGATTTGCGTATGTATAACTTAACTTGTTCATTTACTAATAGCTGAAAAAAATTACTCAATGGTATTCTCTCCAATCAGTTCAAAGAATTTATCCTCCAATGTTGATTTCGTAATGGTTACTTGGTATATCTGAATATCGTGGTTCACAAATGTTTGGATGATTTTTGGTATCATCTCTCGCTCACCCTTTATTGTTAAGGTATTGTCGGATGATGCTGCGTCGATGTCATATTCCGTTTTTAATGTTTCCACTGCCTGATCAATTGGTGTTACTTCCATTTGGATCTCTGCTGCTGATGTCTGTTCAGTCGCTGCGCGGACATCCTGTATGGCAATCATTTCGCCATTTTTAATCAGGCCAATACGATCACACATTTGCTCGATTTCCGACAATAAATGGCTGGAAATGATAATAGCGACATTTTCCTGTTCAGCCAGTTCCCGTATGTATTGCCGGATTTCACGGATGCCGGCTGGGTCCAGTCCATTGGTAGGTTCGTCCAGAATAAGGACGGACGGCTTATGCAGCAATGCTTGTGCGATGCCGAGACGCTGCCGCATACCTAAGGAGTATTTTCCAACTTTTTCGTTGATAGGCTTTTCCAGCCCGACAAGTTTGACGACCTCTGAGATACGTTCTTTGGTGACATTGGGCATCATGCGGGCATAATGCTTTAAGTTTTGCCACCCGGTCATGAATGAGTGCATTTCGGGGTTTTCGACGATAGCACCAACTTCTTTGATAGCATCTTTATATTCCGACTTAATGCTGTTTCCCAGTATTTGCACATCGCCACTGGTGATTTGCATCAGCCCGACCATCATGCGTATCGTCGTTGTCTTCCCGGCACCGTTTGGACCGATGAATCCGAATACTTCTCCTTTATGGATGGAGAAAGATAGGCCGGTGATAATTTCTTTTTTGCCGATGGTTTTCTTTACATCCACTAGTTCCATAGCTGTTTCTGACATGAATAACATCCTCCAATCCTCTGACTTCCTGTTCTTACGATTGAGATGCAATTTAGTTTCATTTTTCGAAGACTATTCCCCAACAAAAAAATTCCTGTCCGTACATGCTGGACAGGAAAGGGAATACGTATGTCTCTTAACAGCTGCAGTTTCTATTTTGTTTCACTGGAGTTTGCTCTGCGGAACCCGCCGGCAATGTCTGCCTGTTTGAAGGCCCTAGCAAAGTGGACTTCCTGCGCATCTGTCATCTGTTTGTTCTGCGTTGGCTGATATTGTGTGTTTCGCATGTGAGACTTCCTTTCTACTAATAGAATCTATTAACTTGTTCCCTGTGTGTATTATGTTAAACATTTTCGTTAAGTTCTTTCCTCTACCCTTATAACTACTATCGTCTCCATTCTGAAAAAGGTGTCGTAAATTTTAAAAATCCTGATGACACTTTGAAGTGGTCGGGTTCGATTATAATCATAAGAGATAGAAAGTTCTCATTTTAAGAAGAGTCAGATATAATATAGGGAGGATGTCGTGAAAGGGGTGCGTTATGCGAGAAGTAGTTATTGTAGATGGGTGCCGGACAGCCGTGGGACGACGAAAAGGAATGTTTGCGGATTATCGGTCGGATGAGCTAGCGGCAATTGTGCTTGATGAACTGGTCAATCGCTCGAATGTCGAGAAGTCCGCCGTTGATGATGTTATTTTGGGCTGTGTGACCCAAGTCAAGGAACAAGGCGGTAATGTCGCCCGGACAGCGGCACTGATTGCTGAATTTCCATCTCATGTGCCGGGTGTCACGATTGACCGGCAATGCGGATCCAGTCAGCAGGCCGTTCATTTTGGTGCACAGGCGATTGCCGCGGGTGACATGGACATTATCATTGCCGGCGGAGTGGAGAACATGACGCGTGCACCAATGTTTTCAAACATGAAAGGGACAGAGCCAAGTGAAAAACTGACTGCAACCTATGACATTGTCAATCAGGGTATTTCAGCAGAAAAAATTGCTTCAGAGTGGAATTTAACTAGGGAAGAACTGGATGCATTTTCCTATAATAGCCATCAGAGGGCACTGACAGCCATTGAGAAAGGTCACTTTGAAGAAGAGATCGTTCTGGTAGAAACTAGCGATGAAAATGGACGACTTGAGATGGCAGACATTGATGAAGGGCCGCGTGCTGATACAACACCAGAAGCACTAGCGGAACTGCAGCCGGTATTTCAGGAGGGTGGAAAGATCACAGCTGGGAATGCGAGTCAAATGAGTGATGGGGCAAGTGCGGTGCTGTTAATGTCGCGGGAGAAAGCGGAGGAATTGGGGCTGCGGCCGAAAGCCAGAATCATTGCGCGTACGGTTGTTGGCTCTGATCCGACACTGATGCTGACGGGGCCAATCGAAGCAACAAGACAGGTGCTGAAAAAGGCGAAGTTAACAATTGACCAAATCGATCGGTTTGAAGTCAATGAAGCATTTGCTCCTGTCCCGCTTGCCTGGCTGCAGGAGACAGGAGCAGATAGTGACAAGCTAAACGTAAATGGCGGTGCAATTGCGCTAGGCCACCCGTTAGGTGCAACCGGAACGAAGCTATTGGTCTCGCTAGTCAATGAATTGGAGCGTTCCGATAGCCAGTATGGGTTACTGGCTATTTGTGAGGGCATGGGGATGGCCAATGCAACCGTGATAGAAAAATGGTAGATTGTACTCGCGAATGTGCGCAAAAGTTGTCGTTTTTTGGCATCAGTCATGTTATGATGAGAGCAAAATGACGAAGGAGCTAAAATACATGAAACGGGGTCAATTAGTGTGGATTTTGGCTGTTTCAGTTGTCTGTCTGTTTCTGGCGGCGTGCTCAGACGACGATTCGGAGAAACCTGCAGAAACAAATGAACAGCCAAACCAGGAAGCGGAGAAATCTAAAGAATCGGAAGGGCCTGAGGTTACGAAGAAAAAGATTACCCTCTCCGCCATTGGTGACATGCTTATCCATGACACTGTCTATGAAGATGCCCGGACAGATGATGGTGATTTTAGTTTTAAGCCAATGCTGAAGCGCGTAAAGCCGTATCTGAATGATACAACGATAACATTTGCTAATCAGGAGACGATGATTGGCGGTGAAGTGCTGGGGCTGTCATCCTACCCGACATTCAACAGCCCATATGCAGTCGGCGGTGCCTTAAAAAATGCCGGTGTTGACGTCGTGTCGCTGGCGAATAATCATACGCTGGACGGTGGGGAAGAGGCAATCAAAAGCGCTATTGAACACTGGGAAAAAATAGATATGATGTATACAGGGGCTTATAAAAGTAAAGCTGACAGCAACGAGCTGCGTGTGTATGAAACGGATGAAGGTATTTCGGTTGCATTTTTAGCGTATACGTATGGAACAAACGGGATTCCGGTTCCGGCGGGAAAAGACTATCTCGTCAATCTGATTGATAAAGAACGAATGAGCAAACGGATGAAAGAAGCAAACCAGCAGGCGGATGCCGTTGTATTAAGTCTGCATTATGGTAACCAGTATGAACGAATGCCAAGTAAAGAACAAAAGGATCTTGTCCAATTTGCTGCTGATAACGGTGCCGATGTTGTGCTTGGTCATCATCCACATGTCCTGCAGCCCGTTGATTGGGTTAAAGGTAAGAACGGGCACCGGACACTGGCTGTTTATTCACTCGGCAATTTCCTGTCCGGCCAGGATGAATTTTACCGCCGGATTGGAGGTATTTTTAAGTTCGCTATTGAGAAGACAATCAAGGGTGAAAAGGAAACCATTGAAGTAAAAGCGCCTCGGTTTATGCCGACATTTGTGAAATTCAAAGATTGGGCCAATTATGAAGTTGCCCCAATGCATGAACTCACCAATGATGAATTGACAAATGCCCAGGATCATTATCAAGAAATAAAAGACCACATGTCACAATGGGTGCCGGAACTGGAATTTATTGAGGAATAACCGGGACATGGGATTGGTCCCGTGTTCCGCGACGGCAAAAACCGCCCTACTATGGAGCGGGGATGATTATTTTTCACTTTATTATTCGCATTCTTTTGTTCATGGCAAATGAAATAATGTAAAGAACCGCACCGATCAGGATAACAGTCGGAAACGACATGTGAAAAACAGACCCGTAATCCGGCATAAATCTTGGTACAAGCAGCGTCAGGCCGATGAACAGTGCACATATTATCCATAGCTGTAAAAATTCCACCCATTTTTTTGGTTGTTTTTCTTTGAATGTAGAGCTTTGAATCCATTTTAAAATAATCGTAATAAACAACCACAAAAGCAATAAGTCAGTTACTATTATCAGTATTCCGGACCCGAGCGGGATTGAAATATTGCCGCTTCCGAGATCGAAGAAATAATGTAAGGCAAACCCTACGACTCCGACAGTTATGCCGACGACGCCGATAAGATTCATAACAATATAGAAAACAAATGTAAGTCGATTGGTTTTTTTCTCAGCAGGAATTTCGCCGATGATGTCATTACAGTATGCTTTTGGGTCTTCCCCAAACACTTCTTTGGCAGTCCTGCCTTCTTCTTGTGCTTGCAGTAGGTGTTCCAGTAACTCCAGCAGTACTTCTTCCGTATAACGTTCGGATTTATTAAAATTCGTCCGTATATAGACAAGCATATCGCCATAGTATTCGCTATTTTTCTCGGTTAATTGTTCCCGCTTTTCATTGTTAAGCTGGATTAAATCCTTTGTATTCACTAACCCTTGCCTCCTTTTTCGATAATATTATCCACCGGCTGTTTAATCGTTGTCCAATGATGGATAAATTGCTCTAGTGCTTCGTGGCCTTCGTCAGTTAAATAATAATATTTCCGCTTCGGCCCGGTTTCCGATTTTTTCATTTCCCCCTGGATCAACCCCTCTTTTTGAAGACGCAGCAATATGGGGTAGATGGAGCCTTCGCTGACATCGTCCAGCCCGAACTCTTGCAGTTTCACGGAAAGTTCATAGCCGTATGTCGGCTGCTGATTGATAATGGATAAAATGCAACCTTCCAGAATACCTTTTAGTAGTTGACTTCTTAACGACATGTTTTCAACCTACCTTGCAATACAAGATACTAACCGTAAGACGCTACCTTGTATGACAAAGTAGCTATGATGAAAGTATATAAAACTTTGATGTAAATTGCAATCATAATTTGATATGATGACGGTATGATTGTAAAATGAGCGATGTTATAGAGGGAGATTTGGACACATGGAATGGAAAAATATTTATCGTGGTATACTGATGGGAACAAGTGATGTCATCCCTGGCGTGAGCGGGGGAACGATTGCCGTGTTGCTTGGAATTTATGACCGGTTGATCGCTTCCATAAATGGCTTGTTAAGCAAAGATTGGAAAAAACAACTGGGATTTCTGATTCCGCTTGGTACCGGCATTGTTATAGCTATTTTCTCATTGAGCAATCTGATTCAATGGTTATTTGACCATTATCCGAAGCCACTGCAGTTTTTCTTTTTAGGGCTGATTCTGGGGATATTGCCCTATTTATTTCATCAGGCGGATGCGAAAAATTCATTTAAGACTAAACATGTTCTGCTCTTACTGATTGGGACAGCGATCGTCGGGTCGATGGCTTTTTTAAGTGCAGGTGAAGGAACCGCCATCGAGGATAAAACCTTATCAACGTATATTTTGCTGCTTTCCTCAGGCTTCATTGCGAGTTCAGCGATGATTTTGCCGGGAATCAGCGGATCGCTCATATTAATGATTATCGGTGTCTATCAAACCATCATTAATGGGATCAGCAATCTGCAGCTGGACGTTGTTGCGGTAGTGGGCATCGGCATTGTATTAGGTATTGCGGTGATGAGTAAAATCATTAATTTCTTTTTGGCCAATTACCGCGCTGCTACGTTCGCCCTTGTTATCGGTCTTGTTGTTGGATCCATCTTTGTCGTGTTCCCCGGATGGCCGGTTGAATCGTCACTGGTACTTGTAAGTATTGTCACTTTTGCGATGGGGCTGGGAGCAGCCTACTTGCTTGGTAAGGTTGAATATGAATCCTGAACAAACTATAAGACAAGTGAATGAAAAATCGGTACAATGAAAATAGAAGTATGAAAGGGGTGTTGATTATGAAACATATTGATACAGAAGAACAGTTCAACGAGATAATTCAGTCAGATAAGCCGGTGATTGTGAAGTTTTTCGCGGACTGGTGCCCCGACTGCAAACGCATGGACATGTTCATCGGAGATATTATGGAGGAATTCAGCAATTATGGCTGGTACGAGATCAACAGTGATGAAGTGAAAGGCATCGCGCAAAAATATGATGTGATGGGTATTCCAAGTATCCTGATTTTCAAAGATGGTGAAAAACTCGCTCACCAGCACAGCGCTGATACCAAAACACCGGATTCGGTAAGTGAATTCCTGCACCAACAGCTGGCATAACCCGAAAAAAGTCAATCCCGTTATGGCAAGAATTCACTTAATGAGAAGAAGACTCAAAATATCAGTACCTTTTCCAGACCGTTATTAACGGGTTAATTAATTTAGACGGATTAAAAAGATTACTTTGTGGTGGTATTTGTCACTAAAAATAAAACAGCTCAGTTAAATGTGAACTGAGCTGTTTAATTTGATTGTTCAACAAGTGCTCCCATTTATTTGACAAAGGACACAGCTTTAATTAAGTTCAATCCAGTACCTTTTTAAGATATTATTCTGCTCGTCAATAAAGTCCTTATCACTTATTCCGCCGTTATTTAAGATGCTGCATTAGTTGCATTTCGTTATTATCTATTAACCAGTATGTGGAGCTTTCTGGTATCCAACTTTCTGGTGGTTCTATCCCTTTTTCGCAATCAGATAAATAGTTTAGCATTGATTGAAAGTCCACTGGATTCTTCTTAATCACGAAAGGTATCATTTCTTCTCCACTTTCTTTCCACTCCTGGTAAAAATCAATATACTCCTGTTTTAAATCCATTGCTGGGCGTGCTAAAAACATATTGATTTCTCGCCTCACCTTAAACAATTTTCACAGTTTTACTTATTCAATTAAATGGCTCTTATACACAAGACGGGGGCTGAATGTTTATTCCGTAAGCGCGCCCGTTGAGGAATTTTAGAACGCTTATGTTTTAAAAAAATTTATATACTCTTCCTTGCTGCTTATCTTTATAAAAAATGGGTAAAGTGACATAATTACAATAAATAAAATAGGGAATAAACTAAGCAAGATAAACCCTGGAATATCAAAGAAAATGTTAAGCAAAAGCGGTAATAGGATGACAATGTTTAAAGCACCGTTTTTCATTCTTGATTTTTGTGTTTGGTATTGCTTCTCCCCACAATAAGGGCAAGTCATTGCTGGATTTAATGTAGTGGTTTTTTTGATAGTTTGTTTCCAACTCCACTTATTGTTACAATTCTGGCAAATTGGCATTTAAATCACTTCCCTTCACCAATACATCCCTATGAATTAGTAATGAACACTCTTTTATTCCGGATTAGTGCCCTTTTCCGGAAAAATTGAAGCTAGTGAAACAACCATCATTATATCAATCGAAATTGAAAGCTCTTAGTCTTTCTTGCGTTTAAATATTAACTCATAGAAGGAAGGCATACCGTAACTTTTTATTCCTGGTGCGAAAATTTGTATTAACTCCCATCCTTCTTTTTCGTGTTCATAAACAACCGAATGATAATCTTCCTCAGGAGTACGTTTAAAAGCGGATAAATCAACTTTCACAAATTTATGTTCATACACTAAAATAACCTCCTGAAATTTTTATGTTCAATTCATCTCGAATATATTCTTCTCTCATTACGCAAAAGTGGCTGAAAGGTTCTAATTAAAAATTATGCCTGGTTTTAAAATGGAAAGCCACAACTTCCATACAGCAAGGGGACTGTAACACAGCCCCCTTGATCACAGTTATTTTATCAGTTCGTTTATTTTTACCCGAACGTCTTCCAAAATCTCAGTGTTCACCTGTCCAAATTTCTTTCTGACGATATTTTTTGAAAGCGTGTATACTTTGTCTGCCCTAATTTCTGATGTTACTTTAAGTTCGCCCTCTGTTAAATCTTTTGATTCAATCGCTACTGAATACGCAAGGTCCTTTAATTTTGAAGTGATGGCTAAAACTACGATATCTTCAGTCATTTCGTTATAACTATCGCTTGACATAATAAGTACAGGACGTTGCTTTCGGTGTTTTAAATCACTGAATGGAACTGGTATTAAAACAATATCACCTTGTTTATACATTGTTCCAAACCTCGTCATCGATATCATTATCCCAAAAACTCAGGCTACTCTCACTAGCTTTTGTTAAATCCTCAGACACATTTTTATCACTTTTAGCTTTTAAATACTCTGCAAAATCCAGAATTTTATCCACTTCTTTTTCAGGTATTTCATCAATAATTTTAAGTAAACGATCCTTAGCTGTATTCATGTAATGATCACCTCTTCCATGAATATTTTATTTTATTATACCACTTAATGTTACGATACACTATATATTCAAAATTAAAATACTAATACACAATCGCGCCCGATCGTATTATATGGTCAGCTAGTCATTGTACTGGCTGACCTATTGTTGTAAGTGTTAATTTTTATTAAGCTAAATCACCCGTTTTACGATGAAGTTTTACAGTCATTATAATTCCTATGATTAATTCAATAACAGCCAATCCTAATACATATAATCCGATTGATGGAAGTGATAAAATATCTAAAACAATATGGAATGCTGTTGCAATATATAAGCCTAATGGTTTTTTTAAAAAGATACTAAAAATGGCATAAAGTAATACAGTCACCATAAGCCCCACTGCAACCCAAGAAATCCAAGATGTCATTTTAATTCCCTCCCCTTTTTATGCTATAAAATGACCCGTTTGTTGTATAAAGTTTGAAACCAAGAATGCTCAATTTAAGACAATTTCCGTTATAATCTTTAGATTTATTTTAACATAAATATTCAGGATACCAGGTTAAAATTTTAAAAATGCATCTCTCCCTTTGCACAATATACGTTAATTTCGCTCTTATAATAGAAGGTATTTTAGCAATGCAATAAATATTGTCATTTGTCGTGTTATTTCGAATGATAAAATCATAAATTGTTCATTTGAACGTTGTTATGCCAAGAAAAATAGCGCACTAAATTTTATGTGATTTAGTACGCTAAATATAATGTGATTTTATATTTTTTCCACCGTAAGTGAACAAGTTACCGTTATGGGAGTGACTTTTTTCTGTTGGCGGTAGTGCTGGGTTTTGGTTTATCAGTGGCCTTCGGGGATGTTTTGGCGATTTTGCATCCCGGCAGTATACATTTTAGTTTATCCTCATCAGCCGTAGTGCGTTCAATGTGACGAGCAGTGTCGCCCCCATATCAGCAAATATTGCAATCCATAGGGTCAGCCAGCCTGGGATGACGAGCAGAAGTGCGAGAATCTTAATACCAATGGCAAAGCTGATGTTTTCCTTGATGATGGCCAGTGTTTTTCGGCTTAGTTTCACGGTGTATGGCAGTTTGGTCACGTCATCGCCCATGAAAGCAACGTCGGCTGTTTCCAGTGCACTGTCTGTACCGGCGGAGCCCATCGCCATACCGACTTTGGATGCAGCCAGTGCGGGGGTATCATTGATGCCGTCCCCAATCATCGCAATATTGCCGTTTTCATGCTCCTTGACGAAATGCAGTTTATCTTCAGGCAATAGGCCGGCTTTTACGTCCGTCAAAGCCAGATCGTTCTTCAATGCCTTCGCTGTCTGCTTGTGGTCCCCGGTGAGCATGACTGTTTTCTTGATGCCAAGGTCATACAGCTTTTTAATAACGTTTTTGCTTTCTTCCCGTGGTTCGTCGCGCAGGGCAACAGCCAGCAGCAGATCTTTGTCTGTACCACAAAGCATGACCGTTTTGCCCTCTTCCTGATAATTCACAATCGGATGATCAGGCACGTTCTTGAAAAAGTCCGGTGAACCGGCATAAACAGTTTTTCCGTCGATTTCTCCCTGGATGCCTTTGCCGTGAACAGTAGTGAAGGACTGTACGTCTGCGGCTGCCACGTCCGGCTCTTCCTCTTTGACATAGTCCAACACCGCGTTTGCTAGCGGGTGGGTTGATTTGGCTTCCAGTCCACTTAGATACTGGAGTGTTCTATGGCGTTCATTGGTGAAAAAATGAATGTCCGTTACTTTAGGTGTTCCTTTGGTCAGGGTGCCAGTTTTATCAAATGCGATTGTATCGATTGTGCCGATTTGTTCCAGATGGATGCCGCCTTTTATCAGTACACCATTGCGGGCGGCGTTACCGATGGCAGTCACGATGGCAACTGGAGTGGAGATGACCAGTGCACATGGGCAGCCGACCACGAGTACGGCGAGCCCCTGATAAATCCACGTGCTCCAAACGCCGCCAAAAAGGGGCGGAACAATTGCAACCAGCATGGCAATGGCGATAATAGCTGGTGTGTAATAGGCAGCGAACCGGTCCACAAATGCCTGTGCCGGCGCACGCTCGCTCTGGGCGTCTTCCACCATGTGAATGATTTTAGCAATGGTGGTATCTTCCGTTTTTTTCGTGACTTCGATTTCAAGGAATCCGTCCTGGTTGATGGTACCGGCAAAAACCTCGTTACCAGCTGTTTTTTCGGCAGGGATGGATTCACCTGTAACGGCAGCTTGATTGATGGAAGAGGCCCCCTTTATAATCGTGCCATCCATCGCAATCCGTTCGCCCGGTTTGACCAGCATCACGTCGCCGATTGCTATATCTTCTACAGCCATCGTCTGCTCCTGGCCATTACGTCTGATATGAGCATTATTCGGCGAAACTTGCATAAGCGAGCGGATGGAGGAACGTGCTTTGTCCATTGAATAGGATTCCAGCGCTTCACTGATGGCGAACAAAATCACGACAACTGCTGCTTCCCGCCATTCCCCAATGAGCACTGCTCCGATGACGGCAATGGTCATCAATGTTTTCATATCAAAGCGGGCTTTTGTCAGATTGCGTAAACCTGTTTGAAACAGGGACAGTCCTCCGATTAGCGCGGAAAAGCCATATAACACTTTCGGCAAATAATGGGCACTGCCGAATGTAAAGGCTGCTGTCAGGCCAAACGCAAGCAATAGAATCGCCAGCAGAACATTGTCATGACGGACCCAGAATGGCTCTTTTTCAGGATCGGTATGTTCGGTGATCACTTTAATATTTTCGAAGGATCCGGCCTTCTCAATATCAGCAATAGATGTATCACCGACAACATTAATTTTCGATGAAGCAAAGTGGACCGTTGCATCTTCTACACCGTCGAGATCTTTTACATTGTTCTCAAATGTCTTTGCACAGTTGGCACAGGAAATTCCATTAAGCCGGTATGTCTGCTCATTGGACGGCATAGGTTTCACCATCCTTTTCGTTAAGCAAACCTTGTGCGATGAATGGTTTTATATGGCTGTCCGCCAGCGAATAAAAAGCGAGTTTGCCTTCTTTCCGGTATGTGGTAATCCCAGCTTTATGCAGTTTCCGCAAATGATGGGATGTTGTAGCAATGGTTGCATTGATAATGTTGGCAATATCACAAACACATAGTTCATGCTCGACCAATAATGCATAAGCTATTTGCAGTCGATTCCGGTCAGCCAGCAGTTTATATAAATGGATGGCTTCGTTTACGGCATCGATATTTATCTTCTTCTTCACATGATTAACTTTCTCCTCATTTACACAAGTTACGTCGCACATATCGTTTGGCATGGGATTCACCTCATTCAAATATATGTTTGATCATAGTATATTCTAATATATATTTGAATGTCAATAAAAAACCCGGCACCCCTCTTTAGCTAAAAAGGAATGCAGCAATTCGAGCCAGTAATTAGCTGATTGAAAAGTCAAGCCGGTCCGCCATGGTTAAGCTCGTGTTTTCCAACTGGGTTGTCTGGCGGGAAAACGACAGCTTTAAAAGGATGCAAACGTGGCAGAATCGCTTATATTAGCAGTCAGCGAATGAATCTCCCGGTTATTAATCAGGCTGCTGTCCGACGGCTTATTTTTTACTTCGCCCCATTCAATCAGAAATGGTAGCACATCTTCAGCAGATGCAGGAAACAGCATCCGCCATTCCAAAAGGCGCCCATCCGGACGTTTCCGGCTGCCGGGGAATGGGCCTGTGTACGGGGTATCTAGTGTCTTCAAGTTTTCAATACAATCATCCATCCGTTCTGTCCGGAGCGCATATTGGACCGGGCCTTCCACACCATTGGAAAGCTTACGGACCAGAAGCTGGATCAACGGATTATCTGATTCTTTCGCAACTGTCCAGTCTGTGATGCCAATCCACTCGATATAACAGTCGTTCTCGAAGTATGCCAGATAATTGTATGTTCCCCAATTCGCGTGCTGTCCGCCTTGTGCGACTTTTATGCGATGTCTCTCACTAAAATTATGAGCGGCCTGTTCCGGGCTGCTGGCAGCAATGATAATATGGTCAAGTGCAAGCATGTAAACGCCTCCTGACAGTTATTTTTGGTATCATTTTACTGTTTGCATGGGACTTTAGCGAGGAATTGGCTCAAGTTCACATGTGTTCAGGTTCTCATCTTTTATGTGAACGCCAGTTAAAAACCTGGAAGATGTGAGTATGTTTGATAAAAAAGAAGGATTATGCATTAGATATAGAGAACTTATTTCTAATAAAATAATTTTTAGGTTAAAATTGAGATAGTAGTCATATGCTTGGATCTTTAAACTTAAATGTTTATATTGGAGGTGAAACAGTGAATAGTTCAGATTTTTGGAATCTTATTGACAGTGGTGAAGACGTTGAACTTGAATGTAAACTGGCTAAGGGTAAGGTACCAAAAGAAATGTGGTACACATATTCTGCATTTGCTAATACAAATGGGGGCATTATACTGTTAGGTATAAAAGAAGATAAAGGTGAATTTTATCCTGAAAACGTTGATGTAGTCAAACTTCAAAAGGATTTTTGGGATAATATCAATAATTCTCAAAAAATAAGTGCAAATATTCTTCAAAACGATGATGTTATTCCTTTAGAAATTGATGGTAATAATATTTTAAAGATTGTCGTGCCAAGGGCGATGCGCCAACAAAAGCCTGTTTATGTTGGACAAAATCCTTATGCGGGTACATATCGTCGCAACTTTGAAGGGGATTATAAATGTAGTGAAAAAGAGGTTCAGCGAATGATTGCGGAACAATCCTCATCTTCACAAGATAGTCTGATATTAGAGAACTTTGACATGAATGACATTAATATGGAATCACTAAGAAGTTACCGTAAAAGGTTTGCTAACTTAAAACCGGATAGTACGTGGAATGAACATGACGACATAGAATTCCTAGTTAGAATAGGCGGTTGGAATAAGAATCGTGTAACAAAAAAAGAAGGTTTGACAATCGGCGGATTACTGATGTTTGGTGTGGAAAAATCTATAACTGATTACTTTCCTCATTATTTCTTAGATTACAGGGAGAAACTTTCTGATAATCCGGGACAGCGATGGTCAAACAGGATAACCTCTCAAGATGGAACATGGTCCGGAAATTTATTTGACTTTTATTTCAAAGTTATTGGCAAAATAACTTCTGATATCGACGTTCCATTTCAGTTAGAGGGAGATGAACTTATACGGCAGACAGAATCACGGGTTCATAAGGCTCTTAGGGAGGCAGTACTGAATACCATAATACATGCAAATTATTTTGGTGAAGTGGGAATTGTAATTGAAAAGAAAAAGAGCTTTTTTCGATTCTCTAATCCCG
This sequence comes from Lentibacillus juripiscarius, assembly GCF_042685205.1. NCBI lineage: Bacteria > Bacillati > Bacillota > Bacilli > Caryophanales > Bacillaceae > Lentibacillus > Lentibacillus juripiscarius. The sequence goes on from NZ_JBHUNA010000005.1 coordinate 197,832, forward strand.
GTATTTTAAGGATGCCTTATGAAAAGGCAATTGTTGGGGGGAATAGTGATCCGAGAAACCCTCTGATTTTTAAGATGTTTGCGCAAATTGGTTTAGGCGAGCGCTCAGGGTATGGATTGGAAAGTATCCATACTACTTGGAAACGACAACATTGGAAAAGGCCAGCTTTTCTAGAAGAGTTTCAACCGGAGAGAACCACACTAACCTTGTTACCTACATCTTTGTTGCCGAATGAAATTGTGTCTTATATAAAAGGGGCGTTAATGGACCGTTCCCATCTCCTTTCACCAGATGAACTTTTAGTACTCGTTACTGCTTATCAAGAAAAAAATGTGACTAATGTTCGTTTGCAAGAATTGACAAATAAACATTCAAAAGAAATAAATAAAATATTATCCAACTTAGTTGAAGAGGGGTTATTATTACCACAGGGCTCTGGTCGTGGAAGAACATATATACTTTCTGATGTTTTTTTGGATAGCGAAGAAAATAAGCATAGTAATGAAAAGACCTTTAACCTAGGTAATAATGAAGAAAACCCCGGTAATAGTGGGGAGGGCCTAGGTAATAAAGAGAAAATCCTAGGTAATAATGAGGGAAACTTAGGTAATAATGAAGAAGTTCCTACTGAGAACAAAAGGTTATTGGAAATCGCGAAACCTGCTCGAGAAAAATCGAGACTTAAACCAGAAGTACTAAGAGATCTAATACTATCATTGTGTTCTGAACAGTTTATGACAGTAAATGAATTAGCTTACTTATTAAAAAGAGATCCCGGGGGTTTGAGAAAAAACCACATAAAGAAGCTTGTGGAGATGAATAAGTTAGAGCCTCGCTATCCAAATACTCCAAGTCATAAAAGTCAGGCTTATAAAGCTGTACAGAATATGTGAATGATTAGTAGCTGCCCAGATAAAGGTAGTTACTTTTTATTATTTTTTCCTTGGACAAGAATGTCAAAAGACCTCGGTACAAGTTAAGTTTCTTAGGTAATAACATTAAAAAACTCCGGTAATAGTAGGCGAGCCTAGGTAATAAAAGGTCAAAGCCTACATAGTTAGAGGGTAACGTTCTCTAAAGTATCTTTTAAACGAATTAATGTCAGCTGAAGATGAATCATCTGTTGCCTTGAATACATGAGCTATCGAAGTGTCATTTTTACCGGAATTTGAACAACCTCTAGTAAAGCAGGTGATTGAGTTAAAATGGAAAAGCCAAATATATTGATTGTAGAAGATGAACAAAAACTGAGTAGAGTATTACAGCTTGAGCTGGATTATGAGAATTACAGCACGACGGTTGCGGATAATGGCAAAACGGCGCTTGAGCTTTTAACCAGCCGGGATTGGGATCTGGTTCTGCTTGATATCATGCTGCCGGAATTAAGCGGGCTGGAAGTGCTCCGCCGGGTCAGACGATTTGATGAGACAACACCGATTATTCTGCTGACAGCACGGGATCAGGTACATGATAAAGTAAGCGGTCTTGACCAGGGTGCGAACGATTATATGACGAAGCCGTTCCAAATTGAGGAGCTTCTTGCGCGGATCAGGGTGCATTTGCGTCAGAGAACAACAACAGCCAGTAATGGCGAAGAGCTGTCAGTTGGTGATTTGCAAGTGAACATGTCTTCACGCGAAGTCCAGCGCGGTACCAAACAAATTGAACTGACACCAAGGGAGTTTGATCTCCTCGTATACCTTGTGAAAAATAAAAACATTGTCCTGACAAGAGACCAGCTTATTGAAGAGGTTTGGGGCTATGATTATTTTGGTGACACGAATGTCGTTGATGTTTACGTTCGTTATTTGCGGCAAAAAGTCGACAAAGGATTTGACCAGGCCTACATTCAAACGGTGCGTGGCGTTGGGTATACGATAAAGGAACATAAGGCATGAAACTGTCAGTCAAGATTATTTTGTTTTCAAGTTTGTTTATGCTCTTACTGATTCTGCTCGTTAATACATCTATCTATTATTTATTTCAGCGTACCTCACTGGACAGTGAGCAGGATGAACTGGCGGCTGAAGCGACTAAAATTGCCAAGACACTGAAAGAAAACCCGAACATACCAGAAAGCGAGCTTCTGGAGGCATTTTTGCCCACAGAAGGAATGATTCGTGTCATAGCGGAGAATGGGGATTATCTGGTTCAAGTGACCAAAAAGTATCCGTACACGAAACTTCCGGCTGCTTATGGTACGGCTGAACAGCGCAATGTCATTCCAATGAAAGATGAGCCCGATTTTGCAGTGGTCGCTAAGCCAATCATCTGGAATGATGGAAGTGTCGTCACATTAGGGGTTTATAAACAATTGACAGGGCATACATCGACCATGGAAACATTGTTTTATGTGCTCGCCATCGCCTCCTTCATTATGCTTGTACCGACAGTAGCGGCTGGGGTGTTTTTAAGCCGATTTATTACAAGGCCGGTGAAAGACCTTACGGAAACGATGAAAGCAAACTCTGCCGGCGGCAAATGGGAAAAAATTACGATCGAACGCCGCCCGAAAGATGAACTGAGTGAAATGGAACGAACATTTAATCGAATGATTGATCACATGAAGGAGAATTTTGAGAAACAAGAGATGTTCGTTTCAGATGCGTCACATGAATTAAAAACACCGATCTCCATTGTCAAAAGCTATGCACAGTTATTGAAGCGCCGGGGTCATGCTGATCAGAATCTCTTAAATGAGTCGGCTGAGGCAATTAATTCTGAAGCAGACCGGATGCAGAAACTGGTGGAACAAATGCTGCTGCTTGCCAAAAATAAAGAAAGTACTGCGTTTGAATCAATCGATATCGTTGATTTATGCCGATCAGTTACGGAAACGTTCAAAGGAGCCTATGACCGGAAAATTCATTTTTCCGCTCCGGCGGAGGCAATCCAAATCGGGGCAAATGCTGACCAGATCCAGCAAGTTGTGTATATTCTGCTGGACAATGCGCTTAAATATAGTGAGGAAACAGTCACAGTAGCTGTCAGGCAGGATGCATCTTATGTTCTCGTAAACGTGGAAGATAAGGGGGGAGGAATTCCTGCCAGTGAACAGGAAAGCATATTTGACCGGTTTTACCGGCTTGATAAGTCAAGGAGCAGGGAAACAGGCGGCACCGGGCTGGGACTTTCCATTGCAGCTATGATTGCTAAAGCTCACCACGGTACCATCACCGTCACGAGCAAGCCCGGCCAAGGATCTTTGTTCACATTGAAATTGCCGTTATAGAATAGGGAAACTGCAGTGCCCGAGAGTTTCTCATCAAATTCTAATCTTTTGCACAGTGTCTTTTCAGAGTGAGCGGTTATGATGGCATTAGAAATTAAATAAGGAGGAACTTGTGATGAAGAAAAAGGTTGGTATGGTTCTGTCTGTTCTGCTTGGTCTATCGGCCATGGGCGTAGGCATCCTCCATTCAAGTGCCACCGAGGCGAGCCCCAAACTGGAAGAACAGGAGATTCGCGATGTCATCGGGGCCCAGTATCCCGGAACAATAACGGAATTGGAACTGGAGAAGGATGGCAGCGGAGCAGTGTATGAAGCAGAGATAGATGATAATGGAACAGAATATGAGCTGAAGTTGGATGGCGATACAGGCGAAATTTTGAAATTGGATAAAAAGTTTGCCGCAAAAGGCAGTGTCGAACAGGACTCTGGTGACAAGGAATCTAACACAAAAGAAAAAACAGAAAAAGACAGCGATAAGCAGAATGGCGATGCAAAGTCCCGCTCTGATGATAACAATGACGACAGCAGCAAAGACGGTCAGGACAAGGATGACGATGAAAAAGACAGCCGGGACCGCATGGAACTCAACCAGAATACCGGTGACAAAGATGATAATGAAGCAAGCAAACAAAATGATAAAACGAACAAAAAACAAGACGCTTCCCGTCCGACTGTTATCAGTACAGCTAAAGCAGAAAGCATTGCCAAAGACCAATTTGCCGGGACCATTACGGAATTGGAACTGGATGAAGATGACGGACAGCTGCGTTATGAAATTGAAATGAAATCCAAAAAACAGGAAGCAACCATTGAAATTGACGCATATACCGGAGATATTGCCGTTATGGAAATTGATGAAGACGATGATGAGGATAATGATGACGAAGAATAAAATATCGAACCTGTGATGCAGATCATAGCTTGGTATTGCAGGTGGTTCTATAATAAAAGCAGGGGTTGGGATGCCTCTGCTCTTTTATAGTACAGATTGCCGGCATGGCTGGATAACGCGCCGGCAGTAAGAACAGTAGCTCTTTTTTTCAGGGATAAGGGCTGCTGTTTTTTTGCATAGAGATTGTTTTCATGGGGGTTTTGTAATCGATTTGTAAAAAACATGTTTAAATTGTCATGTGGACGGGTAAATGGGAAGGGTGATAGTAAAGATTACCTAAACAGCCAAGGAGGACCCAGGATGGTCAGTCAGCGTGTTGTTGTATATATAAGTGAAGACAGTCCGCATTGCAAAGATTTGCTTAGCCAGTTGGATCATTGGCAGATTAATTATGAAACGAGAAATGTTACTAAAAACAGGAGATACATGCAGGAACTTCAGGAAAATGATATTTTCGGAACACCTGCTACAGTTGTGAATGATAGGATGGTTCTAGGCTCGCAAATCAATAAAATCAGATATGAACTCGGCATGATGCAGCATCATTCTTATGGAAGCTCGTCGAATCACTGGTGAATGCCGTGTTTTACATGCACGATTATGCTGATTTAACATAAACTAAAAAATAGGAATACATCATGCAAAGGGGGAAGTTACATGCACCACAGAAATGTTCCTTACCAGCAGCCACCTTATCCGTACTTCGCTGAACATTACCATAGCCCCTATCCATATACTCCCATGAATGCTGGATATCCAGCAACTCAACCGACGCCATTCGAAATGTATGCCAAGCCTAAACAGCCATCGATGCCAGACCCATATGCTAAGAATCATCATATACCAGGCCAGCCATCAGGAACGAACAATCTTCTCCACTATTTTCAGGATGATAATGGTGAACTTGATGTTGGAAAAATGATGGCAGCAGCAGGGCAGGCAGCCAAGACGGCCCAGCAATTAGCACCGGTTGTGAAGGAAGTGCAATCCATTATGAAATATATGAACCCCGGCGGCAGGCAATAAGGTTTTCGATAGTCTATTTTTACCGGACTTTTTAACAACCTTTTATGGTTGTCATAATGAACCTGTGGAAAGGGAAAACCAATGTATATCGATCAGTTAAGGAGAATGGATATGACAGGATGTTTGTTAATACATGGATATACTGGTGGACCACATGAAGTTGAACCCCTGGCAGCATACCTGCGGGAGCATACGGACTGGGATGTGGAAGTACCAACGCTTCCTGGCCATGGCGTGAATCTTGAACTGGATAATGTGACACATACAGCCTGGCTTGCCGCAGCTGAGGATGCATTGAAGAACATGCAGGAAAAGGCTGATAAACTGTATCTGATTGGTTTTTCCATGGGTGGAATGATTGCTGCATACCTGGCATCCAGGCATGACATTGATAAATTGGTGCTTCTCGCTCCGGCCAGGAAATACCTGTCATTTCGGCAAATGGCGAGGGAAGTGAGGGGCGCAGTAGTGGACGGGTTCAAAGGAAAAATCGATAGAAATCCTTTCTTTCAGCATTATAAAAGCAAATGGCTGTCTATTCCATTTAAAGCAAACCTCGAGTTTTTCAGGCTAGTAAATTTTACACGCAGACACCTTCCCAAGGTGCGGGCACCTGTATTAATAGCTCAAGGACAGCAGGACATGATGGTGCCATATAAAACGGCCCTCCATCTGGACAAAGAAATTACATCCGAACAAAAGCAAGTCGTGCTGTTTGATGAATCCAGACACCTGATTTGTCTTGGTGATGATAAAGATACGCTGAATGACATGGTCTATCAGTTCCTGACGGTGAGCGATACCAAGTAAAAAGGGGGAGGTGTCACAACTGTTGACACGCTCCTCTTTCTTTTATTGCTTATCGAGGTTGTTCAAAAAGTCCGGTAAAAATGACACATCGAATTTCTTCGTTGGCTTGTTTCTCCGCTCCTTGGAAAAGAAATACGCTTTTCCTGCGTGCGATGCGGGTTCAGGGAAGCATTCCTTGTGCTCATGTATCTAAACACATACATTCCGCTCCTTGGGAAAGAAGAACACTTTCCCTGCGTGCGATGCAGTTCAGGGTAGCTTTACTTATGCTCGAAACTACGCCGCCTCGAAATTCTCGGTCCTTTTTATCCTCCTTTTTGAACACGAACCTATCCTTCTAATCCTTGAAAAAGGAAATGACCAGTCCGCCTTCCCCGGCATAAGTGGAAATTAACGGCCCCATCTCTGCAAGATATGCTTCTTTAAAGGCATATCTGTCTTTAATGGATTCAAGTACCTTTTCTGCCCGCTCTTCAGCATTGCAGTGTGACATAACAATGATCTTGTCTTTCGTGTTTGTTGTCCATTCCCCAATCTGTTCCACAAATCGCCGGATTGCTTTCCTATCACCGCGCGCTTTTTCAGCTACTTCAATCGTTCCTTCATTACTGGCTTGCAGCAGCAGCTTAATGTTCAGTGTTTTAGCAATCGTGCCTTTCACTTTGTCCAGACGTCCGCCGAGAATCAGGTTCTCTAATGTTTTCAGAACAAATAGTGTGGCAGTCTGTTCGACACGTTCGTGCAAATGGCTGACGAGTTCCTGGTACGAGTAGCCTTCATCCAGTTTGGCCTTTGTTTCCGCCAAAAGCAAGGCAATACCACAGGATGCTGTTTTCGTGTTAATAACCTCAATTTCTCGTCCGGGTTCTTCCTCGAGTAGCATTTCCTTGGCAGCGACAGCATTTTCAAATGTGCTGCTAAGGCCTTTTGTCAGGCTCAGCATAATGATCGGGATGTCCGGATCAGCTTGTTTATAGGCTTCATAAAAGTCGTTTGGACTTGGTGCAGAAGATCGTGGGAGTTCCTCTGTTTCAGCCAATTTCTGATGAAAGGTTTCCGCATCAATGGTTACTCCTGTCTTGTACTGCTGATTTGGGAAATGCAAATATAGCGGAACAACGGTCACGTCCAGTGCACTCCGGAGGCGCTTGGGAATGTCCGCACCCCCGTCAGTCATTAATTGAATTCGCATGGCCTCACCCAATTCCTTATTAGAGGTTGTTCAAAAAGTCCGGTTTATCCGCCTTTTTGAACACGCACTATTATTGGTTTCATTATAACAGCTTTACATGAGTTCCGATAAATTTTTACGTTTTTCCGTTGCGGGCTCGCTTTTTCGATAAGGTTACATTCCGTTTCTTTGTTGTACTCATGATAAACAAAAATAAGCCAAAGAGCACAATGGTACCACCGAGCCACTGGGACCATGTAATGGTTTCACCCAGTATAAAGTATGCCAGGATGGATGCCCCAACAGGTTCAAACACGATCCCCATGGAAATGGTTGCCGTACTCAGCCACTTCAGTGCCCAATTAAACAACGTATGGCCAAAGAACGTCGGGAAAATAGCAAGTCCAAGAAAGACGAGCCAGTGATCAGCAGGATAGCCGAAAAATGGATTTTGCCCAATCAGGTTATAAAGAATAAGTGTTATCGAACTTATGCCGTACACAACAAATGTATACGTCATTAAAGACAAGCGTTTCCTTACTTGCTGTCCCATAAGAAAATAACCAGTGACTAAGACCGCTCCCAAAAGTGCAAGCATATCACCGAATAGCGCGACTCCGCTAACCTGAAAGTCACCCCAGCTGATAATGACACTGCCTAAGAGTGCAATGACCATACTAATGATCGCCCCGTACGAGAATCGTTCCTGAAAGAACAAGTAAGTCCCTAAAAAGGCGAATATCGGCTGCAGGGTAACAAGCACCACAGAGCTTGCTACAGATGTATAATTCAGGGATTCGAACCAGACAATAAAATGGAACGCAAGGAAAATACCCGCCAATGCCGATAGTAGCCAATCTTTTCTTTCGATGAATTGGAATTCATGCCGGTGTTTCAGCAGAACAATCGGTGCCATTAGTATAACGGCAATTAGCAGCCGGTAATTTGCAATAATTGCTGCGGGTGCCTGATCGGCAAGCTTGACGAGAACCGCTGATGTCGAAACAGCGATAACACCAGTTACAACCGCCAGATATGGATTGAACGGAGGGATTCGCATCACACATCCTCCTTTGCCACGTTTTTATGCAATCTTGTTCATTCTATCATGCTTAATTTGAAAAATCATATGAGAAGTAGTGGATATTCCGCAAATGAATGTGTTAAGATAAAATAGCTGTTATTTTATGGATGAGATTTCATGATAAGGGGCCTTTTCCAATCATTTGGGAAGCCTTTTTTTAAAAAAGAAACAATGAAAAATTTGATGGAATTTCTAAGCTGGATGAAGCCGGCAGCTGATTCCACATGACCGGGTACCTGCCATCCGATCAAGGGAAACGGCATTTTTATAAATACGGCACGAATAATAAAGGATTTTGAAGAAGGAGTAGAGTAACAAGGTGACAACATTTAATGAACTGAACATATCACAACCCATCATGAAGGCATTGGAGAATATGGGATTTGAGGAAGCGACGCCAATCCAGGCGGAAACAATACCACTCGCTATGGAAGGCAACGATGTCATCGGCCAGGCACAGACAGGTACTGGAAAGACCGCTGCATTCGGCATTCCGATGCTGGAAAAAGTCGACGCCAGCCAAAAGAAAATTCAAGGATTGGTCGTTGCGCCGACGAGGGAGCTGGCTATTCAGGTTGCTGAAGAAATCAACCGTCTTGGGAAAGGCAAAGGTATCCGTACGATTTCGGTGTTTGGCGGCCAGCATATGGAACGGCAGATTAAAGCCCTGAAAGATGGCCCACAAATCGTGGTGGCAACGCCGGGGCGATTGCTCGACCACATGCGCAGAAAGACGATAAATACCGGGAATATCGAGACAACCGTGCTGGATGAAGCTGATGAAATGCTGAACATGGGCTTCATCGACGACATTCGTGATATCCTGAAGAACATTCCGGCGGACAAGCAGACACTCTTGTTTTCAGCCACAATGCCAAAGGAAATCCGCGATATCGCAACAAACCTGATGAACACTCCGAAAGAAGTTAAAGTGAAAGCAAAGGAAATGACGGTCGAGAATATCGATCAGCACTTTATTGAGATTCCGGAAAAGCATAAGTTTGATACACTGACAAACCATCTCGATATTTATGCACCGACATTGGCTATCGTGTTCGCCCGAACGAAAAAACGCGTGGACGAAATAACGGACGGACTGCAGACGAGAGGTTTCCGTGCAGAAGGGATTCATGGGGACTTAACGCAAGGAAAGCGTATGTCTGTATTGAACAAATTCAAAAATAACCGTGTCGATGTGCTGGTCGCGACCGATGTAGCTGCACGCGGACTGGACATTTCCGGTGTGACTCATGTGTATAACTTTGATATCCCTCAGGACCCGGAAAGTTATGTGCACCGGATTGGCCGGACAGGAAGAGCTGGGCGCGCCGGCGAAGCTATCTCGTTCATTACACCAAGAGAGATGGCTCATTTGCACTTGATTGAAAAAGTGACGAAAAGCAAGATGAAACGCATGGTGCCACCGACATATCAGGAAGCAAGACGAGGACAGCAGCAGGCAGCTGCCGATAAACTGCGTAAAACGATCGACAAAAAAGACTTGCAGGAATACCATGAAACCGCAAGTGAACTGCTGCAGGATTATGATTCGGTTACAGCGGTTGCTGCTGCACTGAAAATGCTGACCAAAGAGCGGCGCAATGCACCTGTGAATATTTCATCTGCACAGCCGATCAGTGTGAAAAAAGCACAGCGCTCCAGAGATAATAAAGGACGTTCAGGCAACAAGAAGTTTTATGGCAATCGCGGGCAAGGTGGACCGAAACAAGGCGGCCGCAACCAAGGTGGACGCAACCGCAAAGGAAACTATCAGAAACGGCGTAATAATCGTAAACCAAACAGCTGAGAAAAGGCTCCTTGTGGAAAGGAGCTTTTTTAGTTTTCTTCAAAAGTCGTTTCCCTAAGTACATGTAATCATTGCTGAAACTTTGGTATGATGAGTTCGTATAAGGGAGAGGGGAGACAGCATACTGTATAAGTGCAACTAAGCTCACGCCTAAGGCATAGCGATAAGCCAAGTTTTCTTAAAAAGGGGGAAGTATGGTGCGACAGCCACCGGTTAATCGAATTGCAGATGATGCCATTAAGGCATGGAAGATAACGGCTGCGATTGCCGCCGGAGTGCTCTGGTTCATAACCATCGCACTCTTTGTATTTGCATATTTGCTTGATTTTACTTATTGGATTGGCGCAGCAGGGATCTTGATAAGTGCGTTATGCACTTATTTGTTTGTTTTTTTGCTGCCGAAGTTGCGCTGGAGAAGGTGGCGCTACGAAGTATTTGAACAGGAGATTTATATCCAGCACGGGATATTAATTGTATCCCGGACACTCGTCCCGATGATCCGCGTGCAGCATGTGGATACCAAACAGGGACCAATCTTAAAAAATTATAAGCTGGCGAGTGTTCAGATTTCTACTGCAGCAACAACGCATGAAATTCCTGCATTGCTTGAAGAGGATGCGTCGGAACTCAGGGACAGAATTTCAGCACTGGCAAGGGTGGATGAGGATGATGTTTGAGGCGAAACGTTTACACCCGGCAGCGATTCTTTTTAATCTGATTAAAACGGTCCGTGAATTCCTGTTTGCCATTATCATTGGCTTCATTACGTTTCGGGATGATTCACTGCTTTATTTTGTCTTGATTACGTCAGGTTTTCTGATTATTTTTATAGCAGCAAGTATTTTGACATGGTATCGGTATTCATACCGGATTGAGGATGACGAACTGCGCATTGAATATGGCGTGTTTATTCGAAAAAAACGCTATATTTCCAAGAACCGCATTCAGTCGATTGATTTAACATCAGGTGTGATTCACCGGATCTTTGGTTTAACGAAGGTACAGATTGAAACAGCTGGGACAGGGACAAGTGCGGAAGCATCGCTCAGTGCAGTCACATTGGCAGAAGGGGAAGCACTAAGAGAAGAATTGAAAACGGGCGGAACGAAGCAGACGTACGATGAAAACACAACGGATGAACCGGCCGAACAGACAAAGCCATCCACCACTATAAGTTTTAAGCGGTTGTTTATCGCAGGAACCACATCAGGCAGTGTTGGAGTGATTTTTGCATTGGCAGCGGCTGGCTTTTCTGAACTGGAGCAATTTATTCCGGATTCCTTTTATGATAATACGCTGGAATGGGCTATCGGATTAGGAATCGTTATTTTAATTGTGATGGGTATTGTTGCGCTTTTATTGCTCTGGCTACTCGGGATTGCCGGTACGATGATCAAATACGGCAATTTCACCATTACAAAGAGCGATGATGAATTATTTATTACCCGCGGCCTTCTGGAGAAAAAACAATTAACGATCCCGTTAAAAAGGATCCAGGCAGTTGGCATTCAGGAAAATATCATCCGTCAGCCGCTTGGTCATGTGACCGTGTTTGCGGAAATAGCAGGAGGGTCCATGGATAAAGGGGAAGATTTTTCATCGATTCTTTTCCCGATTATGAAACGGGATGAGGTGGAGGTTTTTTTGGAAACATTTTTGCCGGATTATGCCGGGATCCAGCATGAATTGACCCCCTTACCAAAACGGGCCCGTAAGTTTTATATCTTTCGGACGTCCATCCTTTTCCTGGCATTGACAGTTGCAAGTGGGTTCTTGATTCCTCAGTTTATTTGGATACCGCTCGTATTACTGGCGGGAAGTATTGTGCTTGGGATTATGCGTCATCGAGATGGTGGTTTTTACCGGAATGGTGAACAGTTAACGATAAGGCATCGTTCGTTCAGCCGGAATACAATTATGATGTATCATAAACGAATCCAGGCCTTTGAGAAGAAACAACACAAACTGCAGGTACAACAACAGCTGGCAACGATGCGACTGTCCATTATTGGGAGGATGGGAACCGGTACACACTTTGCCATCAAGGACTTGGAAGAATCGCATACAGATGAACTGGCAGACTGGTATTCGTACCGAGATTAAAGATGGAAAGGGTTGAAATATAACGAAAATCATCCACATGGAAGCCGAATGATGACTGGAACATTTTCGTATGATGTTGGGTAAGCCGTAAATACCGCTGCGGGAAAATATTTCGTTGGTTTAGGTGAAAGCCAATTATAGTACAAAGGCTGTTTTTTTAAAGCTGCCTTTTGCGTCACTTCAGAGAAAGAAACTGCGACACAACTTGAAGAAATGGTTTAGTTCCCATGACACCGCTCCGGAAATACACTCCGCTTTCCGCGGGTGACCCGTGAGCCTCCTCGAACTCCGTTCTGCGGGGTCTCACATAGGCCACTGTTCCCGCAGGAGTCTCCGTGTATTTCCTCCGCTGGTTTTGTGCTATTCGACTTCTTACCATTGTTGCTGCTAACGCACTGGTTGATTGGAGCGGAGAGCAGTCGACTCCTGCGGGAAAAGCAACAGCTGAAGATCCCGCAGGAAGCGTTTTTTGCTTCCGAGGAAGCTGAAGCGTTGTCCGCGGAAAAGAAGACACTACGAAAGCGAACGAAGAGAGCTTGAGTAGATGTCGCGCTTATGCCCTGGGGTAAAAGCGACTGCCCGGAGCGGAAATCCCCTTACCGAAGTGTCGCAATTTATATCAACTGTGCAATAAAGTTTACGAAAAGGGCCAACAAGAAAAATCCGAACTGATTTCATATCTTACGGAAAGATGTGAAATCATCGTTCGGATTTTTCGTTGCCTAATATTTTTTCCAGCTTCTTTACTTTAAAATATCCGACCAAATAGTCCAAGCACCACGAGTATACCGAGGATGATCCAAAGGCTGTATTTAAACATGTTTTTGTTCCGCTGTTTTTTCTGCCAGCGGTTGGGGTCGAACTGGATAGAACGGTTGTCATGATGGTGACTCCGGAGCCATGGCATATACGGACGGGCGTTGGTCAGTACGGCAGGTGCCAGCAGGAAGCCGCCAAGAAAGCCAAAAACGTGCGCATATATGTTGATTCCAGGCCTGAGGAAGGTCATGACAAGGCCGATAATGAAAATGGTCATAATAATCTGGGAGCTGGACTGATCAATCAGCTGTTTTCGGAAAGCGACCATGAAAACATAAATGCCGAATAAGCCGTAAATGGCTCCTGATGCACCAACGTGCGCATAAATAGCCGGCCCGAGTAAAAAGGTGGCGATATTGCCGACGAGTCCAGCGCCCACATAGGCGAAGATGAATTTCCATTTACCAAGCATCTGTTCCAGAGCAGGTCCGAATAGCACAAGGGCAAACGAATTGAACAAGGCATGCATAAGGCCGGCATGCAAGAAAATAGATGTCAGCAAGCGCCAATACTCGCCCTGGCTAATGTAGAAGTTCACCCCTTTTCCCCAGTTTTCAATAAAACTACCTAACGGTGTCTGTAAAAAACCAGTCAATAGCCAGAGTCCAAGATGGATAATAATCAGCCAGGAAACAACCGGATAAAGATGCATGAATTCCTTTATACTTCGTTCATTCCGCACAAACATGGGCACTTCTCCTTTACCAGTACATATAGAATCAGGTATCCTATCGTCAAACGCTTTATTTTTGATTTGCGATTACTATTAGCTTACTAAAAATACTTTCAACAATGATAACAATATGCATTGGCCTGCAGAAAGGTTTGGGAAAAGATGATAACAGGCATTGGGATGGACATAATTGAATTGGAGCGGATTGCTGGCAGCATCAAACGAAACAGCCGTTTTCCTGACCGGATCCTGACAAGCGGGGAAAAAGAACAGTTTTTGACGCTGGGAAATGACCATCGGCGGACAGAGTTTCTTGCTGGAAGGTTTGCCGCCAAGGAGGCGTTTGCTAAAGCATGCGGTCAGGGCATCGGTTCGATAAGTTTTCAGGATATTGAAGTCATACGAAACCAGAACGGGGCGCCTGAGCTCCGCGTGAACGGCTACGAACATGCGAACTTATTTGTATCGATTACACACAGCCGGGATTATGCAGCAGCACAGGTTGTAATAGAAGTGAGGAACTGACAAGCAGTTTTTGCATATCCGACAGGGTTGTCTCATATATTCTAGTGCGGGTAGGAGGAAATAGCGTGTATATTGTCACCGCAGAAGAAATGTACGATATGGATCATGGTGCCATGAACAAGGTTGGAATGGACGGAAAGCTTTTGATGGAAAACGCAGGACGGGCTATTGCCGCTGTCATAAAGGAGCGCGTGGGAAAAACAGCCCGCATCCGGATTCTTGCAGGCGGCGGAAACAATGGCGGTGATGGCTTTGTCATTGGCAGGACATTGATAAACGACGGCTACGATACAAAAGTTGTACAGGTTGTGCCTGATGAAAAGATCACCGGTGACGCACTGTACCATAAGCAGCTGTTTGTGCGCTGCGGTGGGGAAGTTCCAGTGATGTCATCAGCTGATGAAGTCGGGTTGACGGTGCGGGGTGCGGATACCGTTGTTGATGCAATCGCAGGCATTGGTTTGAAAGGAAGGCTTCGTGAGCCACTAGCTTCCATTGTTGCTGCAGTAAACAAGGAAGCTTCCTATGTCATCTCTGTTGACATACCTTCAGGACTGCCGGCAAATGAAGGTATAGATGATTTTTATGCCATACGGGCAAATGAAACCGTGTTTACTGGTTTTCCGAAGCAGAGCGTTTTTCTGGAGCACACAGCGCCTTATTATGGCGAATGGCAAGTCGTTTCTTTCGGCCTGCCGTCTGTCCTGACAGCAAATGGTGCCAAACGCCAAATGTGGACGGAAGAAGAGTTCAAGAAGAGCATGCCGGAAAGGTCGAGGTATTCCCATAAAGGAAGCCATGGAAAAGGGCTTGCTATAGGCGGAAGCTTGGAGATGCCCGGGTCGATAGCAATGACTGTCAGTGCAGCATTGCGGACGGGAGCTGGACTGGTTACAGCTGCAACCGCGAAAAGTGCTATCCCGGTGGTCGCCTCCCAATGCATGGAAGCAACGTATCTGGTACTTGAGGAAACAGATGGCTTTATCAGCAGTGATCAGCCAATTTCGTTTGCTGATTATGATGCAGTGGTGATGGGGATGGGCATGGGACGCCATCATGCGGCCCAGCATCTCATCCGGAATGCGTTGGAGAGCGCAGCATGTCCGCTAATTGTGGATGCGGATGGCCTCTATCATTTGAAAGCACTGCCTGCTTTACTGAAAAAGCGGACAGCACCTGTTGTTGTGACCCCTCATCCCGGCGAAATGGCCATGCTATTGGATATAAGCGTGCCGGAACTGCTGCAAAAGCCATTTGCATGCGCCAAAATGTTTGCCGAAGAATATGGCGTCTATGTCGTGCTGAAGGGGCCATTTACCATCATTACGAGTCCGCATGGCCAGCAGACGGTAACGCAAACCGGGAATAAAGGACTTGCAAAGGGTGGAAGCGGTGATGTGCTGTCAGGGGTCATTCTGGCCATGATGATGCAGGAGCAGTCCATTATGGAGGCACTGAGCAATGCTAGTTTTGTCCACGGTCAAGCTGCCGACATGCTTGTGGCGAATACGCATTCTGTCTATGATTTAATGGCATCTGATCTTTTGTATGGCATTCCAAAGGTCTTTCGTACATGTATGAAACATTCGTGACAATAGCCTATTTCCCTTGGGTGAAACACTCGCAATATGTGTGATACGAGACAGGGGAGACATGTCCATGAAAAAAATGTTTAGCATCTGGGTCGTCATTGTCTTAGGCTTTGTCACTTTGCTTGCTGCCTGTGGAGAGCAGTCCAAGGAAGATGTGATCGGCAAGCTGGAGTCGAACCTGGAGTCAATGGATGGCTATAAAGCAAAGGCCGTTATGACGATGAATACGGGACAGGAAGATCAGAAGTATAATATAGACGTCTGGCATAAAAAGAAAGATTTTTACCGCGTTGAATTGACAAACGAACAGGATGAAAAAGGGAGCCAGATCATCCTGAAGAATGAAGAAGGGGTGTTCGTTCTTTCACCGGCATTGAATAAAAGTTTCAAATTCCAGAAAGAATGGCCGGAAAATGGCAGCCAGCCATACCTCTATCAATCGCTGGTGAACGACATTGTGAAAGACAACGAGGCAACGTTCACGGTCAGTGATAAGCATTATATTTTTGAAACGGAAACCAATTATCAAAGCAACAACAATTTGCCGACCCAGGAAATTTACTTTGATAAAGATACCTACACACCAGTGAAAGTGAAAGTGCTTGATAAGGATCAGAATGCGCTGGTGCAGGTGAACTTTTCAGATTTTAATACAGACCCCACTTTTAAAGACGATGACTTTGCGATGGAAAAGAATATGAAGAGTAACGCTGCACAAGAGACCCTATCAGGCAAAGGAGAAGAAGATCCATTCAAGATTGTTTATCCGCTTGAAATGGTCGGTTCTGAACTGGTAGAAGAAAAGGAAGTTAACACGGACAACGGGAAGCGTGTGATTATGTCGTTTTCCGGTGAGAAGGAATTCACACTAGTTGAAGAGAAGCTCGATGAAATCCCTGCCACTACGTCACCACAGATGGTAGATGGAGACATTGTGAACCTTGGCCATTCAGTTGGCGTTTTGTCGGATAATACGATTGAGTGGACTGATAACGGCATGAACTTCATGCTGGCAAGTGAAGAGCTGACCAAGGAAGAACTGATTAACGTTGCAAAATCCGTTCAAGGCAAAGAAGTGAAGTAAATGATGTATTGCAAGCAGACTCATATGAGAGGGGGTCTGCTTTTTATTTTTCTCATTTTCAGATAAAATAGGGTCCAAAGGATAAGGGGAAGGGGTTTTTGCAATGGGGAGCAGCATGTATCGTGACACATGGGCTGAAGTTGATTTAGCGGCTATTGGGCATAATATCAAGCAAATGAGGGGAAAACTGCCGGACAGCAGTGCTGTTATCGCAGTGGTGAAAGCTGATGCGTACGGGCACGGGGTAGTGGAAGTTGCCAATAAAGCACTGGAATCCGGGGTGGAAATGCTTGCTGTAGCATTGCTGGAAGAAGCGCTGACATTACGTGAGGCGAATATTACAGCCCCGGTATTGGTGTTTGGCCGGGTTGCACCGGAAGATGTTTGGGTTGCTGCCGAAAATGATATTACACTGACTTTCTTTCAAAAAGAATGGCTGCAGGAAGTGAAAAAATATTCTTTGCCATCCCCACTGAAGGTGCATATGAAATGGGACACCGGAATGGGCCGTATCGGCATCCGCACAACTGATGAACTTACTGGGCTTCTGGATGAATTGCGCGGCAGTGAGACAATTATAATGACGGGCGTGTATACTCATTTTGCTACGGCTGATGATGAAGAATTCGCTTATTTGGAGAAGCAATGGGACAGATTTAAAAGCATGCTGGAAGTATTCCGGTTACACTGGGATGCACCTGTCGCCGTTCACATCGCAAATAGTGCCACATCCATCCGCTATCCCGAAAAAATATATGATTACATCCGGTTTGGAATTTCGATGTATGGCCTTTACCCGTCGGACGTCTTAAAGGAAGAGCACGAAATCGATTTGCAACCTGCTTTTTCGCTGCACAGCCGGCTTATTCATGTCAAAAAGCTGGATCCCGGCGAGTCCATCAGTTATGGTGCAACATATACGACGGCAGATAGCGAATGGATTGGGACCATCCCTATCGGATATGCCGACGGGTGGGTTCGCAAACTGCAGGGAGCGGACGTGCTTATTGACGGCAAAAGAGTGCCTATTGTCGGAAGAATATGCATGGATCAGACAATGATCCAGCTTGACAAGGAATATTCTGTTGGGACAAAAGTTACATTGATTGGGAGACAGGGCAATGAAGAGGTGGAAACAGATGAAATTGCCACACATCTGGAAACAATCAATTATGAAATTCCGTGTATGATAGCCGGCCGTGTCCCGAGGATTTATAAAGGGAAGTGACTTGCGGGAAAGATACAAAGGGGAAACTTGTTCCTTTGTCTATAATTTTTCCGCTAAGTCAGCATAATAATGGCAGTTGTTCCATAAATATAATGGCAGGGGAAAATTTTGTTTAAAGAGGTTGTTCAAAAAGTCCGGTAAAAATGACATCGAATTTCTTCGTTGGCTTGTTTCTCCGCTCCTTGGAAAAGAAAACCGCTTTTCCTGCGTGTGATGCAGATTCGGTGAAGCATTACTTGTGCTCATGTATCTAATTCATACATTCTGCTCCTTGGGAAAGAAGAACACTTTCCCTTCGTGCGATGCAGCTCAGGGTAGCTTTACTTATGCTCGAAACTACGCCGCCTTGAAATTCTCGGTCCTTTTTATCCTCCTTTTTGAACACGCATTTAAACAGGTAGGTCAGTCTATGCTTTTTCTGAAATTTATCTGATAAGCCTTTGCAAACGAATTGCTACAGTGATATCATGAAAAAGAATGTAAAAATGACCGTCAAAAGTTGTCGGAGGTGCATGGTTTTGTCAGAGAGCTTACAGGAAATTTCAGTACGTTTACCAAAAAACCTGCTGAACGAGGTGGATGGACTCATGAAGTATGAAAATAGCGATTTGAGCGATTTCATATGCCAGGCTACAAAAAACTACTTGGAGCATAAGAAAGAGGAGCATATCCGGCAGTTCCGTGAATCGATGCAGCAAGGCTATATGGAAATGGCCAATATCAACCTTACAATTGCCTCAGAGGCATTTCAGGCTGAAGAAGAAGCCGAAAAAAATACTTTGCAGCGCTCAGTGATCGGGGTGTAAGGCACGTGATCGTTCAACGAGGCGAAGTATATTTCGCCGACTTATCCCCTGTAGTGGGATCAGAACAGGGAGGCATCCGCCCAGTATTGATCCTGCAGAATGATATCGGTAACCGGTTCAGCCCAACGGTGATTGTAGCCGCGATAACTGCTCAGATTCAGAAGGCCAAACTCCCGACACATGTGGAGATCAATGCGAAGAAGTATGGTTTCGACCGCAATTCGGTCATATTGCTGGAGCAAATCAGAACACTGGATAAGCAGCGGCTGACCGATAAGATAACCAAATTGGACAGTAACATGATGGGAAAGATTGATAGAGCACTGGAGATTAGTCTAGGATTAAAAGAAATGTATGATCAATAGGTGATGCCCCCTTCCAGGAAGCAGGGGTTTTACTGGACTTTTTGAACAACCCCTTGAAAGGCCTCTTTCAGAATGTGTTTGCCGGACAGGCAAGCATGGTTAAGGGAGGCTTTTTTTTGTGGGGTCCTCACCCGGTGGAGCAGTCGGATTTTGACGATAACAATCGAAACTTCGTATATTTCATGATAAAATAGCAGCAATAATAGGAAATACAATTAAATAAACTGGTGGCGTTTGGGGGGCGGACGATGGATACAAAATTTAAGAAAATTGTGCTGGAGAACAGTGATACGATTGTCCAGAAATGGCTGGATGAAATTGATGCCAAGAAGCGTGGCAACTACAGTGCAAGTATATCGAATGAACTGTTTGAAAGTACGAATAGAGAATTTGTCAATATTATTTTCAGTAGTATTAAAGATCAGGGCAAAACCAAAAATTTAAAAGAGTTTGCGGAGAAACTGATTAATCTTGGTTGGAAGGTCAGTTACATAACAGATGGTCTGCAGGTATTCAGACGTGTGACCATCGACTTCATTCTCAGTCAGTCCGAGAAAATTGACACGAACTATATTTCTCAGCTGCTGGAGAGCGTTGATGGCTGGGTGGAACCGGTTATTCGCCAGCTTGTCAATGAGTATTCCGGCAACTGGGAAAATATTGTGTCACTGCAGCGGGTGGCCCTCCAGGAATTGTCGGCCCCGCTGATTCCGGTTATCGATAACATTACGGTTATGCCGCTCATTGGGACGATTGATACGGAGCGTGCCAAACTGATTATGGAAGGTTTGCTTGACGGGGTTATCAAGCATAACTCTGAAGTGGTGCTGATTGATATCACCGGTGTACCTGTTGTGGACACGATGGTTGCACACCACATCATTCAGGCAGCTGAAGCGGTCCGCCTAATTGGAGCGACATGCATCCTTGTGGGCATCCGTCCGGAAATTGCACAGACGATTGTAAACCTTGGCATTGACCTTGGTAAATTTCCGACCAAAAGCTCACTTCGGAAAGGATTTATCAAAGCGCTTGAAATGACCGGACGCCGGATTGTTGACTCCGGGAAGAAAGATGAGGCGATTGAAGAGATGATAGATTCCCTTGGTGGAGAGTGATAGAATGCGGATACCTATTTTAAAACTGCACAATTATTTGTTGATTTCAATCCAAACCGAGATGGATGACAATACAGCAATACAGTTTCAGGAAGATCTGTTAGATAAAATTCACCAAACCGGTGCATCCGGAGTAGTCATTGATTTAACATCCGTTGAAATCATTGATTCCTTTATTGCAAAGGTTCTTGGTGATGTCGTCAAGATGTCAGATCTGATGGGGGCAAAGGTAGTATTGACAGGAATCCAGCCGGCAGTTGCTGTGACATTGATTGATCTGGGTATCCATTTACAGGATTTCCCAACTGCTTTAGATTTAGAGCAAGGACTGCTCAAGCTGCGCCAGGAATTGGGGGAATGACGATGGACCTCCAATCCTGTGTTACAATCGAAAAAGAGTGGGATATCGTCAAGGCACGCCAGCTTGGCCGTGAAGTCGCCCAGGAAGCGGGGTTCGGGACAGTCGACCAGGCGAGAATAGCTACTGCGATATCCGAGCTTGCTCGCAATATTTATTTGTATACCAACAGTGGGAAATTATGCTTTGAAATCATTGATAATGTTGAGCAAAAAGGTATTAGCATGCTATCGATTGATGATGGCCCAGGAATAGAGGACATCAGTCAGGTGATGGAGGATGGCTATTCCACATCCGGCGGACTCGGGGCCGGGCTTCCAGGTGTGAAGCGGCTCGTGGACCAATTTGATATCCAATCAGAAAAAGGCAAGGGCACTGAAATCAGGGCTGTAAAATGGGCCAGATAAGAAAATAATACAGCAGGAGGGAGAACATGTGTTAGGCACACCTCCCTTCTGCTGTTTCAAAATAGGGGGAGGTAAGCTGTATGGGAACCCTTAAGCCTGACGCGGCCAACTATCAAAGTTTATTGAGGCATTATATAGCAAAACAAGACGAACATTCACTGTATGGAGCTGAACAAATCAGTAAACATTTTATTAAAAATAATGTGCCGCCCGAAGAAATTGTCAATCTGCACAATCAGGCACTGTCGGCACTCTACCCGGACCTGCCGGAGCATATCCAGCATTCCATGAAATTTCTCCTGGAAACGATGATTTCCTATGGTATTGCACATCAGGAGTATCATACACTGCGGGAACAGCAATCGGAAATTAAGTCGGAAATTGCGGTGGCAGCCAATATGCAGGATACGCTGCTGGCAACGACAAAACCTGTCATTGATGGCTTGGATATCGGTGCGGTCAGTGTACCTGCTCATCAGATGAGTGGCGATTACCACCACTTTGTAACTGGAGAGGATGGTTCCCTCGGAATCGCCGTTGCAGATGTGATTGGAAAGGGCATCCCAGCTGCGTTGTGCATGTCGATGATTAAATATTCCATGGACAGTCTGCCGGAAGGAACAATGCGCCCGCAAAGCATATTGAAAAAACTAAATCGTGTGGTTGAACGAAATGTGGACGCAAGTATGTTCATTACGATGTTCTATGCACAATATTTTCCGAAAAGCGGTAAAATCCTTTATTCTTCTGCAGGCCATGAACCCGGTTTTTACTATAACGCGAAAGAAAACACATTTGAAGAAATAAAAGCAAAAGGTCTGGTGCTCGGGGTGAACCCGGATACAGAATATCGTCAGTATGAACGGATACTTCATCAGGGAGATATGGTTATCCTGCTGACAGATGGTGTGACGGAGTGCAGACAGGGCGAGCGTTTTATTGAAAATAAAGAAGTGCTAGATGTCATTGCAACGTTTTCGCACTTAGAGGCACAGGAAATGGTCAACAAGGTATATAAACATTTTGAACGACTGCAAGACTTCCAGCTGCGTGATGACTTTACATTGATCGTTCTGAAGAAATAGGTTTAACAGCAGGCTGTCCGGGGTATAGTTTTTTGCCTTGTACCGAGATGGAAAGAGTTCTTTAGAGGTTGTTCAAAAAGTCCGGTAAAAATGACACATCGAATTTCTTCGTTGGCTTGTTTCTCCGCTCCTTGGGAAAGAAGAACACTTTCCCTGCGTGCGAGTGAACCTAGCCTGCCGGTCCTTTTTATCCTCCTTTTTGAACACGCGCCTTAACTGATTTCATGGGAGGAATCTTAAATGGATTTAACGATTGATGTGATCGCTGATAATAAAAAATCTACTGTGAGACTGTCAGGGGAAATTGATGCATATACTGCCCCGCAGCTGAAAGAAAAGTTACTGCCGCTGACGAAAACCAAGGGACATCAGACGGTTGTTGATTTAAAAGATGTAGGATACATGGACAGTACGGGATTGGGCATTTTCATCAGTGCCTTAAAGTCCACGAAGGAGAATAACAGCAGTATACGGTTAGTAAATTTGCAAGATCGTGTTTCAAGGGTGTTTAACATTACAGGTCTTGATGAAGTATTTACTATTGATACTGTAATCCAAGGTGGGAATGAGTAATGGAAGACTTTGACTTTATTGAAATGAAGGTTCCTGCTAGAGCAGAATATGTAGGAATTGTTCGTTTGAGCATATCTGGGATTGCCAACCGCATCGGCTTTACATGTGAGGATATTGAAGATTTAAAGGTTGCTGTTTCCGAGGCGATAACCAATGCAGTGGATCACGCCTATCAGGAAATTGATGGTGAGGTTTCGGTCGGTTTTGGTGTGTATGAAGATCGCCTGGAGGTTATGGTGGCTGATCATGGCGGCAGTTTTGACTTAAACGAGGTAAAAGGGGGTATAGGTCCCTACCAGGGCTCGGAATCTGTTGAGGATTTGCGCGAAGGCGGATTTGGTCTTTTCCTGATTGATGCGTTAATGGATCGGGTAGAGATCAATAACAACCATGGCGTTATTGTTCTGATGACGAAGTACCTTCACGAAACTGAGGTGGGCCTTGATGACGACCAGATCTCAACAACACAGTAGCAATCAGGATGAAATATATGAATGGATTGAACAGCTGCAGCGCAACCCCGAACAGGAAGAAGTCCAGGAAAAAATTGTGTTGGCCTATACGGATTTAGTCGAATCCATTGCCAGAAAGTACTCCAAGAACAGCAGCATACATGAGGATCTGAAGCAAGTCGGTATGATTGGACTGATTGCTGCGGTAAGAAGATACGACCCATCATATGGGAAATCATTTGAATCATTTGCGATACCCACTGTTGTAGGAGAAATAAAACGGTACATCCGTGATAAAACATGGAGTGTACACGTTCCAAGACGCATTAAGGAACTGGGACCGAAAATAAAAAAAGCTATTGATGATCTGACGTCGAAAAACCAAGTTTCACCGACCGTTACGGAAATAGCGAACTACTTGAATGTGCCGGAAGAAGATATACTGGAGACAATGGAGATGGGCAAGAGTTATAAAGCACTGTCTGTGGATCGGAAGCTGGAAGCGGACTCTGACGGCAGTACTGTTGCCATATTGGATTTAATAGGCAGTAACGAAAATGGCTTTGAAAATGCTGACCAGCGCATGCTTCTAGAAAAAATTCTGCCGGTATTATCGGAACGGGAGCAGAGGATTTTGCGGTGCACCTATTTTGAAGGCATGAGCCAGAAGGAGACCGGTGAACACCTTGGCATTTCCCAGATGCATGTGTCACGATTGCAGCGCCGTTCACTGCGTAAACTTCGTGAGGCGCTGAATTCTGAGAGTACGGAGGTTCTTGATTGAGTAGCAGGCAAAACAAGGTGCAGGCGGCCGTTTATCAACAACCAAAGTCTGGGCAGTATCAGTGCGGGGACAGTTATTTTTACACTGAAACAGAAAACGAATTTATCTGCGTACTGGCAGACGGTCTTGGAAGTGGTGAGCAGGCAAAGGAATCCTCGGAAATTGTGATAAATATTATTAGGGATAATATCCATACAACCGTAGAACAATTGATTGAGCAGTGTAACCGTCAGCTTTCCGGCAAACGTGGTGCGGTGATCGGAATTTTAAAGATCGACTTTTCCGCGCGACGCTATACCTTTTCCTCTATTGGTAACATCGGCGTTTTAGCCATCTCTGAAAATGGCAGGAAAAAGCGCAACATACCGAATCCCGGCTACCTTGCGGGCTACCATCGGCCGTTCAAGATTGTCTCCGATAAACTCGATCCTGTCATGAATTTCATTCTCTTTTCGGATGGCGTCCGTGACAAGGATCTCTCCCAATATTTTTTGCTGGGACGGGATGTGGAGCAAGTGGTGGAATGCTATAAAGCATATAGGAATGGGCAGAAAAGAGAAGATGATACCACACTGATTGCCATCCATTATCAGGAGTGAAGACCGGCACCCGATCACCGGTCTTTTTTCATTCTATGTCTTTTTTGGTAAAATAAAGATAAGTGGAAAAGCTGGTTACGGTTGGATGGCAGAAATTATCCGTTTTCGCAGCTTTTTAAATTACCGCTATATAGGGAGGAACCAATGGTGTCTCATGAACTTGAACAATGGGTGGCGAAGGAAGCAGATGTCCGTCAGGCTGCCGTACATAAAGTAATTACATTATTGAATGGGGGCAATACGGTCCCTTTTATTGCCCGCTATCGAAAAGAAGAAACAGGCGGGCTTGACGAAGTGCAGCTCAAACTGATTCAGGATAAATGGCAGTATGCTGTCAACCTTGCCGAACGCAAAGAAGAAGTAATCCGTCTTATTGACGAGCAGGGGAAACTAACCGATGAATTGAAACAAGAAATTAACGCGGCATCACAATTGCAGCGGGTGGAGGATCTATACCGTCCATATAAGCAAAAACGACGTACAAGGGCCACCAAAGCGAAGGAAAAAGGACTGGAGCCATTGGCCGTCCTCGTTTGGGAGCAGGAAACGCCAAACATTGCAGCTGAGGCTGAAGCATACTTGTCTGAGGAACAGGGCGTTGACACGGTGGACGATGCACTTGCAGGCGTGAACGATATTATCGCAGAGTGGGTTTCGGATGAGCCGAAATTCCGTACATACATACGTGAGGAAACATTCAAACGTGGAACGATGCACTCAGAGGCAAAAAATGCTGAAAAAGATGAAAAACGCGTATACGAGATGTACTATGATTATGATGAAACTGTACGGTCCATTGTTTCACACCGTATTTTAGCGCTCAACCGTGGTGAAAAAGAAGGAGTTCTGAAAGTCACAGTGGAGCCGCCTGCTGAACGTATCCTGGAATATTTGGAGAAAAAAGTCATCCATAATCGTGCCAATCAGGATACGTCCAACATTTTGCAGGAGGCAGTGAAAGATAGCTATAAACGGCTGCTCCAGCCTTCGATTGACCGGGAAATCCGTAATAGTCTAACAGAAAAAGCGGAAGAACAGGCAATTGAAGTTTTTTCCGAGAATCTGAGGAATTTGCTTTTGCAGCCACCGTTAAAAGGGAAAATGGTGCTTGGTGTGGACCCTGCGTATCGGACTGGGTGTAAGCTTGCCGCGGTGGATGAAACCGGAAAAGTAAAAGATATTGGTGTCATCTATCCAACCGCACCGAAACATGATACGGCCGGGGCTGAGAAAAAAGTACTGGACTTTATCAGTCGGTTTGGTATTGAATTGATTGCGATTGGAAATGGAACAGCATCAAGGGAAACGGAGCAGTTCATATCTGATGTGATTGGCCGGAATAAACTGGCTATCTCTTATATTATTGTCAACGAAGCAGGTGCAAGTGTCTACTCAGCGTCTAAACTGGCCCGAGAGGAATTTCCGGATTTGCAGGTGGAAGAACGGAGCGCGGCATCGATTGCACGCAGAGTACAGGATCCGCTGGCAGAACTGGTGAAAATTGATCCGAAATCAATCGGTGTCGGACAATATCAGCATGATGTCAGCCAGAAGGCACTCAATGATTCCTTGACCTTTGTTGTTGAAACTGCCGTCAACCAGGTTGGGGTGAATGTTAATACCGCATCCCCGTCCCTGCTGCAGTATGTTGCAGGCCTCAGTAAAACTGTTGCATCGAATGTCGTAACCAAGCGCAATGAAACGAGAAAATTCACAACCCGTAAACAGTTAAAAGACGTTCCGCGTTTAGGTTCGAAAACATATGAGCAGGCAATTGGCTTTCTGCGTATACTGGAAGGGGAAAACCCGCTCGATCGGACCCCCATTCACCCGGAAAGCTATGCGTATGCCGAGGAGCTCCTGAAAAGGCTAGACTGTTCGGCTGATGATATCGGAAGCAGTAAATTGCGTGAACAGCTTAAAACGGTAGACATAGGGGATATGGCGGACGAACTTGACATTGGAAAACCAACACTTGACGATATAGCAGCCGCACTTGGAAGACCGGAGCGGGATCCGCGTGACGACTTGCCAAAACCATTGCTGAAGCAAAATGTCATGAGTCTGGATGATTTGAAACCAGGGATGGAAATGCAGGGAACGGTGCGCAATGTTGTCGATTTTGGCGTGTTTGTGGATATCGGTGTGAAAGAGGATGGACTCGTCCATATTTCCAAAATGGCCAATAAATTCGTAAAGCACCCGATGGACATCACGTCCGTTGGTGATGTTGTGACTGTCTGGGTGGAAAACGTTGATACTGAAAAAGGGCGGATTGCACTGACGATGGTTGGGAACGAAGGCTAACATTGTTATGCATAAGGAAAGCCAAACTATGGCTGGGTATAAAAAAGCTGATGATCATTTTAGATCATCAGCTTTTCATTTAAATGATTAATTTTATACGGTTTTAATACTTTCTGGAACGGATAATCCTAATTCTTCAGCGACCCGCTCTCCCCATTCAGGATCAGCTTTATAGAAATGCTCGATTTGACGCAATTTAATGTCATCACGTGTAACCTGCCGCATATGATCAGCAAAGTTTTTGACGAGACGAGATTTCTCATCTTCGCTCATCAGGCGATAAAGGTCACCCGGCTGTGTATAATGATCTTCACTGTCATAGGCTACACTATCCGCAACACCTTCTAATTCAAATGAGGTGCTTTTTGATGCCGGATCTTCAACTGGCCCATCGATGGAGTTTGGTTCGTAAACTGGCCGTCCGCCACCGTTGCCATTAACAGCCATATAGCCATCACGCTGATAATGGTTTACTTCTACTTTTGGACGATTAACCGGAATTTGCTGGTGGTTGACGCCTAAACGGTAACGCTGGGTATCAGAATAACTGAATAGACGGCCCTGCAGCATTTTATCCGGTGATGTTTCAATTCCCGGGACCAGATTAGCTGGTGAAAGCGCAGACTGCTCAACATCAGCAAAATGATTCTCAGGATTACGGTTCAATACCATTTTCCCAACTTCGATACGAGGATAGTCTTTTTTGGATACTGTTTTGGTTACATCAAAGATATCCCATTTATACGTTTTGTAATCTTCGTAAGGAATAATTTGAACGTATAGTGTCCAGGAAGGATAGTCCCCATTTTCAATGGCATTGTACAAATCTTCCCGATGATAATCCGGCTGTTTACCGGCAAGCTCGTCGGCCACATCAACATCCAGGCCTTTAACACCCTGGTCACTGATGAAGCTGTAGGTTATCCAGAAAGCTTCACCTTGATCATTTACCCATTTGTAGGTATGGCTTCCATAACCATTCATGTGACGGAAAGTTGCAGGAATCCCACGGTCGCCATGCAAATATGTGATTTGATGAAGTGACTCTGGTGATAATGACCAGAAATCCCAGACCGCATCTTTATCTTTTAACCCTGTGCGCGGATTACGTTTCTGTGTATGAATAAAATCAGGGAACTTAATAGCATCACGGACAAAGAAAACAGGTGTGTTGTTGCCAACTAGGTCATAGTTTCCTTCATCAGTGTAGAATTTCAAAGCAAATCCACGTGGATCTCGTTCTGTATCAGCAGATCCCAGTTCGCCGGCAACCGTTGAAAAGCGGGCGAACATTTCTGTGCGTTTTCCTTTTTCACTAAGGAAATCGGCTTTTGTATATTTGGAAATCTCATCGTTCGTTACTTCGAAATACCCGAATGCGCCTGCGCCCTTAGCATGAACAACGCGTTCAGGAATACGTTCTCTGTCAAAGTGAGCCATTTTTTCCAGAAAGTGAACATCTTGAATGAGAGTAGGACCTCTTTGGCCGGCCGTCATTGAATTCTGGTTATCTCCAACAGGAGCGCCAGACGCCGTCGTCATTCGTTTCTTTTCGTTACCCACTATCTAAACACCTCTCCTTGAATGATATGTTTTGTACACTTTCTATTATAATACAAATCTATTTAAAATCAATATTTAATTATAATAATTTTAAATAGATGGTTGCTGGTGTATCCTGATTGACATACGTGGTACTATAAAGAGAGTATATGTACAGCCAAGAGTGATATATATGAAGAAACTGGATGAAAAAGAACTGAATGAACGGATAAACACTTTATCACTGCAATTTTTCCATAAACCCTTCCGTGATAAAGCGGTTTTCAATCACCGGCTCCGAACAACTGGTGGCCGATATATTCCCGCTAAAAGGATCATTGAGGTGAATCCTAGATATGCTGTGGAATTTGATGAAGCTGAACTGAACGGCATTCTGAAACATGAATTGTGCCATTATCACCTTCATATAGAAGGAAAGGGTTATAAACATGGGGACAGGGATTTCAAGGAACTATTACAGAAGACAGGCTCCCCCAGACACTGCAGGCCATTGCCCTCAGAGGAAAAGCGGCCAAAACACACGTACCGGTGCAAACAATGCGGCCATGTGTATGAACGTGTACGCAGAATCAACTTGAAAAAGTATAGATGCGGCCGATGTAAAGGGGAATTGGTATACGAAAAGGGTTTTTAGAATAATTACATTGCCGTGCCTGGCATAGAAGGAAATACCGCACGGCCGTGTCCATGAAAAATGTTTATCCTTGTGGATGAAGATTGCATATTGACGAATTTCTATTTCCATGTTAAATTATACAAGCCGTTGCGAAATGGAAGGCTAGCTCGGAAAAACACTTTAAAAATTCTTCTGCAAAACTTATTGACACGACGGAATAATTATTGTATTATATTCTTCGTCGCGTTAATATGGCGGCTACGATGATACGGTGATTCATTTGAAGTAAATGAGTGTGACTATCATTAAAAACATATGCAACATGATGAGTGAAAACAGTTGCTTATATTACCTTAATACTGATTTAAATCATTCCACAGTAGCTCAGTGGTAGAGCTATCGGCTGTTAACCGATCGGTCGCAGGTTCGAATCCTGCCTGTGGAGCCATATGGAGAAGTACTCAAGTGGCTGAAGAGGCGCCCCTGCTAAGGGTGTAGGCCGTTTCAGACGGCGCGAGGGTTCGAATCCCTCCTTCTCCGCCATTATATGGCCCGTTGGTCAAGTGGTTAAGACACCGCCCTTTCACGGCGGTAACACGGGTTCGAATCCCGTACGGGTCATATTCATTTTATCCTTGGTTTGGGTCCGGTAGTTCAGTTGGTTAGAATGCCTGCCTGTCACGCAGGAGGTCGCGGGTTCGAGTCCCGTCCGGACCGCCATTATTGGGCTATAGCCAAGCGGTAAGGCATCGGGTTTTGATCCCGTGATTCCCAGGTTCGAATCCTGGTAGCCCAGTTGCCTTTATAACAATGTTTTTGATAATGTTTGCAACTTTAGAATTTCAAATAGGAGCCATTAGCTCAGCTGGCAGAGCATCTGACTTTTAATCAGAGGGTCGGAGGTTCGAATCCTCCATGGCTCATCAAAGAAGTTGTGGTCGGATTCTTACCTTTTGGTTCTCCTTGTTTCTTATTTAGTATCAAAGGAAACAAGGAATGGCTGAAAGCGTCGGAATCCTCCATGGCTCCATCAATTCTATGCGGATGTGGCGGAATTGGCAGACGCGCTAGACCCAGGATCTAGTGTCATTGTGACGTGAGGGTTCGAGTCCCTCCATCCGCACTCATATTATTGCTGTGATCTTCACGGCATATTATTTTTCTATATGCGGTCGTGGCGGAATGGCAGACGCGCTAGGTTGAGGGCCTAGTGGGGTTTCCCCGTGGAGGTTCAAGTCCTCTCGGCCGCATTGAAAAAAGTATTGACGTTCAAAACTCTGCGTGTTATATTAGTTCTTGTCGCTTTAAAGCGCCCGTAGCTCAATTGGACAGAGCGTTTGACTACGGATCAAGAGGTTAGGGGTTCGACTCCTCTCGGGCGCACCAACTTAACGGGAAGTAGCTCAGTTTGGCAGAGCACATGGTTTGGGACCATGGGGTCGCAGGTTCGAATCCTGTCTTCCCGACCATCGGATTGCTATGGTGTTATATATTTTGTGGGTTAGTTTAGTGGTAAAACCTCAGCCACAGCAACACATCTACCGAATACGCTACGAGTTGCGAGGACCTTAGGCTTCACTGAGTTGACTGGCATCGCGACGAGCATGATTGGTTCGTGAATAAAAAATAGAGTTATTTTAATTACTGCGCGGGTGTAGTTTAGTGGTAAAACCTCAGCCTTCCAAGCTGATGTCGTGGGTTCGATTCCCATCACCCGCTCCATTTAGGGGCCTGTAGCTCAGTTGGTCAGAGCGCACGCCTGATAAGCGTGAGGTCGGTGGTTCGAGTCCACCCAGGCCCACTTTGCTCCTTGAAAACTGAACAAAACAGCCAGTATGACAAAACAGATGTCAAAGGTTGGAAGTCAGATGCTTATGCATCCGGCTATAACTCCAGCCCCGCGATGTCAAATTGCAAGCTGAGATAATAGATGGAACCGATCGGTGTCGGTTCATCGCGACGGATCTGAGAAGTGGAGTAATCTGCTTTTCGGATTACCGCTCCAACTTTTTTGGCAAACAAGAATATACAAATATTCTTGTTTGCACAAGTGTAACTACACTTTTGAAAGAACCAAAAGTGA
>NZ_JBHUNA010000006.1:0-691 GCF_042685205.1 Lentibacillus juripiscarius
AGTCCCGTCCTTCATCGGCTCCCAGTGCCAAGGCATCCACCGTGCGCCCTTGATCACTTAACTAATTGCATTAATCCAGCTTCAGCTCCTAGCGGCTCGCGTCATAAGTATTGAACACTCCAAGCACGAAAAACATGTGCTTTACGGCTCCTTGCTTATGCGTATCGCCGCTATGCAGTCGCTTACGCTTTTCATTTTTGATGTCGTTTGAAATATCTCTTATTTAGTTTTCAAGGTGCAAAATGGAGCCTAGCGGGATCGAACCGCTGACCTCCTGCGTGCAAAGCAGGCGCTCTCCCAGCTGAGCTAAGGCCCCGTTTAGAATTGCTAGATGGTGGGCCTGGGTGGACTCGAACCACCGACCTCACGCTTATCAGGCGTGCGCTCTGACCAACTGAGCTACAGGCCCATCTGTTTTTGAAAGAATTGCTCCCTCAAAACTGAACCAAACAGCCAAGTATGACTTCGTATTAATCTAGCTCCAGCGCCTATCGACTAGCAGGCTTCCTTCTCCTTCCTGCGATAAGTCAACATCGTTTCACCAAGGGCTCAACGTGTTTTCTTTATCTCGTCAGGAGACATCCAGTCTGTACATCGATGACCAGGCGCTTCCGTTTTTTAAATATCCTTAGAAAGGAGGTGATCCAGCCGCACCTTCCGATACGGCTACCTTGTTACGACTTCACCCCAA
>NZ_JBHUNA010000007.1:0-167994 GCF_042685205.1 Lentibacillus juripiscarius
TCGTACTCCAATCCTTTAAAAGTTAGTTCAGTGTAGTAATCTACACTAGGTGCGACTGCCCGTCGCACGAAAAACCCCGCACCTATACCAGTGCGAGGTTTTCATTCATCTTCGCCGATTTTATTATCTTGTGTTTTCGGAAGGCGGCCAGCTTTTTTGGCTGATTCCCGCAGTAAAAACTCGACATGACTATTGACACTCCGGAATTCATCTTTTGCCCAGGATTGCAGGATTTCGTACAGTTTCGGGTCGATCCTTAATGGAAAATTCTTTTTTTTAGCCATCGAAACCCTCGCTTATCATTGGTACAATGAACCCGTGTTGACGACTGGCTGTGTACCGCTTTCCGAAACAATCGATACGAGCAGATTATTAACCATCGCAACACGCCGCTCTTCATCCAATTCGACTGCGCCGTCCTGCTCAAGCTGCTCAATGGCATCCTGCACCATGCCAACAGCTCCCTCAACAATTTGCTTGCGGGCAGCGATAATGGCACTTGCCTGTTGACGCTGAAGCATTGCCTGCGCAATTTCTGTAGAATAGGCAAGATGGGTCAGGCGCGTTTCCATAACTTCTACCCCAGCAACTGTCAGCCGTTCCTGTAAGTCTTTTGCCAGATGGCTGGACACTTCTTCCGCATTTCCACGCAGTGTCATTTCATCCTCGGTGAATGTGTCATATGGATATTTTGTAGCAACAGCACGAATGGCTGTTTCACTTTGAATTTCCACAAATTTTTCGTATCGATCCACATCAAATACAGCTTTTGCAGCGTCAACTACTCTAAATACGATGACAGCAGCTATTTCAATTGGATTCCCATTGACATCATTTACTTTCAGCTTTTGACTGTTAAAATTCCGAACGCGGAGTGAAATGGTCCGTCTGACGGAAAATGGAACTGTTATAACAATACCTTCTTTTCGAATACTGCCCATATATTTTCCAAGAAAAATAACAACAACTGACTGATTCGGCTGGACCACTGTTATACCGCTTCCGAGTACGATAGCGATCACCAAACTAATAGCACCTAAAACAAAATGTTCCTCAAAAAAGCTTAAAACGGTAACAGCCAACAGGACAGCAATTGCAAGAATACCTGCATACCCATTCATCATCCACGCTTCTTTTTCTCGTATCACCGTGATAACCACACCTTCCTAAATAGTTATATTAATTCTATATTATTATGATATCACAATTGTATATTTTTGTAACCTATATTTACGAATATTTTTTCTAATAAAAACTTCGGCATTCGCTATAAAACGGTGCCGAAGTTTTTATCCTAAGTCCTAGCCTACTTCCAAACTGCTGACTGGACTTTTTTCATTTATAATTACATACCCATCTCCATCGGTTCGGACAGTTATATCGCCGAACGTTGCTGTAGGATAAATGGCCGTATCCACTTTTCGCAAATTCTCCATAACCCGGTCAACAGGGTGGCCAAACTTATTATTTTTGCCATAGGTGAGAATGGCTGCTTCGGGGATAACCTCCTTAAGAAACTCCAGCGAGGTGCTTGTATGTGAACCGTGATGAGCCACTTTCATTATTTCCGAATCCAAGCTGTACTTTTTCATTAGTTTCTTTTCCTGTTCTTTTTCCACATCACTCATTAGCAAAAAATCCAATTCTTTGAAGGTCACTTTCATAACAATCGATGACTTATTGGTTGATTTGGTTCCTTTATTTGTGTTCAATATTCGTACTTTCAGCTTAGGATCCAGTTTAATCAGATCATTCCGCTCAGCAATATCGATTGGAATTTGCTGTTTTATAATCTGACTGACATATCTGGCATAGGTTCTAGTCGAATTCATCTTCCCGGTATCGAGTATCCGTTTTACTTCGAATGTTTTCATAACTTGAATCAAGCCGCCAATATGATCAATATCCGGGTGTGTGGCGATCATAAGGTCGATTTTATTGACGTTTTGCTCCTTCAGGAACTTTACGACCTTTTTCCCTGCTTTTGGCCGGCCACCATCGATGAGGATGTTCTTGCCAGAAGGAGTCTGAATCAGCATACTGTCCCCTTGCCCAACATTAATAAAATGTACATCCAAATCTGACTGCTGCTCTGCATGTATGTGTGCTGAAGGCGTTAAAATGGAAGTAAAAATGATGGTAAGCGTGAATATGATTGTATGTCGGTGCATAAAAAACATCCTTTTAATTCTGGTTATGTTTTATTTTTTCACGGATTGAGGGTTCTATTATGCGCATGAATGAATGGAAATATTTCTAATTGGATGGAGTTTCATTGTACTCGGACTGGTCTTAGATGTGGACAGGTTGATTTTTTCCATGCTTTGGTTGATATCTGCCTTATACTGGTTGATACTGACACAAATTTGGTTGATTCTTCCTCGAACAGGTTGATATTTCCATGCTTTGGTTGATACCTATCACATTCATCCTCCATTCACGCATACCAGCAAACAAAAAGCCGCTGAGCGAGTCAGCGGCTTTCCTTTTTTCTTTATTGATTATTCGTCTTTTCCAACAACAATTTCGCCATTGTCTACATATACTTTCACATTTTTTATTTCTTCATTTTCCAGGATCAGATCCGTCAGCTGGTCCTCGATTTTATCCTGGATGACGCGGCGCAGTGGCCGTGCACCAAATCGGCGGTCATAACCAATGTTTACCAGCTCTTCCTTGGCTTCATCGGTAATGGTGATGGAGATGTCATTTGCTTCAATCGTATCCTCAAGGTCGGCAAGCATCAGGTCAACGATGTGCAAGAGACTGTCTTCTTCCAGCTCATTGAACTGGATGATGCTGTCAAACCTGTTCAGGAATTCCGGTTTGAAATAACCACTTAAATTTTCCAGTGTTGATACAGAATCATGTTCATCTCGGTTGAAGCCGACGTTTACTTGTTTTTCGCCTGTTCCCGCATTGCTGGTCATGATGATAACCGTATCTTTAAAGCTTACCGTGCGTCCATGTG
The DNA here is from genome assembly GCF_042685205.1 of Lentibacillus juripiscarius. Classification (NCBI taxonomy): domain Bacteria; kingdom Bacillati; phylum Bacillota; class Bacilli; order Caryophanales; family Bacillaceae; genus Lentibacillus; species Lentibacillus juripiscarius. The sequence goes on from NZ_JBHUNA010000007.1 coordinate 2,972, forward strand.
AATCGGTTAGCTGGCCATCTTCCATAATTTGCAGGAACATGTTTTGCACATCTGGATGTGCTTTTTCAATTTCATCCAACAACAAGATGGAGTACGGATTCCGGCGAACTTTTTCGGTCAGCTGGCCGGCTTCTTCATGTCCGACATATCCAGGTGGTGATCCAATGATTTTCGAGACAGCGTGTTTTTCCATATACTCACTCATGTCTAGCCGGATCAGGCTATCACGGGTGCCGAACAGTTCTTCCGCAAGTGCTTTGGTCAATTCCGTTTTTCCGACACCGGTCGGTCCGACAAACAGGAATGAACCAATTGGACGGGACTTTGATTTCAGTCCAGCACGGCTGCGGCGAACAGCTTTAGCCACTTTCTGAACTGCTTCATCCTGGCCGATGACTTTTGCACCAAGCTGTTCAGCAAGATTCCGCATTTTTTCCTGTTCATCTGCTTGCAGTTTCGTGACAGGGATACCGGTCTTTTCCTCTACAATCAATTGAATATCGGAAATATCCACATCGATATCCTGCTGTTCGTCTTTTGCTTTTTCAAGCTGTTTCTGCAGCTGGATTTCCTGATAACGCAAGTGTGCTGCCCGTTCATAGTCTTCTCGTTCTGCTGCTTGCTCTTTCTCACGGACGATTTCATTCAGCCTGTTCTGAATGGAGTCGGAATCCTTTTCGGCGTTGTCCAAGTTAAGCCGTGAGCCGACTTCATCCATCAGGTCGATGGCTTTGTCCGGCAGATAACGGTCTTGGATGTAACGCTTGGACAGTGTCACAAATGAACGGATCGCCTCATCGGAATAGCGCACTTCATGGAATTTTTCGTACCGGTCTTTAATGCCGTTAAGAATGGCAACAGCATCTTCCTCAGATGGTTCGTGCACCATGACCGGCTGGAAGCGGCGCTCGAGTGCAGCGTCTTTTTCGATTTCACGATATTCTTTCAGGGTCGTTGCACCGATCAGCTGGAGATCGCCGCGTGCCAGCGCCGGTTTCAGTATGTTGCCGGCGTCCATTTGCGAGCTTTCCGCTGTGCCGGCGCCAACCAGAAGATGTACTTCGTCGACAAACAGGATGACATCGTCTCGTTGCTGCATCTCCTGAACAAGCTGTTTCATACGTTCCTCAAACTGTCCGCGCATGCTTGTGTTGGCTACGAGTGAAGCGACATCCAGAAGGTAAATTTCTTTGTTCATCAGTTTGGCAGGAACTTTTCCTTCTGTAATTTTCAACGCCAGTCCTTCAGCAATGGCTGTTTTACCGACACCAGGTTCACCAATTAGCACCGGGTTGTTTTTATTCCGGCGGTTCAATGTTTCTATAACGCGTTTGACTTCATTATCGCGTCCGACGACTGGGTCAACCATTCCTTGTCTGGCTTCATGGGTGACATTTTTGCCCATTTGTTCCAGCAGGCTGTTATCATTGCCGGATTGCTGTTTCGTTTTCGTTCCAGTGAATCCCTGGCCCTGGCCACCATTGCCCTGGAAAAAGCCAGATGCAAAGTTGTCTTGCTGGCCATGACTGAAGTCACCGCTCATCATACCATTTTGTATTTCGTGAAAACATTGATCACATAGATGCATGTTCATTTTTTGCTGGTTAATCTGCATAGACATGTTTATTGTTGCTGGACGAATACCACAATTTTGACATTGCATATCCGATTCCTCCTTTATTATGTGAAGGTCATTTTTCATTAACTTTGACTTTGACTTTGACTTTCTTTGACCTTTCAATTGTTATTATACTCTGACCTTCTTTGACTTTCAAGTACCTACGCTCAATTTTTTTGATAAAAATTTTATCTGTTTGCGCAGCTGTCGTACCACGAACGTTTTCTATATTATATCTCAGGTCTTTCCTTAGTGTTATTACCATTAAAAAGCTGCCCCAAACGTGGAGCAGCTTCTAATGGAATACTATTGTTTTACTTTTTCCTTCTGCCTCAGCTCGACACGTCTGATCTTCCCTGATGCCGTCTTCGGCAATTCATCGATAAACTCAATTTCTCTTGGGTATTTATACGGTGCTGTCCATTCTTTTACATGATTCTGCAGTTCTTTGACCAAATCCGGACTGTCAACTGCATCTGCCTGCAGCACGACGAATGCTTTGACAATATTGCCGCGGACCTCATGCGGGCTTGCCACGACGGCGCATTCCTGGACAGACGGATGTTTGACCAATGCGTCTTCCACCTCAAACGGTCCGATCGTATAGCCGGAACTGATAATGATATCATCACTCCGGCCTTCAAACCAAAAATACCCATCATCGTCTTTTGATGCCTGATCACCTGTCACGTAGTAGTCACCGCGTTGGGTCATCTTTGTGCGTTCAGGGTCTTTATAATATTCAAGGAACAGTGCCGGGCTGTCTAATTTAACAGCAATATCACCGATTTCATTTGGTGGAACCGGGTGCCCGTCTTCATCAATAATTTCCACTTCATTGCCTGGCGTCGGTTTTCCCATGGAGCCCGGTTTCACTTCCATGTCTTCCATGACACCAAGCAGGAGCGTATTTTCTGTCTGACCATACCCATCTCTTACTGTTATATTGAAATAATGCCGGAATGTATCAATCACTTCTCGATTGAGCGGTTCACCCGCCGATACCGCGCTGCGAAGGGCTGGGAGCTGATAGTCTGCCAGATTATCGACTTTTGCCATCAGTCTGTATTCGGTCGGGGTACAGCACAGTACATTAATGTCATAATCCTGCAGCAGTCCGAGGTATGTCTTCGGGTCGAACTTGCCAAGATAAACGAAACCAGTTGCGCCACATCCAAGCACAGACAGAAATGGACTCCAGATCCATTTCTGCCAGCCAGGACCTGCTGTTGCCCAGACACGGTCTCCCTCATTAATGGAAAGCCAGTTTGCCGGTGCTGTTTTTAAATGGGCAAATCCCCAACCATGCGTATGTACGACCCCTTTTGGATTTCCGGTGGTTCCTGACGTATACGGCAGAAAGGCAACGTCATCTCTGGACGTATCCGCCATTGCCAGTTCATCGGAAGCTTCAGCTTTTAGCACATCCAAATGATGCCACCCATCAGCAGAGCCGCCGACCGTAAACAATGTCAGCTGATCATATTCCTTTACATCCTTAAATTCATCAACGAACGGATAATAACTGACAACCGCACTCACTTCCCCATGGCTGATCCGGTACTGCAGATCCTTTGTTTTCAGCATTTCCGAACTGGGAATGACGATCATCCCGGTTTTCAGAGCAGCAAGATACGTTTCATATGCCGCAATGAGCCTCGGTATCATGACGAGTACTTTATCACCTTTCTTGAGCCCCTTCTCTATGAAAGCGTTGCCAATTTTATTTACATTTTTCATCAGACGACCATACGTAATCTCCTGTGTATCCCCAGCTTCATCATGCCAGATCAATGCTTGTCTGCCAGGACTTTCTGCTGCATAACGTTCCATTTCCATCACAATGTTATATGTTTCCGGAGCAATCAAATCTTCCCGCTTCATCCTATCAACTCCAATTTTAGAATTATATTTAGTATAACAAACCTTGGGAAAATTTTAAATAAACATACTGAAAAGCTTACGTGTGACTGTTTCATATTAAATAACCCGCTGCTGATGAATAATCAATCGAAAACAGCTGAAAAATCCGAGAGACCGAGATGATTCCGCACTCCATCAGGGTTTTCTTACCCTTATCAGCAATTACACTGCTAAATTAATACCCAGCACTCTTCAAACCCACTCACAATTCCCCGATTGGTTTCGGTTAGCACGCCACGACCAGCCGTAACAGATCGTAACAACCGTATCATGTGGCTGCGCTAATCCGTGCAAAAAAAATCAGCATGTGAAATATTTTTTCCATTTCACATGCTGCGTTGCTGTTTTTGCTTCAACCCGGTCAATCAATACCCATAAATAGGACGCGGAAGCATATCTTTCATTACCATATGGTCCAGGCTTTTAAATTGATAGCCTTGTTTCTTAAGGGTCGTGACCAGCTTATCCAGTGCTTTGGCATTGTCAGATGATACGGTATGAAGAAGGATGACCGCTCCAGGATGTATGTTATCCATAATATTTTCATACGCATATTTCCACCCTTTCTGATCCCCTGTGTCCCAATCAACGAATGCCAGCGACCAGAATGTATGAATGTAGCCCAATTCTTTTGACCATTTGAGCGTTTTCTCATTAAACATCCCTTTTGGCGGGCGCAAATATTTTATGTCCTCCTGGCTGGAAACCTTTGAAACTGCCTCCTCGAGCGATTCAAGTTCCTTGCGCATCGTCTCCTTTGTCACAACCGTGAAATCTGGGTGATGGTAGGAGTGGTTCCCAATAATATGACCTTCGTCTACCATTCGTTTGACAAGGTCGGGCTCGCTTTCCACGTAATGCCCGGTTAGGAAAAACGTTGCCGGCACATTATGCTTATTAAGCACATCAAGAATATTGTCGGTATATCCTTCCTCATACCCGTTATCAAACGTAAGATACAATACTTTTTCCCCGGAATCATCAGCGTAATAAGCACCATACTCCTCGAGAATCTGCTTATATTTGCCAATGTCCGGCAGTTTATGTTCTTCATTTTTCTTGAATCCCCAGCCATATCCGCTCTGCGCACCGGCATCTGACGGAAATGAAGAAAAAGCAAGGAAAAACATGAAGAGCATCGCAGCTAAAGCAATAACCTTTCGCATAGCGCACCCCACTTTATTTTTTCCTTACTTTGTCCATAAGCAATCTATTTTATTCTCTGATCTACAGAACCATTGCGGCAATCCACCCAAACAGAATTAGTGGAATATTGAAGTGGATGAATGTTGGTACACATGTATCCCAAATGTGGTGGTGCTTCCCGTCAGCGTTCAAGCCTGATGTCGGACCGAGCGTACTATCCGAAGCAGGTGAACCAGCATCCCCGAGTGCACCTGCAGTACCAATTAGCGCGGCCGTGGCCATCGTGGAAAATCCGGCAGCAAGACAGATTGGAACATAAAGCGCTGCAATAATCGGGATTGTTCCAAACGACGATCCTATGCCAATTGTTACCAACAGCCCAACAAGAAGTAAGATAATAGCAATCACACCCTGGTTATCACCAAGGAAACCTGACGACATTTCCACGAGTGCATCAACAGCGCCCGTTTCCGTCAAAACTTTACCAAAGCCGGATGCGACCAGCATAACAAAGGCGATTTGTCCCATCATCGCAATACCATCTGCCATGACCTGTTCTCCTTTTCGAAATGGGACAACGACAAGTGCAAACATCAGAATCAGTCCTGTTAGTGCACCTGCAATTAAGTTGCCGAATGCCAGCTGTACTGCCAGCGCTCCGATGATAGCCACCAATGTCAAAAGGTGTTTTTTATTAAACGTTACGTTTTTCGTATCAGGCGCAGTAAAATCCACATCACTTCCACCCGCACCTGGAACAGATTCCCGTTCCTTCCGATACGTGAAAAAGATCGCAATCAAAAGACCCACAATCATGCCAGACCCCGGAATCAGCATGGAAAGTGCTGTTTCTCTAATTGTAATGTCAGCACCGTTCTCGGTCATCCCATTCATAATTGTTTCATGGAAAAGCAGACCGAAACCGGCCGGGATCATCACATAAGGCGCCTTCAGACCAAATGTCAGTGCAGTTGCTACACCGCGGCGGTCTATTTTCATTTCATCAAACAGTTTCAATAATGGCGGAATTAAAATCGGTACAAATGCAATGTGTACCGGCACAAGGTTTTGTGACAATGATGCAACGCCGGCAATAACCAATAGCATCATCGTTTTCTTCCCGGTTAATACTCTGATTAAAAAATTAACTAAAATAGCTGTAATTCCTGTATAACTAATCGCTACAGCAAATGCACCAAGCAAAATATAGCTTAACGCTGTGCTGGCCTGGCCACCCATGCCGCTAACCATCAGTTCAATTGATTCAATCACATTAAGCCCGGACAAGAGACCTGCCGTTATAGCAGCAGCGATAATCGAAACAATAACATTGACCCGCAGTAAGCTGAGAATCGTCAGCACTAATACGGATATGATCACAACCCATTCCATCTGCGTTTCCCCTCTCTGCCTTCCTTTTATACTTTATCATGATAAAGCAATGAAGCGAATAAATCAACCCCTCAAATGACTTTTTTATGGAAAAGATTCACTCAACATTTATAAACGCCCCATTAAAAAACCCCGGAAGTCCCGGGGTTTTTAGGGTTTCTGGTTATTCCAATTTAAACGAGAAGGAAACGTGATCCTGAATCGGTATCCATGAACCGATTCCTTGTTTAGTCACGTTTTTTACGACAATGGATTTGTCATGACCTTTCAGCTTAAAGTACACTTCGCCGAATGTCACTTGGCCTTTTTCGTTCACTGCCGGCGCGAATGCCTGGAGCTGTCCGAATTTTTTCGGCGGCACACTGTACGAGTTTTCCTTCTCCGTATTTTTTCCAACGACAGCTGAATAGGCGAGCGGCAATTCCACCTTATCCTTCGCCTTTAACAGCATCATCTTTTTTATGTCGTCCGGGTTGGCAATTTTGTTCGTTAGTGCACCTTTTATTTCTTTCTTTTTCTCTTGATTATAGTGCATTTCCTTTTCAGAATCGCCGCCTATGTTGTTCAGTTCATTCGTGTTTATTTTCTGGTATTCCCAGTTAATGGTTGTCTCACCTGATTTATAATGCAGCGGCCACCGACCAATGTACACCATTCCCCGGTACCCAAAAGCAAGTGGAGAAGGGTTAATGGAGGTCTCATTAAGCATTTTGATCAGATCGGGGTTGGTAATCTTCACATCCGCCCCTTCGATCAATTCTTTTGTCAAATCACTTGGTTCAACCACTTCCTGATCCTCGGTTGAGTTCGGGTACGTATTTTCTTTGGAAATGTTCAGGACATGGCTCGGTACTTCAAATTCTGCTTTTTCTTCTGACTTTTCGTCCGCTTTATCCTTATCCTTTTCTTTTTCTTCGGCCATGCCGTTGATAGGAAAAAGGAGTACAAGAACCAAAGCTATTATCAAGTATTTCCACTTTTTCATGTGTCCCATTCCTTTCATAAAAGGTCGCTTACGCTTTTATTTATCTAGCTCCAGCGACCAGCGACTAGTGGACTTCCTTCACCTCCGTCCGGTAAGTCAACAGCGATTCACTTATGCTCACCGTGCGGCCAGTTAAGAAGTTCGGCTAAAATCGTCGCGATGCGCGACAACGCCGAACCACCTGCGATGCGCAGGCGCAGTCCATACGTCGCTAGGCGGTCGCTTACGCTTTTAAGTATAGTTTTTTCGGACACATGGATATTATACTTTTTATTTTCAGCGGCTCAGTTCAATCGTTTCGAGGGTTTCTTCAATTGTAATACTATCCTCAACAGAGCGGACCATGGAACAATTTTTTCTTGCAAGGGCCAGGTTTTTGTACAGCTTATCATCATCCAGGTTGTACCCTTTAATGACGTAATGCAGATCAATCCGCTCAATGCGATTCGCTTCATCAGGGTTGCGCTCCACTTTAGTCTGGATAGTCAGATCCGCAATTTCTGTCCGCTGTTTCTTTAAAATTTTACGGAATACCGAAGCACTGCACCCGGCGATGGAGGCGACCATCAGCTGGAATGGCCGGAATCCATATGTTTCATCTCCGGATATATCCAATTGTCCATATTCAAGATCAATGCGCATGCCTTCTTCTTTCAAATGAAAATCCATCGTTTTCGCTCCTTTATAATATGATCCTGCTACCTTCCTTCCCCTTTATCGTACACTAATACACATGTTTTCATAAAGTGAAACTTCAATCAGTGGGAGTTTCGACGCATAGGACAGGGAAAGATGCGGCAGCAAAGCATCATCGTGAGAAAAAGTGCTTTTCTTTTTGTCGAGGACGTCGCGTTTATCGGCCGGGCTGTTTATCCCCCATCTTCACGTCTCTGGCTTTTCCACGTTTAGAGGTGAGGTGTTACAGCCCGTTAATGCGTGATAAAATCATTTGTGTTGACCTTTCAAAAGAGAACAAGTACATTAAAAATCGGATTAGCACCCTTCGAAAACAGGTGATGCACATGGTTTCGGCAAAAACACGATTTTGGATACTCATAGCACTTGTCTTTATTTCTGGCTTTTCACAGGGAATGATTCTGCCGCTGATGGGTATTATCCTGGAACAAAATGATGTCTCCTCAGCGATTAATGGACTGCACGCAACAGGACTATACATAGGAGTGCTCATTGCATCGCCATTTATGGAAAAACCAATCCGCAAATTCGGTTTTAAGCCACTTATCATGCTTGGCGGTGTGCTTGTCTTTGCATCATTGGCACTTTTCCCCGTCTGGCAGTCGCTATGGTTCTGGTTTATCCTGCGTGTCATGATTGGCATCGGGGACAACATGCTGCACTTTGGTACGCAGACGTGGATCACAACAACGAGCGTCGAGGAATCACGCGGGAAAAACATATCCTACTATGGATTGTCATTCGGACTCGGATTTACGATTGGGCCACTGATGACAAGACTTTTAGAAGTCCATCAGGCGCTTCCCTTCCTTGTGTCAGCGGCGCTTAGCCTTGCTGTCTGGTCATTGATGTTCGCTGTCCGCAACAAATTTCCAGAAGACGATAACTTCACAACAAGCACAAGTTCCATAAGCCGGTTCATTCAAACGGCTAAAATCGCCTGGGTTGCTTTTTTGCCGGCATTTGGGTACGGCTTTTTGGAAGCAACCCTGCATGGCATTTTTCCTGTATATGGACTTCGTATCGGGCATGATGTTGATCTGTTATCACTGATTATCCCTTGCTTTGCAGCGGGCAGTATCATAACGCAGATTCCTTTGGGCATGCTGAGCGACAAAGTCGGCAGAAGAAAGATCCTACTCGGAGTCATCGCAGGCGGCAGTGCTTGTTTCTTTCTGACCGCGTTTTTTGAAACATCGGTAATAGCACTGTTCATTTCATTTGCCGTTTCGGGTATGCTGATTGGCTCGCTGTTTTCGCTGAGCATTACGTTCATGACCGATTTATTGCCATCTTCACTCCTCCCGGCGGGCAACCTCATGATAGGCATTTCATTCAGCATTGGCAGCATTATCGGCCCTTTCCTGAGTGGGCTGTTTCTTGACGTTTTCCCGGGTGTATCGTTTTTCACCGTCATCATCTTTATGCTTGCCGTTCTGTTCATTACTATTTATGTTAAACGCGACAAACATGTGCAATACAGCTGAATGCTATGGCATGCAAAAAGGACACTCCTATCGAGTGCCCTTTTTTATCATATAAACCTGCTGTACCTGGCCTCCAGCCGGTCCTGCATAAAAGAAATAAGTATACAAATTGGCCAATAAATCAATGCAACTAATATATACAGTGTCATGGCATCAAATTCCCTGCCAACGACAATTTGGGTGCGCTGAAACAATTCCGGGACAGTGATGACAGCGGCTAGTGACGTTGCTTTCACTATATCCATGAACACGTTCGTCAATGGCGGGATGGCAATTCTTGCAGCCTGTGGCAAAATAATCAGCCACAACGTCCTCCAATACCCTAAATTAAGTGATTTAGCTGCTTCCCATTGGCCATCATTAATGCTATTCAGCGATGAACGATCAATTTCTGCAATGTAGGCAGCACTGTTCAGTCCAAAGCCGAGGGATGCCGCCATGATTGCACCAAGCTCAATTCCCAAATACGGCAGGCCGAAATACAGGATAAACAGAAACACTAGAATTGGCGTTCCGCGCATAAATGAAATGTAAACGCGTGCGGGCCATCGTAAAATGACATTTGCAGAACTTCGCGCCAATGCGAGAAACAATCCTAAAGCAAGGCCAAGAGCCATTCCAGCCAGAGCAACACCAATTGTTGCCGGCAGTCCTTTAAGTATAAACGGTAAGCTTTCCCATGCCAGTTTCACATCAAAAACGCCGCCAAAATCAAATCCGTTCATTCTTTAAAAGTCCAATCCATCAATTTCCCGAATGTCCCCCTCGGGTTTTTTCGAGGCATCCTCTTTATAGAACTTTTTGGCCAGTTTCGTTAGTGTGCCATCTTTCCGCATATCAGCTAATACATCGTTGACTTTCGCCTGTAACTTATCAGCACCATCTTGCATGATGACGCCTTGTTTTGTCGGGTGAAACTTCAACTCCGGGTGCAGCGTAAGATCAAATTCCGGGAAAGCGGCAATACCGAACTTGGAAAGATAATAATCATTAATAACGACATCGGTTCTGCCATTATTTACATCACGGAGGTAAGCTTCATTTGGTGCATTACCATATGTTTTCACCTCAGCCCCAAACTTGCGTGCAATTTCACTGTAAACAGTGGAGGCCGCTCCTCCAGCTTTCTTCCCTTCCAGATCTTCAAGTTTATGTATGCCCGAATAACCATCTTCTCTGACCACCATGGTTGTATACGAATATTTAATTGGTTCACTGAAAGCGAATTTTTTCTTTCGTTTATCCGTTACTCCCATCCCTGCCATATCAATTCGTCCGCTTTTAATGGCAGCTAGCACACTGTCGAATCCTATTATTTCAAATTTGATATCCAAGTTGAGACGCTTGGCAACTTCTCGCATAACTTCCACTTCGTACCCTGTCAGCTGTTCCTTGTCTTTCCCTTCTCCTTCGTAATAGGAAGCTGCAATTAGTGTACCTGATGTTCCAACAACGATTTCACCGGCTTCCTGAATTTCTTTCCACTTTTCATTATTGCCATTCTCCTCACCGCTGCTCTCCGCAGCATTGTCGGAGCATGCACTTAAGACGAAAACAATTACAAAGAGCATAACGGCAGCTTTCTTGATAGACATACATCCCATCCCCTCTCTTTTGTTATATATAAAATTTTGAATTGATTATAACAGTATATAACTGATAATTCAACATTATTCTGAACTGTATTCATATTAAATAACATGTGTACTAGTCGCTCGCTGATTTTTCATTTTTTCCATTGACACTCACTTAAAGCAGCGTTATTATTAAAACACATATTAAATTAGAATTGTTATAAATAACAACCTAACACCGTGTACATACATGTAAATAGAGTTTTTTGTTTAACCACAAATGATTATTATTATCAATTAGATGGAGGAGAATGAAAATGAACGCAGACCTGACTGCTCTAAAACAGCCAACAAAGGAAAAATCGCACAAGTCTACCAGCTTCAAAAGCAGCAAACTTTATGAACATAGCGAATTGATTGCTGCACTTGCCAGTGGTCTTATCGTTCTGACTGCATGGTTATTGGAAGACAGCGTCACATCAGGCTGGTGGATCACGCTTCACCTGGCCGCGTTTGCAATTGGCGGGTATGCCAAGGCAAAGGAAGGAATAGTAGAAACGATTCAGCAGAAAGATTTGAATGTGGAAATGCTGATGATTATAGCCGCAATCGGAGCAGCTGCTATCGGCTATTGGACAGAAGGTGCGATTCTCATATTTATTTTTGCTTTATCCGGTGCACTTGAAACGTACACGATGAATAAAAGCAGCCGTGAAATAGCTTCCCTGATGGAAATGCAGCCGGAAGAGGCCATTCGTCTCATTGGTAATCAAGAAGAATTGGTACCCGTTTCGGAACTGGAAACTGGTGATTATATTTTCGTTCGTGCCAGTGAGCGAATCCCGGCAGACGGCAAAATCATCAAAGGGACCACTTCCATTGACGAAAGTGCGATTACAGGTGAATCCGTTCCCGTCACTAAAGCGAATGATCAAGACGTATTCGCTGGCACGATGGCACTCGATGGATCGATTACCGTCCAAATCACCAAGCCGGCACATGAAACCCTGTTCCAGAAAATCATCCAACTTGTCCAGAATGCACAGGATGAGAAGTCACCATCACAGTTGTTTATCGAACGGTTTGAAGGAACGTATGTAAAAGCAGTGTTGGCAGTCGTCGCCATCATGATGTTCTTGCCGACTATGTTGTTCGGATGGGCCTTGTCTGAAAGCATCTACCGGGCTATGATTTTGCTGGTAGTAGCATCCCCTTGCGCACTTGTCGCGTCAATCACGCCTGCGACACTGTCCGCCATATCCAACAGTGCGAAAAGGGGTGTACTGTTTAAAGGCGGTGTTCACGTTGAAGGACTTAGCAGCATGAACGCGGTTGCCTTTGATAAAACCGGCACACTGACAAACGGAAAGCCAGTCGTTACCGAACTGATCACATTACCTGACGAGGACCGCAATCATATCATGGCTGTAACAGCCGCAATCGAAAACGAATCCACCCACCCGCTGGCACTGGCAATTACAGCACATGCAAGAGACCATATAGCCACAGAAATGTCTTCCATCCAGCCGCAGGAAGTAAAAACGGTGAATGGAAATGGCGTTACAGCAGTTCTTGATGGCGTGACTTGGAAAATTGGCAAAGCAGCTTTTGTTGGCGAAGAAGAGGCATTCCGTTTCCAGCATGGTGCAGCAGAGCGGCTGGCCAGCGAAGGAAAAACGGTTCTATTCGTCAAGGAAGATGACCGGATTGCAGCCCTTTATGCACTAAAAGATACCATCAGAAAGGATACGAAGCGTACCATCAGCGCATTGAAGCAGCAAGGCATTCATACCATCATGCTGACCGGCGACAATGAACAGACGGCAAAAGCCATCGCCGAAGAAGCCGGTGTCGATCATTTTCGGGCGGAATGTCTACCTGGAGAAAAGGTAGATCACATAAAGCAACTTCGGGAGCAATATGGGCATGTCGCCATGGTTGGGGATGGTATCAATGACGCACCCGCACTGGCCGCTGCCGATTCAGGCATCGCTATGGGAGAAGGAACAGACGTGGCACTCGAAACAGCTGATGTCGTTTTGATGAAAAACGAATTGCCCAAAATCACAAACGCTATAGCACTGTCCATCCGCATGAATAAAATCGTCAAACAAAATGTCGTCTTTTCTCTGGCTGTCATCGCGGTGCTCATCCTATCCAATTTTACACAAATACTTGACTTGCCACTTGGCGTCATCGGACATGAAGGAAGCACCATACTCGTCATCTTAAACGGGCTCCGATTATTAAAATAGCTGCCACATATACGTGACAGCTATTTTTTATTGCCTGTTTTATTTTGTTCTCTGAGTGTGGCATTGATGACACCGCCGATCATAATGATAACGCCGGATAAATAAAACCAGATCATTAGGACGATGACCGTTCCAAGACTGCCATACGTTGCGGAATAATTGCCCATCGAGCTGACATAAAAAGAGAAAGCCAGTGAGGTCAGCTGCCAGCCAATTGTTGCAAACAACGCACCCCAGACCACATTTTTGAAATATATTCGTTTATTGGGCGCCATCTTGTACAACGCCACCAGTACAATAAAGAAAACCACCGATGATATAACCCAGCGCATGGCATCCCATACTTGCAGAAACTCCCCAGATGCACCGAAAAACTTAAAAATATATACTCCGATGGCTTTTCCAAAAATGGGAAGCAAGAATGCTATAAAAATAACGAAAATCATGGCAATGGTCAAAACGATAGCAATCAGCCGCGTAACAATAAACGAGCGGTCTTCATCCACATCATATGCGCGGTTAAAACCACGCATCACCGCATTGATACCATTGGACGCTGACCACAGTGTCCCAATAATTCCAATCGATAGAAGTTGTCCATTCTGATTACTGACCAGCTGTTGAACATTTTGGTTAATCAGTTCTGAAATTTCGCCTGGTGCATACGTTTCAATGAATTCAATAATGTCTAGGTCGTTCAACGGCAGATATCCAACCAGCGTCATCAGAAACAACAAAAAAGGAAATAAGGAAAGCAGGAAAAAATAGGCCAACTGGGCACCCAGACCAAAAATGTCATCATCCGTAATCCGCCGGTACAATCTTTTGATGAATTCCTTGCTTTCCTCCCACATCCTATCAGCCTCACCTAAGTTGTTTGCCTGTTATTTTTCCAACTTTTTTGTTTCACTGCCTGTGAACTGTTCCAACGTGTTCTCCACTTGCTCCAGTGCATTGATGGCGTTATCTGCGCCTGCTGTAAATTGTGCATTGAACCGGTCGAACGAATCCTTCACACGTTTCACCGCTGACGACGGATGGGTCGCATAGTAGGACGACTCATTCTTTACATCCGCCGCTTTTCTTTTTGCATAGTCTCTTGCATCACGGTCAAGCAAGGAAAGTAGCCCTCCTGCAATCGATCCGACTACTAACCCTAGACATAATTTTCGTTTACCCATTTGTTATCGCTCCTTTTACGTTATGTGTTATTTTCAGTCTTGATTTGATTCAGCAGCTGCTTGCATCCATCTGAAACCAGTTCATACGTATAATCAAAATTGCCCGTGAAGTATGGATCCGGCACATTAGCCGTTTCCGCCTCATGAACATAATCCATCAGCCTGGCGACAACAGCACCATCCGTTGCACCCGTCATCCCTTGTAAAGCACGGATGTTATCATCGTCCATGGCAATCATATAGTCAAAACGATGCCAATCATTCGTATGTATTTGCCGGGCCTTCATTCCATCATAAGAGATGTCCTGCCTGTCCAGTATTTTTCTCGTCCCTTCATGCGGTGCGTCCCCGCTATGCCACGGACCAATGCCGGCTGAATCCACTTCGATTTTATCAGATAGTCCTTCTTTTTTCACTAAATCCCGGAAAATAGCCTCTGCCATCGGAGACCGGCAAATGTTCCCGAGACATATAAATAAGACACGTATCATCCGCTCACCCCTGCTCCAATCGATTCTTTCCAACCTTATTATAATAGGAGCCGACCGTAAATTCCACTTTCCTCTACTATGCGAGCGGGGCAATACATTCAGCATCATTATTTTTCGCCGAATTTACATAACTTGCAACATCATATGCTTGCAGCTCTTCCATTTCCAACGCCTGCAAAAAATGATAGGCCTCTTCCGGTGATTGCTCGCCAGCCTCAATCCACGCGTCCTCTCGTCCTTTCGGCAAAATGATTGGCATGCGGTGGTGAATGTCCTGCATAAACGGATTAGCCGCTTTCGTCAGGATTGTACATGTGAAAAGCTTTTGCTCGTCGTGCTCCCATTTATCCCATAGCCCCGCAAACGCAAATAATTCGCGATCACCCAGCTGAATCCGCTTCGGCTGTTTTTCGCCGCCGTCACGTTTCCACTCATAAAAACTGTCAGCAACAATCAGACAGCGCTTCCTGGCCATGAGACGTTGGAAGCTTGGCTTTTCATGGGCTGTTTCACTGCGGGCGTTGATCATCTTATACCCGACTTTTTCATCATTTGCCCACGAGGGAATAAGGCCCCAGCGCAAATAGCCGGCCCGCTTTTCTTTGCCATCATGAATAATGGCGAGCACATTTTGTCCGGGTGCGATATTGTAGCTGGGCTGGTAATGATCGATCGGCTGGTTTATGCCAAATTCCTGCAAAATCTTCACTTCATCCGCAAGCAATGTAAACCGTCCACACATGATTTTACTCCTCTCTTACAAATCAACGTGAAAAAAACACTCTTTTAGAAAACAGCCATATTAAAAAATACTGAAGTCCCACTGGTTGGCGATGTGTCGGAGCAGCCGGATGCCGGCGATGCTGTTTCCTTTATCCCCTAACGCCGGTCCATAAACGCCAATCCCGCAGCCGTCTGTAAATGGCATTGTTTCTTCCCTGACCCGTGGCGGCACTGCTGCAACAATACCACCGGACACCCCGCTTTTCGCCGGAATGCCGACATAAGTAGCAAATTTTCCGGACGCATCATACATGCCGCATGTCAGCATGAGCACCTTTGCAATCCGGGCAATCTGCCTCGGAATAATCTCTTCCCCTGTCTTCGTATCCATTCCATCATTGGCAAGAACCATGCCAATCCTGGCCAGGTCGTCTATTGTCACTTCTATTGAGCATTGCTTAAAATACGTCTCCAGTGTGACATTCAGATCAGATTCCAAAAAGCCAGTTTCCAATAAATAATAACCAATCGCCCTGTTTCGCATCGATGAATCCCGCTCCGACTCATACACTTCAACATTTAATTCAGGACGGTACCCCAATATTTGCTCAAGCAGCAGGTATATCGGTTCCAGGCGGTGATCCGATGTTTTGCCGGGCAAAATAGATGAGACTGTAATCGCACCAGCATTAATCAGTGGATTGAACGGCTTTTCAACTTGATGCATTTCCAAATGCATAATCGAATTAAACGCTTCGCCTGATGGTTCCACATCAACCCTGTTCAGCATATAGGAAACACCGCGTTCCATACAGGCGACGATAAAACTGATTACTTTTGAAATGCTTTGCAGTGTGAACGGAATTTCCGTATCACCGGAACGAACAGTCATGCCGCTTTTACCGATGATGGAAATCCCAAGGTCATCAGGATCTGCCTGCTGCAGAACAGGTATGTATGAGGCGACTTCACCGTCACTGGTATGCTTCCGGTAAAAAGCAACCCAGTCGTCCACATACTGCTGCAGCCATTCTTGTGTCTGTCCCGTATTCCAGTTTGCTATGCCTTGAACCATTCTATCACCTCTTCATATAGTAGTATGCCTATCCGGAGAGGATTTTCTGCATGATTTTTTTACCGTTTACTGTTCTAATCCAATTATACAGACGGCAGCCGGGGCATGAAAGGAAAACCATGTTTCAGGACTGACTGCTGCCAGTAACAGAGGTGTTTAGAAAAAACTTTCTCTTGTATTTTGACATTGCCGGCGTTACGATGGAATCTTGGACAAGAAAGATTTATCTTATCCATTCAACTTACCAGAAAGGCGTCTTAACGTGAATAAACAAGTATATTTTCTAACCATCGTTGCTTTTGTTGTCGGAATGGTTGAATTGATCATCGGTGGGATACTTGATCTGATGGCAGCAGATTTAAATGTAGGGCTTGGAAAGGTTGGTTTTCTAATTACCATCTTTTCGCTCATTTTCGCCATTGGTTCACCCGTTTTACTGATTTTAACGGCAGCTATTGAGCGTAAACGGCTTATGCTGATGTCACTTGCCGTATTTTTGACAGGCAATATCATAACTGTATTCAGTCCGGGATATGCCGCTGTATTTATCGGACGCATCATTCTGGCATTGAGCGGGGCACTATTAATCATATTATGTCTGACGATTGCACCATCCATCGTTCATCCGAAATATCGCGGACGGGCTATCGGAATTGTGTCCATGGGGGTCAGCGCATCCATTGTACTTGGACTGCCAGTCGGGTTGTTTCTCGGCAATGCATTTGGCTGGCGTGCCCCATTTGTGATGATTACGTTTCTAACCATTCTTTCCACAGCTGGGGTTTTTATCTTGATGGACCGTGTTGAACCAAAACCATCCAGTCCGCTTAAGATGCAGCTGGCAACATTGAAAAACCGGAAAATATTTTTTGGGCAGATGATCACATTTCTGTTTCTGGCAGGGCACACAACGCTATACGCGTACCTGACTCCATTTGCAAAAATAACCATGGATGCCAGTGGAACGTGGGTCAGCTTTATTTACTTGATTTTCGGTATTGCAGCGGTTAGCGGTGGCGGTGTCGGCGGGTATCTTTCTGACACGATAGGTCCAAAACGCACCATCATGCTGACGACAGTACTGTTTACAGCGGTAATGGTAGGTATTCCAAACATGACATTTGCACTCCCGGCATTTCTGGTTATCCTCATTGTTTGGGGATTGCTAAGCTGGACATTAGCTCCGGCAACACAGAGTTATCTGATCAGCCTGTCGCCGGAAACGTCCGACATCCAGCAGAGCCTGAATAACTCGGCACTGCATCTTGGGATTGCTTTCGGTTCTTTTATTGGGGGTCTTGTTATTGAACAAGCTTCCGTTGAACAAAATGCAACAGTCGGCAGCTTGCTCGTCATGCTCGCTGTTGGTGCGGCCGTTGTGTCAATGTATGGAAAAGAGCAGTCGAAAGAAGCATATAGGAAAAGGGACTGACCATTGTGATCAGTCCCTTTTTTAGTATTGATATTTTTTACTTCCCAATAAACTGCTGGGTCCAGTGGTTACCTTGTTCCACATAACCAACGCCAATATGGGTGAAGTTCGGATTCATGATATTCTCGCGGTGACCTTCACTGTTCATCCATCCATCAACCACCTGTTGCGGTGTACGCTGGCCTCTGGCGATGTTCTCCCCGGCCGTCTGGTAGGCGATGCCGAATTGCTTCATCATATCAAATGGTGAACCATAGTTCGGACTGTCATGAGAGAAATAGTTGTTCGCTGCCATATCCCGGGACTTTTCACGCGCGACTTTACTCAGTTCCGTATCCACTTTAAGCGGTTCCAGGCCTTGTGCTGTCCGCTCTTGGTTCGTCAGTTCCACCACTTGCTGCTCAAATTCATTCAGCTGCTGCGACTGTGATGGCTTTTGCTGCTGTTCCTTCTGCTCAGCAGGCTGCTGTGGTGTTTGAGCTTCAGGCGTTCTAGCAGGCTGTTCTTCCTGCTGTTCCGTAACCTGTTCTGTTGCCTCGTTTTGTTGTGGTTCAGATGGTGTATTGTTATCAGACTGTTCCTGATTGGATTCCGGTTTATTTGATTCAGGCTGCTGTTCTGGCTCTGACTGTTCCTGCTCTTGCTCGGGCTTTTCTTGCTTTTCCTGCTCATTGTTACTATTTTGGCTCTCCCAATTCCAAGTGACTTGCGGGAAATATTGCTTTACATATTCCTGGAATTTGCCAGATGAAAGTTCACCCATGCCACTTCCATTCATAGAATAATAGACTTTATGCTGATTGGAAGAATTCTGTGCATTCGCTGTGCTGGCAGATGCGTCCGCTGTGCTTTGAAATGCTCCGCCAAATAGGAGTGCGGCGGTCATAGAGCCGACGATCAATTTATTATGCATGTTTCGACACCTCTCTCGTGTTTTTTGTTACGGCATTATCGTACCATGCTTTTTCTGTAATATTTCTGGAAGGCGCTGCCATGACCATAACAGTGTTATGTATTTTTCAAAAAAGCCGCATCATTATAGGGTTTATCCCACGTTGATTGCAGTGCCTGTTGGAAATTATATTGTTCATTGGAATAAACTTCATGTAATTGCATATTGACAGGCTTCCGAAACTACCGTTTATGTTACATTCGGCAAAAAGATGTAACCGAAATGTTACTTGCATTCTCCCTTGATAATGGGCACAATACATAAGAAGTAGATATTTTTTTGTCGTTTTTTGACCCCCAGAAATTGTGGTATACTTAAGAAATGGTATTTAAGGACATTTATATTGTTACTGTGCATCGCCATTTCGGATTATTCGTTATATAGATTTTAATTTATTATTGGAGGAACATACCATGTTATCAACAGCAGAAATCGGAATTGACCTGGGTACCGCAAATATATTGATTTATTCCAAGACAAAAGGAATTGTCCTGAATGAGCCATCAGTTGTGGCTATTGACTTAAACACGAAAAATGTCGTTGCTGTAGGTGCAGAAGCGAAAGAAATGGTTGGCAAAACACCACAGAACATTGTCCCGATCCGGCCATTGAAAGACGGGGTTATCGCCGACTATGACGTAACAGCACAAATGCTGAAAGAATTTTTGAAGAAAGTGAGCAAAAAAATCGGCCTGTCCATGCGTAAGCCAACGGTAGTTGTCTGCACCCCATCCGGAAGCACAACGGTCGAGCGTCGTGCGATCCATAATGCGGTTAGCAGCTATGGCGCAAAACATGTGCATTTGATTGAAGAACCTGTTGCATCATCCATTGGTGCAGATTTGCCAGTCGATGAACCAATCGCCAATGTCACCGTTGATATCGGTGGCGGCACATCCGAAGTAGGCATCATCTCATTTGGCGGTGTTGTCTCCTGTAATTCCATTCGCACCGGCGGCGACAAAATGGATGAAGAAATTGTCAACTTTATCCGGAAGAAATACAACATTCTGATTGGCGAACGGACAGCAGAAAACATTAAAATGGAAATCGGACATGCCGATGAAAATCATACCGAGGAATCCATGGATGTCCGCGGTCGGGATATGGTTTCAGGCCTCCCGCAAACAGTCACGGTTTCTTCCAAAGAAGTTTACGCTGCTCTGAAAGAATCGCTTGACCAAATTCTCGAAACCATCCGTATGACACTCGAAAATTGCCCGCCTGAGTTGAGCGGTGACATTGTTGACCGCGGTATCGTACTGACCGGCGGCGGTGCCATGCTGAATGGGTTAAAAGACTGGCTTTCTGATGAACTGTTCGTTCCGGTGCATCTCGCGCCAAACCCACTCGAATCCGTTGCCATCGGAACCGGCCGGTCGCTGAAGATGATTTCCAAACTGCAAAAAGCTGCAAAATAACAATTGGTAACAACCGCGCTCATACTCTATGTGCGCGGTTGTTTTATGTTTTGCGGGGTGTGATGGATGGTTGCTTGCTACAGACCGGTCGATTTCCGCTGCTGTCCGGTTGATTCTTTCCCCCGATTGGTCGATTCTGACCTCGAACGGTCGATTCCCACACCCGATCGGTTGATTCTCGCCCCCCACATTCCAACTTAATCTCCCTCCTTAGCCAGCACAACCATCACACCTTCTGACACACCTACTTCCATAAAATTATAAAAACAGGTTTACAAATATTTCAGAATAGTATATAATAACTGTAGTCATGTTAAAGCGCTTCCACGCTACAACGCATGATGCCCTAAGTAAGGCAAACGATCAGAGGCAGGATGAAACGAACTCGGTATTTCCAAAAGCCGCCTCTGGCATTAAATTATTTCGAACAACAAATGATAACTGTCCAATCTGTTTGCAGTTCCATTCCAGTTCTGTCTCAACAGATAAAAGCCAGTTCAAATAGACGTACAGTAAAGAAAACTTGGCTAGCGCCAGGCCTTTTAGGCTCAGGCGATTGCCCTAGTTGCCTTATGCAGTTAAGAAAATATGTTAATTTCCTTAACTGCCGCAGATAAAAAACTGTCGTCTGTTTGGAGTGGCTTATTTTAATTGGGAAGGAGTGAAGAAATGGCTGGAGCACTCGAAAACATCCGAATTCTTGACTTGTCCAGAGTTCTGGCTGGTCCGTACTGCACCATGATCCTTGGTGACCTTGGCGCCGAGGTGATTAAAGTGGAAGCCCCCGGCGGCAGTGACGAGACACGCAAATGGGGTCCCCCGTTTCAAAACGAGGTCAGTGCATACTATCTGTGCGCCAACCGGAATAAAAAGAGCATCACACTTGACTTAAAATCCGAGGAAGGTCATGAAGCGATTAAAAGTCTCGTCCGTGAAAGTGATGTTATCATTAATAATTTTAAAACCGGAACGATGGAACGCCTTGGACTTGATTATGACACATTGTCGGAGATCAACCCCGGCCTCGTCTACTGCTCGATTACCGGATTCGGCGAAACGGGTCCGTACAGCAGTATGCCGGGATATGACTTTATCATCCAGGCAATGAGCGGTCTGATGAGCATTACTGGTGACAGTGAATCCGGTCCGCAAAAAGTCGGAGTGGCGATCACGGATATTTTGACCGGGCTGTACGCTTGTGTTGGCATCCAGGGGGCATTGCTTGAGCGGACGCAATCAGGCAAAGGGCAAAAGCTTGATCTTTCCTTGTATGATTCAGCCGTCAGCGCTCTTGTCAATGTTGGAAGCAACTATCTGATGGCAGGGAAAATTCCGGCGGCCCTTGGAAACCAGCATGCCAATATTGTCCCATACCAGACGTTTTCCACGATGGATGGCGAAATGGTAATTGCAGTCGGCAATGATAATCAGTTCCGGAATTTATGCAACATTTTAGGAAAACCCGAATATGCATCAGATGAGCGGTTCCGGACAAACCCTGACCGCGTGGCTAACAGGGAAACGTTAATCCCAATGCTTCAGGAGGTATTTTCGACCGGGTCCACTGCCTATTGGCAAAAGCAATGTCAGCAAAACAATATCCCGTGCGGTCCGATCCAGACAATCGATGAAGTAGCCAATGATCCGCAACTGAACGAGCGGGATATGTTTATCGATGCCGATCACCCGACCGCCGGTGATATACGTATGATTGGCAGTCCGCTTAAGTTATCACGGACCCCGGTGCAAACGAAGAACCATCCGCCGAATGCCGGTGAACACAATGAAGAATTGCTGAAACAGTTTGGCTTCATCAAATAACACGGCTCATCCCGGCATTAACACACCAATACCGGCAGCCAACTGCCAGTGAAAAATTTTATCCATTAAATTAGGAGTTGATCACATGAACTTTCATTTTTCAGAAGAACAAACTATGCTGCGTTCAACAGTCAGGAACTTTGTTGATAACGAAATTATGCCATATATTGCCGAATGGGATCGGGAAGGCCAATTTGACCCGTCCATTATGCAGAAGCTGGCTGACCTTGGACTGATGGGTGTCTGTATCCCCGAAGAATACGGCGGAAGCGGCATGGACTACAACTC
This sequence comes from Lentibacillus juripiscarius, assembly GCF_042685205.1. Lineage (NCBI taxonomy): Bacteria > Bacillati > Bacillota > Bacilli > Caryophanales > Bacillaceae > Lentibacillus > Lentibacillus juripiscarius. The sequence continues at coordinate 25,432 of NZ_JBHUNA010000007.1, forward strand.
GCTGGCCATCGTCTGTGAGGAATTGGAGCGTGGAGACACCGCCTTCCGGACAGCAGTTTCCGTTCATACGGGCCTGAACAGCATGACACTGCTGCAATGGGGTACTGAAGAACAGAAACAAAAATACCTTGTCCCGCAGGCAAAAGGAGAAAAAGTCGGCGCTTACGGACTGACCGAGCCAGCTGCCGGTTCCGACGTCGCTTCCCTGCAGTCCACAGCGGTCAAACAGGGCAACCATTATATTTTGAACGGGTCCAAAGCATGGATTTCGCTATGTGATACAGCCGATCACTTCCTTGTGTTCGCCTACACAGATAAAGCAAAACGCCACAAAGGCATTTCCGCATTTATTGTGGAGCGGGACTGGGAAGGATTTGACTCCAAAGCAACGAAAGGGAAACTTGGCATCCGCTCCGGCAATACCGGTGAAATATTCTTTGATAACGTAAAAGTTCCGGAAGAAAACCTGCTCGGTGAAGAAGGAGAAGGGTTTAAAATTGCCATGGCCGCACTCGATAACGGTCGTTTCACGGTTGCTGCAGGTGCTGTCGGGCAAATCCGTGCCTGCCTGGAAGCAAGTGTCAACTATTCCCATGAACGGGAAACATTCGGAAAGCCAATCGGCCAGCACCAGCTTGTCCAGCGCATGATTGCCAACATGAAAGCGGGACTGGAAATGAGCAGCCTGCTTGTTTACCGTGCCGGCGAGCTGAAAAACGAAGGAAAGCGCAACACGGAGGAAACATCAATGGCGAAATGGCAGGCGTGCGACTTTGCCAATAAAGCTGCTGATGACGCCGTCCAGGTACACGGTGCATACGGTTATTCAGATGAGTATCCGGTGGAACGTTATTTGCGGAACTCAAAAGCCCCAGTCATTTACGAAGGAACCCGGGAAGTACACACGATCGTGCAAGCTGAGTATGCGCTTGGCTACCGTCAGGATAAACCATTAAACAAAATGCTCCCTGCATGGGAAGGCAATCACGCTAAAGTATAATGCTGCAAAGGAGGTTCCCAAATGAAACTTAAAAGCAAAACCAATAGTATTTTTATTGACGGCCAGTGGCGTGATACGGACGGACAGAAAACAAGCACGGTTTACAACCCGGCAACACTTGAGGCGATTACAGAAGTTGCCTATGGCGGAAAAGCAGAAACCGAGGCGGCAATCAGCGCTGCAACTCGTGCTTTCCAAACTTGGCGGGAGATGACCGGCCGGGAACGCTCACGGATTCTGTACAAAGCACACGAATTGATGCTTGACGATGCCGAACGCCTCGGCGAAATTCTGACAACCGAACAAGGCAAGCCACTGAAAGAAGCAATTGGCGAAGTAAAAGGAGCTGCCAGCTTTCTGCTCTGGTATGCCGAAGAAGCGAGCCGGGCTTACGGGGAATGGATTCCATCATCCAAAAAGTCCAAGCGCCTGCTCGTTATCCCGCAGCCGGTTGGGGTTGTGGGTGCCATTACGCCCTGGAATTTCCCGGCATCCATGATCACCCGAAAAATTGGACCCGCACTTGCTGCAGGCTGCACGGTCGTATTGAAGCCTGCGCCGGAAACACCGCTGTCAGCCATTGAAATCGTCAAAATCATGGAAAAAGCCGGCATGCAAAAAGGTGTCGTCAATCTTGTCACAGGGGATGCAGAAGCAATCGGTAACACGATGCTGAACAGCAAAGACGTCCGTCTGATGACCTTCACCGGATCCACTGAAGTCGGCAAATATTTGATGCGGGAAAGTGCCGATCATGTAAAAAAACTATCGCTTGAGCTCGGCGGTCACGCACCAATTGTTGTTTTTGATGATGCGGACATCGATAAAGCAGTCTCACTGGCTTTGTCGAGCAAATTCCGGAACAACGGGCAGACATGCATTTGTGCCAATCGTGTCTATGTCCACGATTCCGTCAAAGACGCTTTCCATGACAAACTGACTGAAAAAGTTGAGCAGCTCAAAATCGGAGACGGGACAGAAGAAGGGACAGACCTTGGCCCGCTGATTAATGAACAGGCATCTCACAAAGTCCAGAAACACCTTGATGATGCTGCAGCAAAAGGAGCGGATGTTGTTTGTGGCGGTGCCAAGTGGAACGGAGGACTGGACGGCCATTTCTATCAGCCTACCATCCTGTCCAATGTGACCGATGACATGCTCGTCATGAACGAAGAAACATTCGGACCGCTCATGCCAGTGCAAGTGTTCAGTGACGAGGATGCTGTTATCGACAAAGCGAATGATACTGACTATGGCCTGGCAGCCTATATTTTCACCGAAAAAACGAGCCGCGCCATCCGCGTATCCGAAAAACTCGACTATGGCATTGTCGGCGTGAATGACGTCTTCCCTGCCACGGCCGAAGCACCGTTCGGCGGCATCAAACAGTCGGGCGTCGGCAAAGAAGGCGGCCACCACGGCATGGATGAATTTTTGGAAATGAAATATGTATCGATGGGAATTGACGAGTGAAGGAAATAGCGGGAATATGCTGACAGCAGAGTTAGGCGGAAGAGCAACGTATTAAATGCGTTGCTCTTTTTAACTTTGGCACCTAATACCGTTTTCAGCCTACATTAGTAGAATATAAATAGAAACAAACAAAACAAAACCTGCAGTTAAGAAAAGAGTCATGGCATTTTCTTTTCGTTTTTCCTGGAATTCAGAAATCCCAAAAACTAAATTCATTAATCCCGTAAACAAAAGTGCATAAGGCATTACCCCAAATTCTTTTGCAACTACACTATACCCTGCTAAAAAGACCACAACAATTGCTAAAATAATTCTAGCTGCTTTCAAACTTCACGCTCCTTTTCACCCTGTTCTTGATATTCCTTATTATGATCTAGTTTTTTCATTTCCAACTCTACTTTTTTCTCCTCTAACGCTATTTCTTTCTCTTTTAACTCATTATCTTTTTTCTTGACATATCCATAATACAAAAGAGAAAGACTGATAATAACTGTAATGTAGAAAAATAAATCCAACTTAGTCACCGCCTCAAATAAAATAACACATCATAAATTTCTAACGGAATTCCTAATCATTTTACGAATGAGTGCTAAAATAGTTTCATTTTCCGTTTACTTCAACCAAACACAGCCTATTAACCTCTTCGCTATCATTTTTAAAATCTCTTCATAACCCGCGTCCGTAAGTCAGCGCAGGTTGACTACAATTCCCCAAGCAACGTCAGAAACCCGCCAATAAAACATGGCGGGTTTCTTTTAATTGTGACTCTCTCTGTAATGTTCATACTGCTTGTACAGATCATTCAAGGCTGATACAAGTGCGTTACCGGCTTTTCCCAAATAATGTTCTTTCATCATTTGTGAAGGGGTATCAATGCCATCCTGGAGGCTGTGTCCCCTTAACAGATGGTGGACAAAATGCCTGCCGTGTTCGGTTGCCAGCGTACAATTGGCCGCCACAATCACACCGTATTTTTTATCTATTTCTGCTGTTATGGTCAGTGTTTCGTACATGCTCTTGGCTGCCATGCCGGATGGCAGTCTGGCATGTCCGGCTATAAATACTGTATTCATTTATCCTCATCCCCCTGCTGCAATGCTGGCCCGCGAAGCCCGAGTTTTCTGGAAATCGCCTCAGCTGTTTGTCTTGTTTTTGCTTTCAGGACGTGTAAGTTCTCCCCCTCAAAATGACTGGACAAACCGCTTACAGCCAGTGCGGCAATGACCTTTCCGCTGTAATCATAAATTGGATAGGAGATCCCTGTCGTGTCCGCGTCCTGTTCTCCTATACTGTACGCATAGCCTGTTTCATAGATGGTTTTCAGTTCCTGCTGCAGCTCATCCTCATCGATCGGACGGCTGCTGTCAGGGCGCTGCAGTCCAGATTTTTCTATTATATACTGCTGCCGTTCATATGGCATGTTAGCCAGAAGCATCTTAGGACCGGATCCCAGATGAAGCGGAGAACTTTTGCCCACCCTAGTATTCAGCCGCAGTGCCCTTGAACTGTCTACTTTTTCAATGTATGTAGCCTCGTCGTGATCAACGATGACCAAATGAATCACTTCATTGATTTCTCTGCCCAGTTCTTCCATATAAGGCAGTGCAATGGCCCTTACTTCAAGCTGGTCAGTGACAATCTGCCCGAGCTCCAGCAATTTGAGCCCAAGCTGATATTTGCTGTCATGCTCATTTTCTTTCGTTTTCGATAGAAAGTGGTGATGCTCCAGCGCCGTCAGCAGCCTGTACACTGTGGGCTTGGGCATACCAGATTTATTAGTAATTTCTTTCAGTGTCAGTGCCGGTGTTTCTGCAGAAAAATAATCAAGCAGTTTCAATGCCTTCAATACACTCTGATTCATCTCTACTTCTCCTTGCCGCCTGCCTCAATCATTTGGACGGGAGAGGCTGCTGTCCACTAGCAGCCCCGATCCCATTGTCAGCTTTTAACGTGCGCTTTTGTTTCGCTGACCGATTCATAGATGTTCACACCACGTTTGGCCATTTCGCTGATATAGGCATCGCCCGGAACGATCTGTTCAGGCGGATACACGCCTCGTTTCGAGATTGTTCCGTTTGCAATCATCTGTGCCACCACGGATATGGAATTGGCTGTGACCCGTGCCATCGCTGTGACATTGTTTTCTCTGTCTTTATACGTTGTCATTTCAAATACATGTGTTTCCGGACTGCCGGCTTTTTCGCCGCCAACTTTCACCCGGAGCAGCACGACGTCGTCTTTGTCACCAAGCTCCACAATTGGGTCCAGCACTTTCAGAAACACATCTCGCGGGCTAACTTGTTCACCGTTTACATCAACCGTGTGATCCGCTCGTGTCAAATTCAGGTCGACGAGCAGCTGGAATTTCTCCGCATGCCCCGGGTAGCGGATCGTTTTGTATTCCAGTGTTTTCAGATTTGGATAAGATATGGATAGGGTGGATGTACCACCTGATGTATGAAACGCCTCAAGCGGGCCGTATTTTTCAAAATGGACACGCTCCACCTCGCTCAATGACGCGATTTCCTGCTTGATGCCATCACGGATAATCAGAGCTGGGTCGGTGTAATGGTCGAAAACACCTTCCATTGAGAAAACGTGATTGTATTCAAGCGGTGGCTCTGGATGGACGGGAATCCCGCCGACGTACAGCTTGATTTCTTCCAGTTCATCCAGTTTACTTGCCCCATGACCAGACAAAATATTGATCATGCCGGGAGCAACGCCCAAATCAGGAATAAGCGTAACACCACCTGCCTGCGCGTCTTCTTTCAGCTCCAGCACCTTATCCGTAATATGACCAATATGTCCGCCCAGATCGACGGAATGAACGCCTACCTCAATTGCGGTCTCCGCTACAATTTCATTAAAGGAATAAAATAATGCATTAATGATCACATCAAATTGCCGCATATAGCTTCCCAGGTCCTGCTTATCTTTGGCATTCACCTGATAGGCTGTCAGTTTAGGAGAATTCAACTGATGACAGACCTCTTGTGCACGCTGAAAATCAATATCGGCAAGCCCTACTGCCGTCACACCTTCACTTGCAGCTAGATCCCTTGCTGCTTCTTTGCCCATCAGTCCTGATCCCAGTACACCTATTTTCATATAGTCACCACTCCTTGTATAGGTTGTTCAAAAAGTCCGGTAAAAATGACACATCGAATTTCTTCGTTGACTTGTTTCTCCGCTCCTTGGAAAAGAAAACCGCTTTTCCTGCGTGCGATGCAGTTCAGGGTAGCTTTCCTTATGCTCGAAACTACGTCGCCTCGAACTTTCGACGCACAGGACGTGCTAGTGCAGGCGTTGCGACAGGACGTCGCGAACTTAGCCTGCCGGTCCTTTTTATCCTCCTTTTTGAACACGCACTTGTACAGAATATTTCCCGCCAGGCACGGGAACGTCCGGTCCTGATCCCTTCAAAAAAGCTCCCGGACTTAAGTTCCCTGTCGCCGGGCCGTTACGTTGTTTCGTGCCTCTTATTCGGTATCGATTTGTGCACGCTGCAGTTTGCCGCTGTAGTCCACGTACACGGCTTTCCACTCGGTGAACACGTCCAGTGCCTGTACGCCGGAATCGCGGTGACCATTACCGGTTCCTTTTGTACCGCCGAATGGCAAGTGGATTTCCGCTCCGGTTGTACCAGCATTTACATAAACAATACCTGTATCAAGGTCGCGCTGTGCCTGGAACACACGATTGGCATCCGTTGTGAAAATGGAGCTGGACAGTCCGTATGAAACACCGTTGTTCACTTCAATCGCCTCTTCAAAGCTCTTAACCGGAATCAGAGAGACGACCGGGCCAAAAATTTCCTCCTGGGAAATGCGCATATCCGGTGTCGCATCGGTAAACAATGTCGGTGCAAAGTAATGCCCCTTGGCGAGGTTGCCGTCTTCCAGCACATAGCCGCCGGCAACCAGTTTAGCGCCTTCTTCTTTACCAATCTGAATATATCTTTGAATTTTTTCCAAGCCGGCTTTGTTAATAATCGGACCGACTTTATTCGCCTCGTCAAGACCGTCACCGATGGTCAGCTTCTCGATTTCAGCAAGCAGCCGCTCCTCCAAGCGTTCCTTCACATCTTCGTGAACAATCACTCTGCTGGCCGCTGTGCAGCGCTGACCGCTTGTGCCGTACGCACTCCAAATGATTCCTTCGGCGGCCAGGTCCAGATCTGCGTCATCCATGACAATGATGGCATTCTTTCCGCCCATCTCCAGAGATACTTTTTTCAATTGCTTCCCACAGTCACTGGCAATATTACGCCCGGTATCATTGGATCCAGTGAATGAAATAACCCGGATATCATCATGGTGCACCATCGCATCACCAACTGCCGATCCTTTGCCATACACCACATTCAGGACACCTTTTGGCAGGCCGGCCTCTTCAAAAATCTTCACCAATTCATGCGCCATAATCGGCGTTTCTGTCGCTGGCTTCCAAATAACGGCATTGCCGCCAACGATCGCCGGGAATGATTTCCATGTAGCAATGGCAATTGGGAAGTTCCACGGGGTGATGATACCAACTACACCGACCGGACAGCGCTGGCTCATGGAAAATTTATTCGGCAGCTCTGCAGGTGTTGTATGGCCAAACAGGCGACGGCCTTCTCCAGCCATGTAAAAGGCCATATCAATGCCTTCCTGCACTTCCCCGCGCGCTTCTTCCAGTACCTTCCCATTTTCCATGGTCAAAAGCTGTGCAAGCCGCTCTTTCCGTTCTTTCATCCTATTGCCGACTTCAAATAGCACTTCTGCCCGTTGTGGTGCGGGAACCTTCGCCCATTCCTTCTGCGCTTTCTTCGCTGCTTCAACTGCTGTATCGACGGCACCGCTATCAGAGAGCGGAACATGTACAATCGTTTCCCCGTTTGCCGGATTGATCACTTCAGCCGTTTCATTCGTCTCCACCCAATTTCCATCAATAAAATTGTTCAATTTCTTTGCTTCAAGCAGTGTTTTAGCCATGCAAAATTCCTCCTGTATTGATATTTATTGTTAAACACGATTACGGATTTGGGTAATCGTGGATGAAACAGAGATTTGTTCTTTATCCGTAAACACTTCAATAACCGTCGGCCGATCAGCTTTAATCGACGCTTCAAGCACCTGGGTAAATTCTTCAGGCGATTCCGCTGTATGACCGTCTGCACCAACGCTCGCCGCCAAATCAGCAAAGGAAACATTTCCTAAATCCGTGCCAATAACTTTTTCCGGGTAATGCATTTCCTGGTGCATGCGGATCGTTCCATACATTTTATTGTTAAATACAATACATATGACCGGAATATGGCAGCGGACGGCTGTCTCCAATTCCTGCACTGTCATCATAAAACCGCCATCCCCTGACAGTGCAACCACCGGCTTATCCGGCATAGCCAGCTTTGCCCCAAGTGCTGCCGGCATCCCGTACCCCATTGCACCGGACGTCGGGCCGACATACGTATGTTGTTTTGTAAACTTATAATACGCATGCAGCCAGCCGGCGAAGTTGCCGGCATCATTGGTCAGGAGTGCATCATCCGGCAGCTTGCTATCCAAAATGGCCAGCAAGTGTTTATTAATGACATCATTCTTTGAAACATCCAGGCTGCTGGCACGCTCGTATTCTTTACAGCGCGCATCAGCCCAATTTTTCCAGTGGAGATGGAGTTCCATTCCAGAAAATTTCTTTAGTGCTTCTCCTGCATCCGCTGTAATGCCGACATCCGGGCTGTAAACTTTTCCAATGGTGTCGACACTGATGTCAATATGAATCAGCTGTTTATCGGCTGTGATGATCTTATAATCCTGCGTCGTGACCTCGGACAAGCGGGTGCCGAGTGCAATGATTAGATCCGCTTCCTCCACGGTTTCCAGTATCTTCGGATTGGTTCCAAGTCCCAAGTGCCCGGCGTATAATGGATGATCATGCGGAAACACGTCATGCCTGCGAAATGCGGCAATGACAGGCAAATGAAAGTCTTCCGCAAACGTTACAAGTGCATCTTCAGCCTGGGCGCTTTTTACGCCTCCACCTGCGATGATGAGCGGCTTTTCTGCTTTACTAAGCAGTTCTTCCACCCTGTCCGTCTCCTCCTGTGATGGTGCCGGCTTGGGTTTGACAGTGGCCGGGCCGAATGACATAGCCGCTTCAGTCGGGAGAACATCTTCCGGCAGGGAAACTACCACCGGCCCCGGCCGACCGGTCTGCGCAATGCGGAACGCCCGCTGCACAAGTTCTGGCATCCGGTCCGCATCGTTGACCTCCACCGCCCACTTGGCGATGTGGCCGAAGTACCTGTCCAGATTGACTTCCTGGAACCCTTCCCGGCCGCGGAATTTGCTGTGCACCTGACCGAGGAAAACGACCATTGGTGAAGAATCCTGATATGCCGTATGTACGCCAATGGACAAATTGGCCGCACCAACCCCTCTTGTAGCCATCACAACACCGGGCTTCAATTTGGACTTTGCATACCCTTCCGCCATAAATGCTGCCCCGCTTTCATGTCTGGCAGAAATGAGCCGAATGGATTCTTCATCATGAAGTGCATCCAATAACGGAAGATAACTTTCTCCCGGTACACAGAACACATCGCGCACTTGTTCTATTTTCATGCATTCGACAATGGCCTGTGCCGCTGTCATCGTCTTCGCTCGCCGCGCTGCCTCCGCAGTCCTCATGGGCGACTCCCCTCCTTTATGTCCAGTTTTTTCATTCGGGCGACCACCTCATCCAGCCGGTCTTCGCTAACGGTGAGCGCAACCCGGAAATACCCCTCACCACGTGAGCCGAATGCATGGCCGGGAGTCACAATCACACCAGCCTCATTCAGTAATTTGTCGGCAAATTCCATGGATGAATAGCCGTCAGGAACTTGTGCCCAGAGAAAAATAGTGCCGTTTGGTTTGTCTGCCCGAATGCCTAATTCACGAAATCCTGAGTGCAATTTCTCCATGCGAGCACGATAAATTCTGTTGTGTTCCTCCACCGCTGAAAAGTTACTTCTTAGTGCAGCCGCTGCCGCTTTTTGAATCGGCAAAAACTGACTCGTATCCATATTGCTTTTAAGTGTTGCCAGTGCTTTGATAACTTCCGCATTGCCGACAACGTAACCGATCCGCCACCCAGTCATATTGAAGCTTTTCGACAGTGACCCGAATTCGACTGCACGATCTTTGGCATTAGGCACCTGCAACACACTTGGTGCCTCATAATCGTTAAACGTAATCATGTCGTAAGCAGCATCGTGTACAAGAAGCATGTCATGTTTCGCAGCCTTTGCAATCGCTTCCAAAAAAGTGTCGAATTTTACAGTAGCAGCTGTCGGATTCCCCGGATAATTCAAAAGCATCATTTTTGCCCGGTTCATCACGTCCTGCCCAGCCTGTTCATACAGCGGGACGTAGCCATTTGAATGATCAAGCGGCAATGGAGAACTTACCCCGCCGGCCAACTGCACCGCTGTCCGATAAACTGGATATCCCGGATCTGGCACGAGAACCGTATCACCGGGATCGATAACCGCATGCATCAGATTCGCGATACCTTCCTTGGAACCAATAAGAGCGAGTACTTCTGTTTCCGGATTCAGGTCAACATCATACTCACTTTTATAAAAATGAGCGACCGCTTCCCGAAATTCTGCACATCCGCTGTAGGTGGAGTAGCGATGGTTGGCGGCATATTTCGCTTCCTCAGCAAGCCGGTCAACGACAAAAGAAGGTGCCGGCAGATCCGGTGCGCCAATACCCAAATCGATTACATCCACCCCATCGGCTTCGAGCTCTTTCTTTTTCTGCTGAAACGACGAAAATAAATATGGAGGCAAATTTTTCACCTTGACTGAGGCAAAAGACACGCAGCATCCCCCTATTTCAGTATTTGAAATGCCATTTCATATCTGTCTGTTACAAGTATAAATCAGCAATAAAAAAATTGCAATTGTTGATAATATACAGATTTCAACAAAAAACAGTCGGAGGTTACTAAATTTGCCTGTGAAATTGTAGTAAGATGCTGAAATAGTATATAATATGGCATATGTTTTGATAGAAAGGATATATTCTTTATGCGTGAACAATGGTCAACGAAAGTTGGTTTTATTTTATCATCGGCCGGTGCTGCTATCGGCCTTGGGGCAATTTGGAAATTTCCCTACATGACTGGGATGAACGGCGGGGGCGCTTTTTTCCTTCTGTTTATCGCTTTTACATTGATTATCGGCCTTCCGCTTTTAATTGCGGAATTTATTATTGGAAGAGGAGCTCAGCAGGAGGCGGTCACCGCGTACAAGAAACTTGCTCCAGGGACTGGCTGGTCCATCATTGGCCGCTGGGGGGTGGCCGGTGCATTCATTCTTCTGTCGTTTTACAGTGTTGTCGGTGGCTGGGTGCTCATTTATGCAGGCATGTCTCTTACAGGTACGGTCATTTCACCGGGGGCAGACTATGAACAATTATTTAGTACGATTACCGGCAGTCCGCTGATATCCATTACCGGGCTCGGACTGTTTCTGGCAATCGCTATTCTGATCGTATCGTTTGGCATTAAAGACGGGATTGAACGAGCAAACAAAATCATGATGCCATTATTGTTCATCTTTTTTATTGTCCTGGTTATCCGTTCTGTAACTTTTACAGGAGCAGCGGAGGGATTGGCATTCTTTTTGAAACCTGATTTCTCAAAAATTACTGCCGAAGGGATACTATATGCGCTTGGGCAGTCATTCTTTGCGCTGGCAGTAGGTATTTCTGTGATGGTAACGTACAGTTCCTATCTGGGAAAAGAAGTAAGCTTGCCGTTTTCAGCAATATCTGTTTCCATTATGAATATCTTTGTATCACTGCTGGCCGGACTGGCTATTTTTCCTGTTGTCTTTTCATTCGGACTGGAACCTGCGGAAGGGCCCGGGCTGCTGTTCATGGTGCTTCCGGCAGCATTCGCCCAAATGCCGATGGGTGAGGTATTTCTCAGTTTATTCCTGCTGTTATTCCTGTTCGCTATCTTTACGTCAGCATTCAGTATGGTGGAAATCATAACCGCAGCAATGACAGCTGGCAAAGACCGTTCGCGGACCAAAGTTGCCTGGCTGACGGGGCTTGTTGTTTTTATTGCCGGAATCCCGGCTGCCTTATCCTCCAATACTCTGGCAGACTTCAAAATTTTCGGGCTGACTGTTTTTGATGCCAGTGACTTTCTTGTCAGCAACATTATGCTGCCTGGAGGGTGCTTTTTAATCGCCCTGTTTATCGGCTTAAAAATGGACCGCAGCCTGATGCAGAATGAATTTTTAAGCAGTAGCAGTTTGGGAGCAGGAAGTTTCCAGGTCTGGTTTCAGATTATGCGCTGGGTTACTCCTATCACCATCCTAGTTGTATTTCTGTATTCACTCGGGATTATTTAATGGGAACATCAGGATTTTTCCTGTGAACTTCGGGCAATTTAATGTGAACATCGGGATTTTTCTTGTGAACTTCGGGATTTTCACTTCAAATATCGGGATTCTACCTCAAGGGGGTAATTTGCATGGCTAGAAAAATTGTCATTGTTGGTGGCGTTGGTGGTGGTGCAACCGTTGCAGCACAGCTTAGGCGACAGGATAAGGATGCGGAGATTCTGCTCATTGATAAAGGCGAGCATATCGCGTTTTCCAATTGCGGAATGCCCTACTATATCGGCGGAGCCGTGAAAAAACGGGATCATTTGCTCGTTGACACAGAGAAGTTTTCCCAAAAATACGATGTGCATATCCAAACAAACACAGCAGTTACAGCAATTGACCGGTCACAAAAACAGGTAACCTGCCAGCATGAATCGGGTGAACATCACGAAACATATGACAAGCTGATTCTATCCCCCGGGGCCACGGCAGTTATGCCATCCTTTAAGGGAATGAACAAAAACCGGACGTTCACATTGCACACCATTCCGGATATGGACCGAATAAATCAGTATATTGAAGCTCATAAACCACAAACATGTGCGATTATTGGTGCTGGATTTATCGGGATGGAAATGGTGGAAAATCTGCAGGAAATCGGCATTCACTGCACCGTCATTGACCGGTCAAAACAAGTGGCCAAACTGGTTGACGAAGATATGGCAAAAACCATTGAAGATCATTTACAGGAACAAGGGGTACAGCTCCTGCTGGATGAGGAGCTTGCTTCTTTTTCCGATAATGGAGCCGTCTTGCACCTGTCCAGTGGAAAAAGTGTCCAGGCTGACATGACATTGCTGGCCGCGGGGATTAAACCGAATACAGAGCTTGCTGTCAGCAGTTCACTGGAAATCGGCGAAACCGGCGCCATTAAGGTAAATAAATTTATGCAGACAAACGATTCGGATATCTATGCCTTGGGTGACGTGGTGGAGACAAATGACCGCCAGTTCCAGACACCTCGGCATGTTGCGCTTGCATGGCCGGCACACCGCCAGGCATTTATCATTGCCAGTCATTTAAATGGTTCAGATCTTGCTTACAGCGGAACACAAGGGTCGGCAATTTTCAAAGTGTTTGACATGACTGTTGGCGCGACCGGCGAAAATAAGTATTCACTGGACGAACTGGGAGTCAACTATCGGGAAGTGAAACACGAAGCACGCTCCCACGCCGGGTATTATCCAGGTGCAGAGAAACTTATGATAAAGCTGCTGTTTGGTGCGCAGGATGGAACGCTGTACGGAGCACAAGTTGTCGGCAAGGATGGCGTTGATAAGCGGCTTGCAGTACTGACTACCGCCATGAAAGGCAAACTGACCGTACGCGACTTATCCGATTTAGAGCTTGCCTACGCACCGCCTTATTCATCACCGAAAGACCCGGTCAACATTATTGGTTATAAAGCTTCCAGCATGCTGGAATAGATATAGGCACCAGCCGCTCTTGTTGTGTGGCTGGTGTTCCTTTTTTAGTAGGAGAAGAAAAAGAGGACAGATTGGATTCGGTAACATCAACCCATTTGCGGAGAGTATCAACCGGTTACGGCAGTATATCAACCGGAGTGACTAGAATATCAACCAGTGGCGACGGAGTATCGACCGATGTGACAGAATATCAACCGGTTGCGGCAGAATATCGACCGGTGTGGCCGGAATATCAACCGGTTGCGGCGAAGAATCGACCGGTGTAGCTGGAGTATCAACCGGTTGCGGCGAAGAATCGACCGGTGTAGCTGGAATATCAACCGGTTGCAGCGGAGAATCGACCGGTGTGGCTGGAATATCAACCGCTCAGGGCAGTCAATCAAACGGTATGCGATAAAAACCTACACAAAAAAGCTCCCGAAAGCAAAACCTTCAGGAGCTACTCTTAAAATCCTTCTTCAAAGCGGTAAATCAGTTTGTATTTGTTCTCATCCATCAAGTCTTTCACATGTGCTCTCACCTGATGACCGAAGATGACTTCATCGTCCGTCATCGCTACAATCATTGCTTTTACATTATTTTCGGCATCATAATAAATGTCGCCGACAACTGGGCCATCAAAGTTATCATTCTCTTCCGAAAGGCCAACGGTTTCGTCCTCCTGGAGCTGTGCCTCGGATACAAGTGCTTTGTCATAATATGCTATATCTTCGCTGTCTTCCGTTTTGCCTGGAACCATGACAACATATTCACTATGTTTAACTCCATTATCCCTGGTCGTCACCACGTTTCCATCTTCCACGCTGTCGACTTTTTCAATTTCGTTCAAGGAATAATGATCCAGAAAGTCAGGTGCCGGTTTCGTAATTAGAATGTAGTCACCAGTTTCAGGCTTCTTATTCTTATCGATTGTATACCGTCTGCCGTAAAAAATGAATGTATCATGATGTTTTGGCCGGCACGGTTCAATGTTAGGCGCACTTGTTATGTCCTGCTGCATGTCTTTCAGTCGGTACAAGTGAACGGATTGCTTGAACATTGGCTTCACGGAATATACTTTGTGAAGTTCGTTTTTATAATAAACGAACTGCCCTTTTCTGACCTGAAATAACTTCATGATGATACCTCCTTCTATATACAAACATTATATCGTTTTTTATTTTCCATCATACCATATAAATTAAACATAATTTTAGTGAAAACACAAATTTATGCCTTGCTTTCTGCCTTTTCTTTCAACTCGACCGCATTTTCCTGCTGCAGCGGTTTTTCACGCTGTCGGTTAACAGCCATGATTCCTACAGCCACAAGCCCGAGTGCACCTAGTATCATGATGGTCAGGTTCTCGCCTGGAATGAACATCGCTGATAGGATGGCTCCGGATACCGGTGTCATAAATTTATAAATACTGATTTCGCCTGCTTTATTGTATTTCAGCAGGGAGTACCATAAGGCAAACGCGACTGCTGACAGAACGGCCGCATATAAAAGCAGCCCCCAGCCAAGCGGAGTAAACACCATTGCGCCAGGCTCCATCTGGGGCAGGCCGAATATAAGCATAAGACTGGCACCAATGGTTAGCTGCCACCCGGTCAGGGCAAACGGGTGAATGCCAACAGCCAGCTCTTTGGCCATGATGGTACCGATTGCACCTGTCAAAGCGGCCATGATCATAAATCCTTCCCCTGTCAGTTGAAAGCTGAACTGAAACTCTTCTCCCCAGTTGGCTGCGACAATGCCAGTGAATCCTGCAGCAAGCCCAATTGTTTTCGCCCAGTTCAGCCGGTCATCCCGGTAAAAGAAATGCGCCAGCAGCACCGTGAAAAACGTTCCACTGGACACGAGGATGGCACCCTGCATTCCCGATGTATTGGCAAGTCCGTTATAAAAGAAAAAGTATTGCAGTGAGGTCTGGACAATACCAAAAATCGTCAGCACCAACACCTGCTTCCGGGTAACTTTCAATGCTTTCGGACGTATTAACGCCATGCCGACCAATAAAATGAGCCCGGCCAGCAAAAAGCGTATCCCAGCAAAAACAATCTTCGCAATGACATCATCTGCTGCCATTTGCAGTTCCGTATAGCTTACCTTTAATACCGGAAAGGCACTCCCCCATAAAATAGAACAGAAAACAGCAATGCTGATGACTGCCCATCTAGTCGTCAATAGTTTCTTCATCGTGATTCATCTCCTGTTGATCCGTGGTAAAGCGTACATACAACACCCGGCATTATCCTGCCAATGCCGGGCTGCAAAAGGATGGGCCGATCTTTATTCATTCCGGTCATTGCCTGTTTTCCAGTTCCTCTGCCAGCAGAGAAAGTTCTTCCCAGCGTTCCAGTTTGGCTTCCAGTTCCTGTTCCCGTTCCTTTTGTTCCTTATATAAGTCATGCACCGCTCCGGCATCACTTCCAGCATTAGCAATCTGGTCCTGCAGTCCTTCGATGAGGGTTTCCAATTCAGTTATGTCATCCTCAATCGTTTCCCACTCCTTTTTATCATGGTAGGACATTTTTTTCTGAGCAGGCTTTTTGGGTGTTTTTTTCGGTTCTGCTTGTTTTTGTTCCTGTGCTTGTTGTTTTTCATGTTCCAGCAATTCGTGATAGTTGCCGTAGAAATGTTCCACTTGCCCTTCTTCTTTGAAGACAAGCATGTGGTCGACAACACGGTCAAGGAAATAGCGATCGTGTGATACCGTAATAACAACACCCGGAAATTGCTCCAAATACTCCTCCAGGACACCCAATGTCTGTGTATCCAGATCATTAGTCGGCTCGTCGAGAAGCAGTACATTCGGCTCAGCCATTAGGATTTTCAATAAATAAAGACGCCGCTTCTCGCCACCTGACAGTTTACGGATATAGTTCCACTGTTCGGACCTGGAAAATAAAAATCGTTCCAGCATCTGTTCTGCCGTGATTTCATCGCCACTTTTTGTCTGAATGACCTCAGCTGTCTCCCGAATATAGTCAATAAGCCGTTTGCTGCCGTCCAGTTCTTCATCCGTTTGCGTGTAATAACCAATCTTAACCGTCGGACCTGTTTCCACATGACCATGATCCGATTCCGCACGACCAGCCATGATATTCAATAGCGTTGATTTGCCTGAACCGTTCGGACCGACAATACCAAGGCGATCCCCCGGCACTATAAGGAAATTAAAGTCCTCAAGCAGTTGCTTTCCATCATAGGATTTGGCAATGCCCTCCAGTTCCATCACTTTTTTCCCGAGCCGGGCTGATCCTGCTTCAAAGGACACATCACGGGATTCGGAAGCATATTCTTTTTGCTTCATTTCTTCAACCCGGTCAATGCGTGCTTTTTGCTTGGTGCCACGGGCTTTTGGTCCCCGCTTCAACCAGGCGACTTCCTTCTTCAGCATGCTGCGGTGCTTCTCCTCATAGCTTTTCTCCAGTGCTTTTCGTTCTGCCTTCTTTTCCAGGAATACTTCATAATTTCCTTCATAAGTGAACAAATTGCCCTCGTCAAGTTCAAAAATCTGATTGGTAACACGATTTAAGAAATAACGGTCGTGTGTAACAAGCAATAGTGCACCTTTATACGATGTCAAATAATGTTCGAGCCATTCCACCGTCTCATTATCAAGATGGTTGGTCGGCTCGTCAAGAATGAGCAAATCGGCAGGCTGGATCAATGCTTTGGCGATCGCCACCCTTTTCCGCTGGCCACCCGATAGTTCCCGCACATGCCGGCTGAAGTCAGTGATCCCCAATTTGGTAAGTATCGTTTTAGCGGCCGTATTGGCTTCCCATGCCTCATATTCATCCATTTGCTGCTGTTTCGCAAGCAGTTTTTCCTGAATCGCCTCATCGCCGGGTGCATGCTGGAGATCGAGAAGCGTCTGTTCATATTCGCGCATCACCTTCATGATGGCCGCGTCCCCATAATAAATCTGCTCCATGACCGTCAGATCCGGGTCAAGGTCAGGCTCTTGTGCCAAGTATTCCACCCGGTAGTCTTTGGCATGGCTGATGGAACCACGTTCAGCAGTATCAATGCCAGCGATGATTTTCAGAAATGTTGACTTTCCTGTCCCATTCACACCGATCAGCCCAATTCGATCGTGCGGCTTTATCATGCAGGATATCCCATTGAGTAACGTTTTCTCGCCGTATGATTTATATAGATTATCGATTGTAAGCATGTTTATTACCTTCCTAATGCAGACTCATCGTCATCATTCTGCTTTTTGCCTTTCAGCAGCTGTTTAATGAACAGCACGACTAAAAACAGCAGCCACGAAGTCACAGCATAAAATATAATCTTACTCAGCTGGTCCATTTCCTGAAAGAAAAAGGCCATACCAGCCCAAATGACGCCAATTCCAATAATTTGATAGCCTAAAAATTTAATTGTCCGTCCCTCCAGACATACGAATACTCTCCTTCTAGTTTATCTCACCAGCCGTCACTTTTCCATTAGAAAAACTCGGCATTCGCCTTGCCTCATAGCGTATGCCGGAGTTTTTCTTATAAGGTCATCCATAATTTATACTTCCTGACGTTATTATGAAAAACTATGCCGTGTTCCTTGGCTCAAAGGAAAATCTGTATGCCTGGATCCACCCAGCAAAAAACCGGGGAAAGCGACCCCCGGTGTAGTATCATGCATCCAATTCTCGCGCAACATTAGCCGTCTCTATTGCGGCCACCGCTGCTTCTGCTCCTTTGTTGCCCGCTTTTGTTCCTGCGCGCTCGATGGCCTGCTCAATCGTCTCGGTCGTCAAAATCCCGAAAATAACTGGCTTGCCGGACTCCATTGAGACGCTGGATACCCCTTTCGCTGCCTCACTGCAAACATAGTCAAAATGCGGGGTTGCCCCACGGATGACTGCACCAAGCGTGATCACCGCATCATAGTCAGCGCTCACTGCCATTTTACGGGCAATGACCGGAATTTCAAAAGCCCCCGGCACCCAGACAACATCTGCGTTTGTTTCGTTAACCCCATGCTGTTTAAGTGTGCCGAGTGCACCATCAAGCAATTTTCCAGTAATAAATTCATTGAACCGGGCCACAACAATACCGATTTTCAAATCCGTTCCAACCAGACTTCCTTCCACTGTTTTTCCCATCACGAACATCTCCTTAAAAGTAATTTGTTGCTCCAATAGACAACTGCCTACAGGGAGGGTTTCAGTCCCTTTGCAAATGCAATAAATGGCCCATCTTGTGTATCTTTGTATGAATGTAATGCTCATTTTCCTTCCGAACACCTGTCTCAAGCGGTATCCGTTCGTCAATTCCGATTCCATAAGCCTGCAGTCCATCCAGTTTTTGCGGGTTATTCGTCAGGAGCTTCACATGTGTGACACCCAAATCGCTTAATATCTGTGCGCTTATCGCATAGTCGCGCATATCCGGTGCAAATCCCAGCTGTTCGTTTGCTTCCACCGTATCCATCCCGGCATCCTGCAGCTGATAAGCGTGCAATTTGTTCAAAAGCCCAATACCACGGCCCTCCTGGCGCATATAGATGAGCACGCCGGAACCGGCCGCGTCCATCTGCCTCAGCGCTTCATGCAGCTGGGAACCACAGTCACAGCGATGAGAGGCGAATACGTCACCGGTCAAGCATTCCGAATGCACCCGGGCAAGCACCGACTCTTCCGGATGGATGTTTCCTTTGACGAGTGCGATATGTTCCTTGCCGTCCAAATCATTCGTGTACCCATATACATGAAATGTTCCGAATGCTGTCGGCAGTTTTGTCTCCACCTCTCTCTTGACGTGTATTTCTCGCTGTTTGCGGTATGTGATGAGATCAGCTATTGTTATCAGTGTGAGATCAAATGCTTCCGCCATTTTATCTAGATCCGGGACACGTGCCATTGTGCCGTCGTCTTTAATAATTTCACAAATAACCCCCGACGGGAATGCCCCGCATAATTCTGCAAGATCAAGAGACGCTTCTGTATGGCCCGGACGCTCCAGCACGCCGCCGTCTTTGGCGATCAGCGGAAAGACATGGCCAGGCCGTTTAAAATCTGCCGCCCCCGTATCGGGGTGGGTGAATGCACGAATCGTTTCGGACCGGTCCCCCGTACTGATACCTGTCGTTGTGTCCTGATGGTCGACACTAACCGTGAATGCCGTCTCAAAAGGATCGCTGTCCTCCCCCGTCATAAGTGAAAGCTCCAGTTTCCGGGCCAATTCCTGCTTAATGGATGTACAAACGAGCCCCTTCCCATGCGTAATCATAAAATTGATGATATCCGGTGTTACCTTTTCCGATAGCGCAACCAGGTCACCCTCGTTTTCCCTGTCGGCATCATCAACGACAATGACCGGTTTCCCCGCTTTCAAGTCATGGATTGCTTCCTCAATGCTATTAAACATCCTATCCACTTCCTTTGTCTGGTTTTAGTTTTGCTTGCGTGGATGGTTCATTAAGCTGTGCACATGTTTTGCCAGTACATCACATTCCACATTGACACAATCTCCTTCACCTTTTGCTCCAAGTACGGTTTGCGACACGGTATGCGGAATCAGTGACAGGGTAATTTCATTGCCGCTGATACCGAACACCGTCAAGCTGACACCATCGATAGCCACCGAACCTTTCATGATGAAATAAGCGGTCAATTCCGGCTGGATGGCCACATCGTAGTAAACTGCATTTTCCTGCTTTGTTTTTCGGACAATGGTGCCCGTTCCATCGACATGGCCGGTGACAAAGTGCCCACCAAACCTGCCATCAGCCGGCATGGAACGCTCGAGATTAACAAATGCGCCTTCTTTCAACATGCGCAGAGAAGTAGCCTTCATCGTTTCCGGCATGACATCCACCCCAAATGCATCATCCGAAACATCGGTAACTGTCAGACAAATGCCATTAACTGAGATGCTGTCACCAATCCGCACGTCTTTCAGCACAACTGCCGCGTCTATTGTCAGCCTCACCGCTGTTTCAGAAACCTGATCCAGTTGTCTGATCCTCCCCATTTCTTCAACAATTCCTGTAAACATCTGCATCAACCTCCTGTGGCTCGGCAATTATTTTGATAGCTTCCCCAATCATTTCCGTAGATGTAATCCTGATCGGCAAAACATCCTTCATGGAATCAAATCCTTCTCCACCAGCAACACCAGGTGCATCCTTCCCGCCAATCAGCTTTGGAGCCATGTACTGCACCAGCTGGTTGATCTGTCCGCTCCCAATAAACGACCAATTCACGGCCGAACCGCCTTCCACGAACAATGACATGATGCGCTGACGTCCCAGATAGCGAAGAACTGTATCAGGATCTGTTGCCGGAAGCGGGATCACTGTTACGCCAAGTTCTTCATAGGGGCTAATCGCTGCATCTGACACCTGTTCGCCGGTAATGATCCATGTCTTCGCCTGCCGGTCAGAAACGACATTGGCTTCCAGTGGCGTGCGCAGATTGGAGTCAAGAATGATGCGGAGCGGATTTTTCGCGCCCTTCGGCAATCGGGCCGTCAGACGCGGATTATCAGCCAGCACCGTATTCACCCCCACCAAAATAGCATCATGCGCATGACGATACCGGTGTACATCCGTACGAGCCGCCTCATCAGTAATCCACTTGCTGTCCCCTGTTTTTGTCGCGGTTTTCCCATCAAGGCTGGTTGCTGTCTTTAACGTTACATACGGCATTCCTGTTTGCGTGTAATGAAAAAACGCGCGATTAACGTTCGTGGCTTCTTCCGCCAGCAGCCCAAGCTCCACATCGACTCCAGCCGCACGCAATTTCTCGATTCCGCGCCCGGCGACTTTTTCATTCGGGTCCATGACAGCAATGACAGCACGCCTGATTCCTTTCTCCACAATTAGGTCGGCACATGGCGGTGTTTTCCCATGGTGACTGCACGGCTCGAGTGTGACATAGATGTCTGCACCATGCGCTCTGTCTCCCGCCATCCAAAGCGCGTGCACCTCGGCATGAGCCTCCCCCGCCTTCATATGGGCACCCATTCCAAGAATTTCGCCATCTTTGACGACAAGGGCACCAACCGGGGGATTGGGACTTGTCTGCCCCACAGCAGACCCGGCCAAGTTCAGGGCGAGTTTCATAAAGTATTCATCATCCATCACAGCACACCTCCACGAGTCCTGACAGCATTCTGGGCTGTCTTCGTTCATCGCATCATTGTTTTTCAGCACATTAAAAAAACCCCTGAATTTCCTTCAGAGGTATAAGAGCAGAATTTTTTACAGGTATGTACTATATACAAAACAGCCACACACAAGCAGCCAAACACGCTACTTGTATGCAGTCCAATTGCATACCACCCGAAAAATTCCTTCTCCCATCCAGACTGTCACTGTCGGCCCCGGACTTTCACCAGGTCCACCGCTTGGTATAAAACCGCACGGGTCACGGACTTTGAAGCTGTGCCTCATCACCGTCGGTAGGGACTTTCACCCTGCCCCGAAGGAATATCTTGTGTATTCAGTTATTTTATTTTAGCTGATTATGATAAATGTACCTTATGTTGACGGATTTAGTCAACAATTACGACTAAAAAGATATACATTAATTTGTACACCCTTATTTGTATAATTAAACTGAGCCTAGAGATGAACACACAATCCTAGATAAATGGCATCTCGGTATGGGCTTAATTTTATTAAAAGGGGAACTCAACCATGAGGAAATTTTCGGTATTACTTTTGTCAGCAATTTTATTTTTGTCAGCCTGCGGGCAGGGAAGCAGCAATAACGACGCAGCAAAGGAATCCGATGACCAGGGTACAGAGCAACAAAATGAAGAAGATTCGAATACAGCAGATGATGGAGAAACCATGACACAAGAGGAAAATAAAGAAACCGAAGCCCAAGTAGGGGATACGGTAACTTCAGACAATGGCGAACAAACACTTGTTAGCCGTACAGATGACGTAGGTACGTTTGAGTCAGGTCCCATTAACTTAACCATTGAAAAAGTAAATGGTGTGTCAGCGAATCTCAAGGGGGATCTAGCAGAAATAATGGAAACAGATCAATTAGAATATATTCAAGTTGATATGAATGTGGAAAATACATCAGAAGAAACAGTCAGCTTTTATGCTTCTCAGGCAACCATGACAACGAATACTGGTGAACAGTTAGAGCCAGATATGTTAATGAGTGAACATATAGATGGAGAATTCATAGGTCAGGTAAATAAATCAGGAACCTCCTTTTATATCTTGGAAAATTCCAAGGCTGAAAACGTGGAATCGATACGACTAATTTTTAGCGCTGCAAGTAATGACAACTTTGAAGATATTGGCGAAGAAATTGATATAGAAGTGGATCTTAAAAAATAACTTACTATAAATGGTGCACATTACTATGTGTGCCATTTTCTTATTCGATCTAATAGAAGGTACATTCTGACTGTATAAAATAGATAGAAAGATTTATGGACTAGTTACGTTCCATACCAAAGCACTAGATTCAGCCCTTCACGTGGGAAAAACTCACACCTAAACTACTATTTCACATGAAATCGGTATACTATACGATAGAAATAGATTCATATATTTTTAGGAGGGGAATTGATGTTCAAACGAATTCTGACGTTGGCTGCTGTTTGTATTCTGGTTGCCGGAACTTTTCTGGCGGTGAACACGGAATCTTCCCAAGCGGGGAATGGAAACGGCAACGGAAATGGAAAAGGTAATTTCAATGCGCCCAATAATGGAAAAGTGAAAAATGTCATCGTCCTGATTGGCGACGGCATGGGTCCATCGTTCACGACAGCATACCGATACATGAATGACGACCCGTCCACTGCTAAAATGGAAAGAACAGTATTTGATAATCACTTTGTCGGCAATGCCGTTACGAACCCTGAGGACTCTGAGGAAAATGTCACCGACTCGGCAGCTGCCGCAACGTCCATGTCTGCCGGGGTCAAAACATACAATGGTGCGATCGCCGTTGATAACGACCGGGAGAATGTCAAAACTGTGCTGGAAGCTGCTAAAGAAAAAGGTATGGCAACAGGCCTTGTTGCAACATCTCAAATCAACCATGCGACGCCAGCTGCATTTGGTACACACGATCCGTCCCGACACAACTATAATGAAATCGCCGATGATTTTTATGACGACATGATAAGTGGAAAACACAAGGTCGATGTCATGCTTGGCGGCGGAACAGACTATTTTAAGCGTGAAGACCGGAACTTGGTTAAAGAATTTAAAAATGACGGCTACAATTATGTAACGTCAACGGAAGAAATGCAGGCAAATGATAGTGAGCAGCTTCTTGGTTTGTTTGCACCGGTTGGGCTCCCGAAAGCCATTGACCGCGAAGAAAACATCCCATCACTTGATGACATGACCAAAGAAGCGCTGGAACAGCTTGATAAAGAAAAAGACGGCTTTTTCCTGATGGTGGAAGGAAGCCAGATTGACTGGGCAGCACATGCCAACGACGCTGTCAGTGCCATGAGCGAAATGGAAGACCTCGCCAAGGCTTTTGAAACTGTTATTGAATTTGCGAAACAGGACAAGCATACCCAAGTTGTGCTGACAGCGGATCATTCGACCGGCGGATTCTCTATTGGACGTGACGGTGACTATAATTTTTACCCAGAGGCAATTGAAGCAACGGAGCGCACACCAGAATTCATGGCACAGGAGATCGTGGATGGTGCTACAGTTGAAGGTGTTCTGAATGAGTACGTGGAATTCACATTCACAGAAAAAGAACTGGATGCCATTAAAAAGGCTGCTGCATCGGATGATTTCGATACAGTATACAGCGCCATTTCCGACGTATTTAACAAACGCGCTGGTGCGGGATTCACCACAAGCGGCCATACCGGTGTTGATGTGCCTGTCTACGCATACGGGCCGAAAAGCGAAGTATTCTCAGGCCTCATCGACAACACAGATATCGCAAACGAAGTCTTCAACTTTTTAAAGTAGATGAATAGATTCTGGCTGTCACTTTTATTGTGGCAGCTTTTTTGGTTGAGGAACCTGGAGATAAGAAACTATCAGGTTGATAT
Organism: Lentibacillus juripiscarius; assembly: GCF_042685205.1. Lineage (NCBI taxonomy): Bacteria > Bacillati > Bacillota > Bacilli > Caryophanales > Bacillaceae > Lentibacillus > Lentibacillus juripiscarius. The sequence goes on from NZ_JBHUNA010000007.1 coordinate 49,762, forward strand.
CTCCGCCAAACGGGTTGATACTTCTCTGCAACCGGTTGATATTCCAGCCACACCGGTTGATTCTCCACCATTCTGGTCGATTTTCTACTTAAACCGGTTGATACTTCTTGCCAACAGGTCGATACCCCCGCGCCGGGGGGATATTTTCTTTATAAGCGTGACCGCAATCTCTCTTCTTAAATCTTTCTCTGCTTTCAAAATTCCTTCCCACTCGGGATTAGTCTGCTATAATACAGGTAGAGTTTTTCACGGAAAGGAGCAGCGATATGCAGCTGAGGAAGGGAAAAATGAACGGTATTACTGATGTTGCCGGGGTTAAAACTGGCCATGTAACGCTATATGAAAAAGTCAATGACCAGGATACAGTATGCACTGGGGTTACTGCTATTCTACCCCATGACGGGAATTTATTCCGCCAAAAAGTGCGGGCAGGCAGCGCAGTCATCAACGGCTACGGGAAAACGGCCGGACTGGTACAAGTAGATGAACTGGGGCTGCTCGAATCACCGATCATGCTTACAAACACATTCAGCGTTGGTGCGGTCATGCAGGGAACGCTGACTTATATGCTAGAACAGGATCCAGGCATCGGTGATACGGAAAGTTCCATCAACATCGTTGTCGGCGAATGCAATGACAGTTATTTAAATGCCATGAGGCTGCAGGCGGTCCAACCGGAACATGCGATTGAAGCAATCAAATCCGCTTCCGATGGTCCGGTTGAAGAAGGAGCCATCGGTGCAGGCAAAGGGATGGTCTGCTTCGGGTATAAAGGCGGAATTGGAACAGCGTCACGCGTCGCAGAAGGCTATACCGTCGGCTGTCTCGTACTCAGCAACTTCGGCAAACGGGAGGATGCACGTTTTGCCGATTTCAACCAGGTACAAATGGATACCCCGGATGGATCCATCATGATTGTGATCGCAACGGACGCACCGCTTTATGACCGACAGCTGCAGCGGCTTGCCAAACGCTGTGCTGCGGGACTAGGCAGGGCCGGCAGCCATATCAGCCATGGCAGCGGTGATATTGCCTTCGCTTTTTCCACCGCTAATACGTATGATCATCAATCAGACTCACAGATGGACAGCCTGTCGTTTATCCGTGACGATCACCCGGTAATGAACGAACTTTTCCAGGCCGTCGTGGAAGCAACAGAAGAAGCGGTCATCAGCTCGCTACGAAATGCCGAAACAACAGAAGGACGGAAAGGACGTATGGTGGAAAAAGCACCGCTGGATTGAATTAGACACCAGCCTTTGGCGATTCCACGCTAAACTTTGGCGATTTCAGATCAATTTTAGCGTTTTCGCAGCAAAATTCGGCGTTGTCACACTAGAATTTGGCATTTTTCAATATATCGTTAAAAAACAAAAGGTTATCCCATTAATATCCTGATGAGATAACCTCTCGAAACGAATCTATTTTCCGTTTGCTTTAAATTCCGGCTGTTCTTCCCTTTCCGCTTCACGCGCGTGCTTATCTTTAAACCGCTGGAAAAGTAGGTCCACCCTGTTAAACACCCATTGCAGCGCCAGTCCCTGCATGGCAATGCCGAGAACGGAGACGGCTGTCAGTGTCCAGACAGATACAGCCTGTTCGATTTCAAACACTCTATGTCCAAAAAAGAGCAAGTAGCCGAACACTGCCAGTGATGCTTCCAAGTGGCTTTCAATCGATGGCTCCACCGTCTGAATAAGCACCATTTCTGCGAGCAGCAAAGCGAGAACAAATAACAGAATCAGAGATTTGGACCGAATTGTCAGTTTTTCAACGAAGGGGACGACATAATATTTAGCAATCGTTTTGATCCGGAACAAATAGATGATGCGGACAATTCTGGCCATCTGAAAAAACTGATCAAATGGGATAATGGCAATGAACAGAAATGGATTTTGTTTAATGAAAGTCCACTTCGCTTCAGCCGTCATGAAACGAACCGTGAAGTCGAGAAAAAATACACCCCACACAATCCAGCTAATCGTGGTATTATACGTGTCATTGGTCCATATCGTCACAATGGTAAGCATGACGAGGAGAATCATAATCGTTTCATAGATTGTTTTTGCCACTTTTTGCATGGGTATCCCTCTTCTATTTTTCCTATGGCGATTATACGACAAACGCCAGGGTGACGTAACCCTGGCGCTGTTTTCCATGTGCAGTACGGCTATTAGTCAGCCAGCATGTCATGGTATTCCGATGTTTTTTCCATTTTTTCTTTAACGTACGGGCATGTCGGCTTGATTTTCTTGCCTTCCTCACGTGCAAAGGATACCATTTTGTCTGTCAGCTTTCCGGCGATCCCCTGTCCACGGAGTTCTTCCGAGACATACGTATGATCCACATCGAATGTATCATTACCTTGTGGCTTAAACGTAATTTCTGCCGTAGGATTTTGTTCATCATCCCCGATGTAAAATTTTCCGTCGCCTTTTTTTATTTCCATAGAACAGCCTCCTTACCTCAATTTTATCCACACAGGCAATCACCATTCCCAGCTTAATTTGGAGTAGGTGCTGCCTCCATGAAAACATCCTTTATGATAGTTTTCCCATCACAGGCAAAAGTAATCTCCGGTCATTATCCCAACCAAGGCAGCGTCACGACAATCGCCATGACGAAGATAATCATCAGATAATTGACCGACACAAGGAACATCTTACGCGCCCATTTTTCATCATCATTGGTGAACAGTCCGCTCATTGCCAATACCAAATAACCGATGTTAAGCACCGTTGCAATTACGACAAATGTGGTTCCGAGTGAAAATAAATAAAATGGCAGCGGCAGCAAACAAGCTATATAGATAGCCATTTGCCGCTTCGTTATTTCCATGCCATGAACAACTGGCAGCATCGCCACATCCGCCGCCTTGTATTCATCATATTTGCGGATGGCAATGGCAAAGGTGTGCGGCATCTGCCAAATAAAAATGATAAGCGCCAGAACAATTGGCACAATGTGTGACGCCGGTGCAAGCGCGGCCCAGCCAATAAGCGGTGTCACCGCACCGGAAATACTGCCGATCACCGTGTTCAGCGTATAACGGCGTTTGGTCCACATCGTGTATGGCACCACATACGTAAACCAGCCGATAAACGTATATTGCACCGCTTCCCATGTCGTAAACATTAATAAAATAAATCCAAGAGCACTGGTGGCGATTCCAATCCACAGCACAGTCCGGAGTGGAATATTTCCAGTTACGGTCGGCCGTGATTGCGTCCGGGCCATGATCTGATCAATATCGGTATCATACCAATTATTGATAACGAGCGCACCGCCCATCACCAATGTGCTGCCAATCATCACCAACAGGAATATATCCAGGTTAGCCGCAAACGATGCCCCTGTAAAATAAGCGGCCAGCCAGAAGCCAGCAAAAACCGGTACCGCATTGGCCACCAGCACCGTAACCTTAAACAGGGACTGCAAATCCGACCATCGCGATGAATTAGCTGATGCATTTATATCTAAAGCAGTCTTACTCATTCCCATTCATCCTTATCACATATATATTCACTCTCTATTGTAATAGTTTTGAGCTAAATATGTAAGCAGAATGTATTGGGAGATAATGGAGGACGAACCACCTGGGAGCAATGCCTCCCCCTTTTAGCAAACTACCGATCGAACACCATTTTCAAATCAATGATCAAATCATCAAAAATGGAAACTTCTACTTTGTCTTCCGTCGAATACAGTCCCGGTCTGCCAAATCGGTAATTTTCCTGGAGAGTAAAAACAGTGACGACTTTTTCCTGCGGCTCGATAATCCAGTACTCTCTTACGCCAGCCTGTTCATATTTATTAAACTTTTCGATTTTGTCTTTTCTTGCTGTTGATGGTGACGTGATTTCCACTGTCATATTAGGGCTCCCTTGACATCCGTTTTCATCCAGCTTGGATTGATCACAGACAACCGTGATGTCAGGTTCAAATACATTTTGGCCATCCTGTTTCCCTTCCTTTTCTGCGTCAAGCACAACATGGAATGGAGCGGGATATACGCTGCACCCTGTCCCAATCAGATAATTAGCAATCTGCCTATGCACTTCTGATAATATCTCCTGATGAATTCTGGAAGGAGCAACTTGCATATAAGGAATCCCTTCAATAATTTCAGCTCTGACATCATCCGGCCATGACATATAGTCGGAGTACGTGTATATCCGATTGTCCTTAGGTATTGACACTTTAACCACCTCAAGGTTCATTTTCCTTTATTATACCATTTTTTCTATCCCTATTTCCTTAATCAATCCTTTGCACCTCATACTTGAAACCAGCACACTTATACCGCTGCCGCTGGTACATCTCTTTTGGTGTGTCCTCCCCGTCAGCAACGAGAATCACCGTATGATCCGGAAACCTGTCCATGACAAACTGCTGCAGTTGAGAACCGATACCTTTACGCCTGAACACCTCCTGCACAGCGAGATCATCAATTTCTACAAATTTGTCCGAGACAATCACATTCATTGTCCCAGCTGGTGCGCCTCCGTAATAAGCGAGAACCTTTATAAATTTTTCATCTTCAAACTGCTGCCTGTTCAGATCCACTTTCCCCTCGGCAAAGGTTTCCCCATTTTGTTTGTCTGTTTCATATTGCAAATCAATGAAGTCATTCAAATTTCTTTCCGTCACCTCGGAAACAGTGATAGCAGCATGTTTGCCTGATCCCAAAAAGTCATGAGGCCGAATGAAATAAAGTTCCAACCACCCAACATCATATCCGCTGTCCTTAAAATACTGGCATAACCCCTCATCCGGCTTTTCATTATCCGGGAATTCAAATTTTAAGTGGCTTTGATTATGTACTAGATGAAAGGCTTTTAGAAATTCCTCCGTCTCCTTGAATTCATGTATAGACGGCATCCGTTTAAACGCAATGAAATTACTGTCATACCTGATCAGCATCTCCGGATAATGATAATGCTTGTACAGTTCGTTTTCCGCTTGAACATGGCCGATTGTCAGGATGTTCCCAAATGTTGGCATTCCCATATGCAGTGCCCTCCCCCGAGTATTTATCTTTGTATATCACCTAATTTTTATCAACAGGGTCTACGATCCACGAAAATACTGCCCTTCACTAGTCTTGTGTCAAATCATCACCAAAAAGAATGTTTAAATAATCTTGCACCCCATTTAAAACACGATATATAGAAACAAATTCACCTTCAATTTTATAGAAAACTAAATACGTTCCACAAGCAAGGAAACGATAATCTGTGTTCAAATGCGTTTTTGCTGCTAGGGAAACACCCATTTCCGGAAACGTTGCTAAACTTTCAATTCTAGAAAAAATAGTTTCACTCATACTCTTTGCTGCTTCAGGGTTGTCCTCGGATATATAAGCCTTCATTTCTTGAACATCGCTAATAACCATCGGATTAATTCGGATGTTGTACTTCAGAATCAACCCTCCAACTCTTTCTTTAAATCATCAAGTGTTTTCCATTCTTCACCTGTTTTCACTGCGTCTTCAGCTTCTGTCAGTTTGGAAAACAACTTAATGACGGCTTGTTGTTTTTCGTATTCTTTAATATCTAAGAGAACATAACGGCCCCTCCCATTTTTAGTCAAATATACCGGGTCACCAATTTGGCAAGAACGTAGAACTTCGTTGTAATTTCTCAAATCCGAAACCGGTTTAATATTAGTCATTTTTTAAAACCTCCATTAATAGTTAATGATATTATATGCTAATAATACATAAAATACAACGTAACATTTTACGATGAATATTAACCATCCAGCCTATAACAAAACAGGACACTCCACAAAGGAATGCCCTGTTTTTGAGCTGCTTTCATCTAGCAGAAGGAATCTTTTGGTTTTGGCACGGATAATCCAAACATTGGCCTTAAATATAGCGCCAGGAAAGTTCCGGCAAGTGCCATCACACCCCAGATATAGCCATGCAGACTAAAGGAAGCAATGCCGCCGAAATAAGCACCAATATTACAGCCGAAAGCTAAACGGGCGCCATAGCCCATTAACAAGCCGCCAAACACGGAGGCCGCCGCATTTTTTCCGCTGAATCTGGACAGCTTAAACAACCCGCCAGCAGCAGAAGCCAGAAATGCTCCCAAAATAACGCCGAAATTCAAGACCGTTGTTGAGTCAGCGAAAATGGATGCATCCAGCACCGCTGCATTGGCACCTTGCCAGTACCCCCAGCTGGCCACATCAATTCCGAAAAACTGTGCCACTTTGGATCCCCATAAAGCAAAAGCCGACGTAATGCCCCATGGTGCACCACGGGTCATAAGGGTCAGCGCATTCAGCACGGCAAGTACGACCGCTGCTGCAAATAGTGGCCAGGATCCCCGGAAAATCCGCTTCCAGCCATTTGCTGACGGTTTCGGCGCCATTCTCGGTGGCCGCTTCTTTCGTTCCACGACCAGTGTAATCCAGGCAATCAATGCAAACAGACCTATCGACAGCACCCATGCACCGGTATAGCCAAGGCCTGTTGATGTCGCAAGCGATACTGGTTCAAAAGCCGGTAAATCCTCCGTCCAAAACGGCAGATGGTATGCGCCGATCGTGGAACCAACAATGAAAAATAATAATGTCACGAACATAACTGAGCGTCCACCGCCAACTGCGTACAATGTACCGGAAGCGCACCCCCCGCCAAGCTGCATTCCAACACCAAACATAAATGCACCGACGAAGAGACTGACGCCAACTGGTGATACATAACCAGAAACACCGTCACCAAAAAAGGAATAGCCAAAAGCCAGAATCGGCGCGAACAATGTAACGGCAACCGCGAGCATAACTAAATGCGATCTTACTGCCTGACCATTTCCGACACTCATCATCCGGCGAAATGCCGAAGTAAAGCCGAATCTCGCGTGGAATAACGTATACCCAAGCAAAAGACCAATCACAAGCAATAGCGGCTGCACAATTGTCTGTGTTACCATCAAATACACCAGCAGTACCGCCCCAACCACCAGCCCACCGATAATGAGCGGCAGTTGCGGTCTATTCAGTTCGGTATCTTTTTGCCTTTTCGGTGGTTTGGTATTATCTATCGGCTGAACATTTATAGATCCCAATATAAACACCCTTTTCCTATAAAATTACTATGAATTACAGTTATTATAATAGCGTGTCAGCACTTATGTGTCAAAGACTTTTTCCCGTGGCGGAATTTCAGATCGTTCAGGTACATAAACTCATCTGCCATCAATCATGATTAATTTAAATATGTATGTTTAACAAATTTTTTAAACGGGTAATAGCGGTAGTGTGACATGGGCGACATTTCATCCTTGGAGGTTTCATAGATGGAAGATAATGTAGTTTTATTTACAGGAAACATCAAACAATGCGACTTCTCCTATTATGAATTAATTGAGGAAGTACAGGACTTAATTTCCCTATTTCAAGATCCAGGCTTGCCTCCGAAGGCCAGAGAAGAAACTTACAATAGAATTATTCAATTAACAGGACGGCTATAATTGATTAATTAAACATATACTACCTGTGAGTCTTCCTATTGGTTAAGTGAAAAAGCCATTACCTATTGACGTCGCAATGACACCAATAGATAATGGCTTTTCATTTCGTTCTTCTTTTTACTTATTCAATCCCTTTTATTCATTCATCAACGGTATCCTGGTTACTATTACCTCCTCGCTACCTCATAAAATAACAGTTGTTACTATTGTCCAAAACACACCTACTTTTTGACATATGAAAAAAGGGTGCAGTAATAGTTACCTGCCCCTTTAATCACCTTAATCATACCCACTTGCATTCACCATTTGTATGCATCAAAAAACTTCTACAATTTTGATGAAACTTTTTTACTGAAGAAGAAAGTTCCATCAAAAAAGTGTCTGAGGTATGTTGTCAGATTAAGCGTATCATAAATGCATTTTGTATAAATCAAGAACTTCAAAAGCCGCACGCTCAGCTGACCGAAGTGCTCCTTCAAGATGTCCCCCATGCTCAGAAGAGGTTTCTGTACCTGCAAAAATGACTTTCTTATCCCACACACTAGTACTTGTTGGTCGACCATAGTCTGGAAAAGTTCTAAGTGGTGTGGTGTCATCGTCAACCGCAGTTTCAGGATCGCTAGACCAGTCTTTGTATAAGAGGGAAATTGGTTTTTCGGCGGAAGGCCCAAAGAGACGGATCAACTGGTCAGCAACAAGCTTGAGAACTCTTTCCTCACCCAGCTTTTGGCGACTTTTTGCAGGTATTCCGAAGAAACCAAAGAGTGCACCGTAACCTGTATCGGGTGTTGCATCGTGGATCTCCTGCAGGGGACCGCTCCAGCTCATCACCTGGCCGGAAAGTCCATCTTCTCGCCAAAAAGGACGATTATAAATCGCAACCGCCTTGGCCTGCCCCGCCATCCAAGTGGGCTTGTCCATCAAGCTTGTCATAAGCTTGTCAGAAAGAGATGGCGTGAATGCTATGTGATGTGCCACGATTCGAGGGGGTAACGCTAAGATAACAGTTCCTGTGCGTATACGTTTCTTCTCTCCATCAGCGAGGTCTGCTTCAAGAGTGATCGTCCCTTCCTCATCCATACGGATTTCCGTTACACACGTGTCTAATTCGACCGTACCGTGAGGAAGAGTGGCCGCTACGGCGTCAATGAGGGACTGGACACCCCCCTTAAGTCGGACCGATCTCTCAACAGCTCCTTCTGGTAGCACACGCCGCTGTATGGGGTCACTTTGAGATTGCTCTAAAAGTATTGCTCCATCAGTGTGCTGTACAAATGTCCCTAAACCAAGTTCTTCGACAAGACTAGTGATAACGGGCTCATGTTGCGGCCAGAACCATTTTAGTTTTAATAAGTTGCCTTTTTTAAAATAAGTTGCGACACACATTCCACGTGCATCGTCTGCGGAAACATGTCCACTGGCTGTACTTCCTTGACTTCATAGCCGCTGTCTTCGAGTATTCGCAAATCCCGAGCGAGTGTGGACGGATTGCAGGACACATACACAATCCGTTCTGGCTTCATGTTAGCCATTGCTGTCAGCAGCTGTTCGTCACATCCTTTTCTTGGCGGATCGACAACTATGACATCCGGGCGCATGCCTTGGGCTGTCCACCATGGCATGATTTTTTCTGCTTCTCCTACATAAAATGCCGCATTGGTGATGCCGTTCAGCTTAGCATTTTGCTTGGCGTCATTGACCGCTTCCGGGACGACTTCCACACCGTAGACTTGTTTAGCCTGCTGGGCGAGGAACAGTGAAATCGTGCCTATCCCGCAGTAGGCATCGACAACCGTGTCTGTACTGCTGATTTGTGCGTATTCCATCGCTTTTTCATACAACACTTTCGTCTGCTTCGGATTAACCTGGTAAAATGATTGCGGGGAAATAGCAAATGTGATGTCACCTATTTTGTCATAAATGTATTCGTCTCCCCAGATAATCTCTGTTTTCTTGCCAAGGATGACATTCGTCTGCTGATCATTGACATTATGGACAATTGATTTGATATGCGGGTAGGTTTCGGTCAGTTCCCTCACCAGTTCATCCTTGTAAGGCAGTTCTTGCGTCCGTGTCACTAGAACAATCATCGCATCGTTGGTTTGCTCACCTGTGCGGACCATGATATGGCGCAGGACACCGCGGTCGTTTTCTTCATCGTATGCAGCAATACCAAGCCTGTCTGCAATCCGGCGCACCGCTTCCACCATACGATCGTTTTCTTCATCCTGAATATTGCACGTTTCCATGCCTTCAATAATACGGTGGCTACGTTTTTGATAAAAACCGGTAATGAGTTCGCCATCTGCTTTGGCCCCAACCGGCATCTGTACTTTGTTGCGGTAGCGCCACGGGTCTTTCATGCCAATCGTCGGATGGACCGGCACATGCTCAAGATGGGCAATCTTTTTCAGTGTATTTTTTACCTGGTCCTGTTTCATGGCAAGCTGCGAGTCATAACCCATATGCTGCAGCTGGCACCCGCCGCATTTATAAAATACATCACATGGTGGCTCGACCCGTTCCGGACTGGACTTATGTAGATTAAGCAGTTTTCCGAATCCGAAGTTTTTCTTCACCTTAACTACCTTCACTTCGCCTTCTTCCCCGGGCAATGCGTACGGGACGAACAATGGGTAGCCGTTGATTTTGCCGACGCCACTACCTTCATGCGTCAAGTCTTCAAATGTAAGGGTGACGGTCTGGTTCTTTTTGACTGGTGCTGATTGTTTGGCCATTGTGCAATCTTCCTTTTCACGCTTGTATGTACTTCCCATCTTATCATATCCTGGGACTGCTTTTATATAATCCCGCCCCGGACAGCAAAAAGCCCCTCCCCGCCAGTATGACGGAAAAGGGCTTGATAGCATGACCAGACTGGCGACGATGATTGTTTTCCAGCCAAGATTGGGGTCAGCCAATAATTTTAATTATCTTTCTCCAAAAAATTCTCCGGAGCAAATACTTCGATGTGCCGCGGCAGGTTCAGGAATTCTCCCGGGAGCATGCCGCCGAATTCACCATCGATGTTCAACTGCATTTTATCGTCCGTTTCGACGGTTATATGTTTGGCCTGGGCATAGATAATGCGCTTATCTTCCAGGTGGGCGCCTCGTTGTGCCAGAGTGGCGATACGGACAAATTCGGCAAGGTTCATCTTTTTCAGAATCATCAAGTCGAAATACCCATCGTCCATTTTTGCATCAGGTGCCAGCTTTTCAAATCCGGCTACTGAGTTCGTGTTGGAGACGAGAAAGAGCATAATATCTTCATCAATAACTTCACCGTCATATTCAATTCTGGCATGGGTGGGTTTAAGGGATGGAAGCATTTCAATCCCCTTCATGTAATAAGCCAGCTGGCCGAGCATGGTCTTCAGCTTGCTCGGGACTTCATACGTCAGCTCCGTCAGTTTACCCCCACCGGCAATATTCATAAAGTAATGGTGATTGACACGACCGATATCCAGAAACATGGACCGCCCTGCCAGAATGACATCAACTGCTTTTCCGATGTCACGGGGAATCCACAGTGCCCGGGCAAAGTCATTGGTCGTACCGGTTGGGATTATGCCGAGTTTTGGCCGGTATTCCTGCTCCGCCAGTCCGTTGATCACTTCATTGATCGTTCCGTCACCACCAACGGCAATCACCAGGTCGAAATGGCGTTCAGCAGCCGCTCTCGCCGCTTTGGTGGCATCTCCTTCACACGTTGTCGCATGAGCAGATGTTTCATACCCGGCGATTTCACACCGTTCCAAAACAGTTGGCAGTTCCCGTTTAAATGCTTCTCTTCCGGATGTTGGATTGTAAATGATACGGGCTCTTTTCATAATGCCCCTCCCCACTGCTTCATCGTTAACTAGTACCACTACTTATCATAGCCTTTTTTGGCCATTTTGAAAAGCCTTCCGTCTACATGACAAGACTGCTGCCGAAAGTGGGCAGCAGTCGTAACATTTACTGTGAAGTTATCGTTTATCAATTTCCGCTTTCAAAATCTTGTTAACCATTGGCGGATTAGCCTGCCCTTTTGTTGCTTTCATCACCTGGCCGACAAGGTATTTAATTGCACGGTCCTTGCCATTTTTATAGTCAATGATCGACTGCTCATTTTCATCAAGAATCTTCGTGATGATTTCGGTCAACTGGCCTTCATCCGAAATTTGGGCGAGACCTTTGTCTTTGACGATTTTATCCGGATCGCCACCATTTTCGACGAGTTCAGCGAATACTTTTTTGGCGATTTTAGACGAAATGGTGCCGTCCTCAATCAGCTTGATCATTTTCGCCAGTGCTTCCGGTGTCAGAGCGAGCTCGTTCAGTTCCTTGTAATGCTTGTTCATATAACCGGACACATCACCCATCAGCCAGTTGGAAGCCTGTTTAATATCAGCTCCGTGTTGTACTGCTTCCTCAAAGAAATCAGACATTTCCTTGGAATTTGTCAGGACAGCTGCATCATATTCCGGCAGTCCCAGTTCGTTAATATACCGCTTCAGCCGGGCGTCGGGCAGTTCCGGAATCTGCTGGCGGATCCGCTCTTTCCAGTCTTCATCGATATAGAGCGGCACGAGATCAGGCTCAGGGAAATAGCGGTAGTCATCCGAACCTTCCTTAATGCGCATAAGAATAGTTTCTTTCGTTTTCTCATCATAGCGGCGCGTTTCCTGCAGAATTTCGCCGCCGTTCAGCAGTTCCTTTTCCTGCCGTTTCTCTTCATGCTCCAGCCCTTTCTGGACAAAGGAGAACGAGTTTAAGTTTTTCAGTTCGGTTTTCGTGCCAAACTCCTGCTGGCCGATTGGACGGATAGACAGATTGGCGTCACACCTCAGGGAGCCTTCTTCCATTTTACAGTCGGAAACACCTGTGTACTGAATAATGTTTTTCAGTTTTTCCAAATACGCATACGCCTCTTCCGGTGAACGTATGTCAGGTTCGGAAACAATCTCAACAAGCGGTGTGCCCTGACGGTTGAAATCCACGAGCGAGTAGCCATCATCCTGGTGTGTGAGCTTGCCAGCGTCTTCCTCCATATGCAGCCGTGTTATACCGATGCGTTTTTTCGTACCATTGACGTCAATTTCAATCCAGCCATTTTCACCAATCGGCTTGTCGAACTGCGAAATTTGGTAAGCTTTTGGGTTGTCCGGGTAGAAGTAGTTCTTCCGGTCAAACTTCGTATCAGTTGCAATGTCACAGTTCAATGCCATCGCAGCTTTCATCGCAAAATTAACTGCCTCTTCGTTCAGTACCGGCAAAACGCCCGGATAGCCGAGGTCAATCGGATTAACGTTGCTATTGGGATCATCCCCGAACGCATTCGGGCTTGGACTGAAAATCTTAGAATCTGTCTTCAGCTCGACGTGCACTTCAAGGCCGATAATCGTTTCGAAGTTCATGATGTAGCACCTCCCAGCTTCGGTCGTTTTAAATGATGTTCGGTCGCCTGCTCATACGCGTGAGCCGTGCGATAGACCATTTGTTCGTCAAAGGCTTTGCCGATAATTTGCAGACCGATTGGCAGTCCTTCGTCGGAAAAGCCACACGGAACGGATATTCCCGGAACGCCGGCCAGGTTTACCGGAATCGTCAAAATATCATTGGCATACATGGTCAGTGGGTCATCGATGTTTTCGCCGATTTTGAACGCCGGTGTCGGTGCAGTCGGCCCGATAACGACATCATAGTTTTCAAAAATCTGCTCAAAGTCTTTGCGGATGAGCGTACGCACTTGCTGAGCTTTTTTATAATATGCATCATAATAGCCCGAGCTCAGGGCAAACGTCCCAAGCATGATCCGACGCTTCACTTCTTCGCCGAACCCTTCGCTGCGGGAATATTTGAACATATCCATCATGTTGTCCGCTTTATCAGAGCGCACGCCATACCGGACCCCGTCAAAACGTGCCAAGTTAGCCGATGCTTCTGAAGAGGCCAATAGGTAATAGGCTGCCACTGCATAGCTGGAATGCGGCAGGGACACTTCTTCCCATTCAGCACCGAGCAGTTCATAAACTTTCAGCGCATTCATGACTGCTTCTTTCACTTCCGGTGCAACGCCTTCAGACAGGTACTCTTTCGGCACGGCAATTTTCAGCCCTTTTACATCATTCGTTAGAGCATCCGTGTACGAAGGCACGTCCACATTGGCACTTGTCGCATCCATTTTATCCACACCGGAAATAACCTCAAGCACCCGAGCATTATCCTCCACGCTGCGGGTGACAGGCCCAATCTGGTCAAGTGATGATGCAAATGCGACAAGACCAAAGCGGGAGACGCGTCCATATGTAGGTTTCATGCCAACGACACCGCAAAAGGATGCCGGTTGACGAATGGATCCGCCGGTGTCTGACCCAAGTGAAAACAGTACTTCTCCGGCCGCGACGGCTGCCGCAGAGCCACCACTGGAGCCGCCCGGAACATAGTCGGTGTTCCACGGGTTGCGGGTCAGCGCGAAGCTGGAGTTTTCCGTGGATGAACCCATCGCAAATTCATCCATATTCAACTTTCCGATGGTGATATTTTTTTCCGCTTGCAGCTTGTCCACGACCGTCGCATTATAAAGCGGATTGTCAAAGTTCCTTAAAAACTGGCTTCCGCACGTCGTCCGAAGATCCTTCGTGACGATATTGTCCTTGATACCAGCAGGAATGCCAAACAAACGCGCTTCCTTATCTGATTCAGCATCCAGCTGTTTCGCCTGGCTGCGGGCACTTTCTTCGTCCAGTGTCAGAAAAGCTCCAATTTGATCGTCGACTTCATTTATGCGATCGTACGAGGCATCGACTAAATCTTCGGCTGAGATTTCTTTTCTGTCTATCATTTGTTCCAATTGTTTGATGCTATGGTCAAATAAAGCCATACCTTTCCCTCCTTACTCCAAAATTGACGGTACACGGAAATAGCCATTCTGCTTAACCGGCGCATTCTGCAGTGCGTCTTCTTTCGAGATCCATTCTTTCGGTTCGTCATTGCGCATCACATTTTTCAAATCAAGTACATGGGTCGTCGGCTCCACATTTTCCGTATCCAGCTCATTCAGCTGTTCCGCATAGTCGATGATGGAACTAAGCTGCTTTGCAAATTTATCAGCTTCTTCTTCGGTGACAGCGAGCCTGGCCAGATTCGCGACATGCTTCACCTGATCCTTTGAAATATCCGTCAAAACAGACACCCCCAAAATAGTTATTTTATGTAGCAAAGTTATCGTTACCAATTGTTAAAGACACTATTGATAATAGCAAAGTTCGTGACCTATAAGCAAATAAATCAGAAGAAATAAACATACTAGCCCACGCATTTAGCCTACTTGGTTATTCTGCTATCCTTTGCTTTTTGTACGCCCTTCCTTGAAGAAGGAAAGGACTAACATCAACCGTAACTAACCGTCTTACCAAAACGGACGCGCTTGACGAACTAGTAAGTAGTTAAAAAAATAGTGCTTATTTAATAATCATCTATTATAATAAACACAGGGATGATAAAGTGGATAAGCAAATTCTTGATTTGCTAACAGAAATAAATAAAGGAATGAAAAGTATGCAATCGGATATTCACTCTTTGAAATCAGAAATGCATAATCGATTTGATACTATTGAAACAAAACTAGAAGGTGTTGGCGGGCAGTTTGAGTTAACTAATGAATCAGGAATTAATGAAATGGATTTTATTGTTGATAAGGTAAATAAAATGGAGAAAGAACTTTATATTTTAAAAAACAAGAATAGTAACTAGGGGTGCTAAAATACGCACTCTTTTTTAAGTTTAATTTTCTTAGGTTGGGATTGAATCAGCTTGTTCAAGTAACAAGCGCAAGAATGAAATAACGATGGATTGTCTTGAGCAATCCATCGTTGTTTTTTTGCCATACCATTTCTGTTTAAGATCATCTGGCAAAAGGGCATCTGTTTCTTTATTATAAAAACTCAGGCCTAGCCTCGACTTATAGCGAGTGCCGAAGTTTTTATAATAAGGTCATCCATCATTTATATTTTCTGATGTTGGAATTCTAGTGTGGACGTTCCATCCCATCATCAATCGTTATTTCTTCAATTCAACTACTGCTTGATCGTACTCTGTCTCCACACCGTCAGACGGCTTACCGGCCAGACTGATAACAACAGCCACAATCAGATTGAGGAGAAATCCCGGTGCGATTTCATACAAATCAAAGATACCACCGGACAGGAAATCCCCCCAGATGATGACGGTGACTGCACCAACTACAATTCCGGCCAGTGCCCCGTTACGTGTAATGCCCCGCCAGAATAGTGCCAGCAGAATTGTTGGCCCAAATGCAGCGCCAAACCCGGCCCAAGCATAGCTTACCAGATCAAGTACCGAGCTTTCCGGGTTAATGGCAATTATTGCCGCAATCAGCGCGATTACGAGTGTTGCCAGCCGTCCAACCCAAACGAGCTCCTTATCTGTAGCTTCACGCCGGAAAATAGCCTTGTAAAAGTCCTCCGCCACCGCGGACGAGGAAACAAGCAACTGGGAGTCAATTGTACTCATAATTGCCGAAAGAATAGCTGCCAGCAGAATGCCTGCAATCACTGGGTGAAACAGAAGCTGCGAGAATGCAATAAAGATTTTTTCTGGATCATCCAGCATCTGTACACCATTTTCCGTTATAACCGATATGCCAAACTCGCTTAAACTTGCTACATCCTGTGTATTGATGAACGCCAGACCTGCCAAACCAGTAAAAATTGCCCCGTAAAGCCCAAGAATCATCCAGGTTGTCCCGATAAACTTAGCTTTCGGTACGTCTTTTGGCGAACGCAGCGCCATAAACCGGACAATGATATGCGGCTGGCCAAAATAGCCAAGCCCCCAGGCGATCGATGATATAATAGCAATGATTCCAACACCCTCAATCATGTTCAAATGATCCGGGCTGATGTCACCGACTGCCTGAACCGTTGCATCCCAGCCACCAATTTTGTTAATGGCGATGATTGGGACAGCGATTAAGGCGACAAACATCAATGACCCTTGCAGGAAATCCGTCCAGGCAACAGCCAGAAAACCGCCGAGCAGTGTGTAGGACACAACGATAAGCGTGCCAATCCACAAAGCAGGCTGGTACGGAAGCCCGAATGATGCTTCAAATAGTTTCGCACCTGCTACCATTCCCGAAGATGTGTAAAAAGTAAAGAATAATAGAATCACCAGTGCAGAAATGACCCGAAGCACATGGGAATGGTCTTTAAACCGGTTTTCCAGGAAATCCGGAACAGTAATAGAATTATTGGCAACCTCTGTATAGACCCGCAGCCGCTTGGCGACAAACTGCCAGTTTAAATACGCTCCAATTGACAGCCCGATTGCCATCCATGCTTCCGCAAGCCCTGATGCATAAATAGCTCCAGGAAGCCCAAGCAAGAGCCAGCCACTCATATCCGAAGCACCAGCACTCAACGCCGCCACTCCAGGTGACAGTTTGCGACCGCCTAGAACATAATCGGATAAGTCGTTGGTCATCCGGTACATGATGACTCCAATCACCAGCATCCCTATCAGATAAACAATAAACGTGATTAATGTCTCCAATCCCATTTACTTTCCCCTCCCTTCCGTTATCATGGTGATAATGGACAGTAAAATTAAAACAGGCATTGGTATGAACAGCCACATCCACGTTGCACCCGAAATGGCATAATCCATCGCGCTCCCTCCCCATTCTTTTGTTTAATTTATGCCTATAGCATTATCACTATTATAAAATGTTTAGCTGCTTGCAACAAATCAAAATTTAAAAAGGTTCAGACACTGGAATAGCATCCGGGTTCATATTTCACGACAAAAAAGCCTGAAATAGCTTTCCACACTATTCCAGGCACATATAGTAATAGGGTAAAAGGTTGCTGGTCTGATACTTCATGGAGCACTTGCTGCTTTAGTAAAGGCTGACATCCTTACCGACAGAAAGAACGGTCGGCTCCCATTCCATTGCGGAATCAACCGGCTTATCCTGTACGGCTGTGAATCCTGCAACAAGCAAAGTACCTAGTGCAAAAGTCGCCATCAGTTTCTTCATATGCTCCCCTCCTTACAGGCTAACGAGCTCATCATATGTCTCGTTCGCCAGTTTGTAATATTTAACAGATTCTTTATATCTGTTATTTCGCTCAAAATGTTCGGCCAGCATATTGGAGTAAATAACCAAGTTTGCGTAATCTTTATGCTTCTTCAAGTAAGGAATAAATTCATCAATTACCAGCCGTTCAAATTTACCTTTATTGCGGTTAATCGCGTAATCATACGTGTAGGTAATAAAATAAAACAGCTGATATGTTTCTTTGTCGTCAGCCTTGTCAAGAAGTTCCAAGCTTTTTTCAATCATTTCCTTCGTTTTTTCAACGTTAAAATTACTGTAATAGGCTCTTATTAACGACGTTGCAGCAAGTATTCGCTCAAACAACAGGACTTCCGAATCTCCCACTATTTCTTCATAATGAAAAATCGCGTCCTCCCGCTTGCCAATGGTGGAATATAAATAACCCAGGTTTTGATTGGTCAGCTGGATAATTTGCTTGTTCTGGTTCAGCTTGCCCAAATGCTTGGCAAGGTTGTAATTTTTAATGGCCTTTTCATGCATTCGGATCCGGCGGTAAGAGATACCCAATACGATATGGCACTGTGCACATCTGGTAAAATGATAGTTCTTCCGAAAAATAGCAATCGCCTTTTCCGCATACTCAATAGCTTCCAGCGTATTCCGGAGTTTACTGTGCGTCACAGCCATCACATATTGCAGGTCGGCTGTCTCATTTTCCGGCAGATCCAGCTGGTTCAGCTTGTTGTCCGCCTGCCGGTACATACGCATAGCCTGATTGAATTCCCCATTCACAGAGCTGTAATTACCCCGGAACTTGTACCAGTAAAATTGATGCAGACTGTCAAAGGTATCCGCCATTTCAGCTAGCTTGTTGATTTGTTTCAGCGCCTCATCCACTTCACCGGTAATTAGGAAATACCTTATTTTGTGGATTTCGAACATGATCAGGTTTTCAGATGAATGACTGTCATACAATAACTGATTCAGTTCATGATAGATACGGATCATTTCATTTTTGTCATTCTCGGAAAAGAGCATCCTGAACCATTGTTCGCACTTTTCCCGAATGGTTTCATCCGACTCGTTGTTCGGCTGGATGCCAAGTCGCGTACATAGCAGACTGATCACATTCGGGCTGGCTTCAGCTTTCTGGTTCTCAATTTTAGACAGATATGCATAGGAAACGATTCCCTCCGCCAGTTCCGCCTGGGTCATTTCCTGCTGGATCCGGTGAAGTCTGATATAGGGCCCTATTTCCATGATTATCCACCCCTGGCTGAATATGAACTGCAGCAAGCAAATTTGCTATATTTATATAATAACATAAATTCCAAAAATTCATATTGGGAAAGTGGAAGGGTGAAAATAGCAATAACCCCCTTGTATACTTGCTGACTTTCCTGAAATGAGGAAAGTTTTGCGTATAGAAGTCCTTTTCCACATGTTTATATGAAAAAGGGATTCCTTCTTACCTGATTTACTTGTCAAAAATATGCACAGTTGGTTCTTTCTCTCCGGCGTCGCGATAGATGACGCTTTCCATTTTCTCATTCGACTTAATTTTAACTTCCAGCTCGTAGTAATCCTGGAACATTTCTTTTACAAGGCCGTACGTGTACTGGGTAAAACCAACCACTTCCCCTTTTCCATAAAACTCGAGTGGGATGGTCAATGTCAGTTTTTGCAGCTCTTCATTGATGTAAAAGCCATCTCCAATCACACCGACATAGTTAGGAAAGTATTCCTGTATTTTGTCACCAAAATCCTTAACCAGCTGCTGTTGATCGTAATACTTTTCTTCCCCCTCATCCGATGGGAAAAGAATATTTTCTTCCTGGACGGTTTCCCAGTCACCAATTTTCATATCACCGCCGGAAACACCGGTCTTAGCAACATAACTGCCTGGGACTGGGGATCCCTGGTCCTCTTCCCGGTAAAGAGCAAACATGATAGGGATATCGCTCAGTTCCTCAATTTTTCTCACACGCTCCAGTACGGTCTGCGCAATTTCCTTGCCTTTTTTCAGCATTGTTTCTTTATCAATTTTCTTATGATAAGTCGTTCCGCCAACTTCTGTCTGAAAAGCGTAGTCAGATTTCATGGCAATACCAATAGAAGCCCCGACCAGTTCAACGGTATCATCCTTATTCTTCTTTAGGAAGTTGTGTTCAAGTATGTGTGTTAAATATTTCGGGTTGTTTTCCTGCTGATCTTTCGATTTGTCATTTGCAATGGCCGGATTTAATCCAAGCTGGAGCTCTTTCCGGATGGCTTCTTTATCTTCTTCGTCCACTTTCTGGCCATTTTCCTCAAGCTGTTCCACACGTTTTTTAAGCGTTTTTTCAAGCTGGTCCTTCGTCAGATTCCGGTCCAGCCACTTATACAGCATATCCGAAGTTAAGTATTGTCCTTCTTCAAAGAAGTATTTTTCCGGGTCATAATATTCTTTGGAAAGACGCCGCAAACCTGTCTCCATTTCGCCGATATCCATCCGGTTCATCATCTGGTTCGTAATGACGCCACGTGAGGCACTGGTACGATACGGCAGGATGGTCCGGTAATTTTCTTCCGACAGCTGGTAACTGGGAACAATTGACTTCTCCTGCTGTTTCGCTTCATCTTTTTTGGGCACCACTTCATCTTCATTGTTGTTCAATGATGGTGCACAGCCTGCCAGAGTGAGGAGCGTGATGGACAGCCAGATTACTGCTTTCTTCAAAATTCTCCACTCCTTATTGGTCTAAAGCTTCGCTGAGCTGCTGTTCGTTCCATACCGCAACACCGAGTTTCTCCGCCTTTTCTAATTTCGAGCCGGCATCCTCCCCGGCGATAACAATATCCGTATTCTTGCTGACGCTTCCTGTCACACTTCCGCCGTGCTGCTGAACCAGTTCTTTTGCTTCCGACCGGGTGAATGTTTCCATTTTTCCCGTCAGCACCACTGTTTTGCCGGATAATGGTGTGTCCTCTTTTATTTCTTGCTGCTCTGGACCATCGTACGTCATATTCAGTCCCAAACTTTTAAGTTCACTGAGCAGATCTTGCACCTGTTCTTCGGCAAAGTATCGTGTAATCGAATCCGCCATTTTTTCACCAATTTCATTAATGGCCACAACGTCGGCAAACGTTGCCTGCTGCAGATTGTCCATTGTCTTAAAATGGGCTGCGAGTGTCCGGGCTGCTTTTGACCCGACAAACCGAATTCCGAGGCCAAACAGGAGCCGCTCCAGCGAGTTTGTTTTGGATGTTTCAATCGCCCGTAGCAAATTGTCAGCAGACTTTTCGCCCATTCGGTCCAGCTCCAGCAACTCTTCCCGCTTAAGACGGTAAAGGTCGGCAATTGTATGAACAAGATCGTTGCGGAACAGCTGGTTAATAACCTTTTCGCCGAGCCCGTCAATGTTCATGGCTTCCCGGGAAACAAAATGGATCAGCCCTTCTTTCAATTGCTGTGGACAATTTGGATTAATACACCTCAGTGCAACTTCTTCCTCAAGGCGGACGAGCTCACTGCCACATGCTGGGCATTCATCCGGCATGAAAAATTCACGCTCAGAACCGACCCGCTCATCTGTGACGGCCCGAACAACCTCCGGAATGATATCACCGGCCTTTTTAATAACAACGGTGTCGCCGAGACGGATATCCTTCTCTCGGATCAGGTCCTCATTATGCAAGGATGCCCGCTTCACCGTTGTTCCGGCAACCTGTACGGGATCAAGGATAGCTGTTGGTGTAATGACCCCGGTACGCCCGACACTTAACTCAATATCGCGCAGCACTGTAACTGCTTCTTCAGCCGGAAATTTATATGCAATTGCCCAGCGCGGGCTTTTCGCTGTAAACCCAAGTTCTTCCCGTTGACGGAGATTATCAATCTTAATGACGATACCATCAATTTCATAGTCGAGCTCAGGCCGTTTTTCCTCCCAGTAATGTACATAGTCCATCACTTCATCAATCGTTTCACACTTTCGCCATTCAGGATTGGTTTTAAATCCGAGCTCTTCCATGTAGGTGAGGCGCTCGCTATGTGATTCCAGTGAACCGGCTTCCCATTCACCCACACTGTACAGAAAAATGTCGAGGCTGCGTTTGGTCGCTATTTTCGGATCAAGCTGCCGGAGTGATCCTGCCGCAGCATTTCGCGGGTTGGCAAATGGCTCGTCCCCATTTGCCTTGCGTTCCTCGTTTAGTTTCAGGAACGACCGGTGCGGCATGAAGGCTTCTCCTCTAACCTCGATTGTATTTTTTTCCGGGATGGACAAAGGAATACTGCGGATGGTTCGCAGATTGGTCGTAATATCTTCGCCAGTCGTTCCGTCTCCGCGCGTTGCGCCACGGACCAGCTTCCCGTCCTCGTAAATAAGTGAGACAGCCAGCCCGTCAATTTTCAATTCACAAACAAATGAAATCGGCTCATCAAGGCCCTGGTTGGCACGCCGGGCAAAATCGCGCAGCTCACTTTCATTGAAGGCATTCCCAAGACTGAGCATCGGAATGCGGTGCTGCACTTTTTGGAATGCATCCAGGGGCTCCCCGCCGACCCGCTGTGAAGGAGAATCTGCAGTCACCAGTTCAGGAAAATCCGTTTCCAGGCTAATGAGTTCCTGCATTTTCTTGTCATACTCCGCATCGGGAACGCTGGGATTATCGAGCACATAGTATTCATAATTGTAGCGGTTCAGCCGTTCCCGCAGTTTTTCAATTTGCTGGTGTGCTTGTTCTTTATCCACTTCAGGAGGCACCTCCTATTGTCTAGTGATTGGTGCGAATTTAGCCAGAAGACGTTTAATGCCGGTTGGCGCCGGAAATGCAATGTCGAGCTCCATGGATTCGCCTTCTCCCTGCACCTTGACCACCGTGCCGACACCCCATTTTTTGTGTTCGGCTTTATCACCGGGACTCCAAGTTTCTGATTCCGCTCCGCTCGTCTGCTGCATCTTACCGGCTTGACGCTTCGGTGCTGGCTGATCTTTAGGTTTCTCAATAGACCCATACATCGTGGCACGCGCCTGTTCAATTCCGTCGACGAGGTCTTCCGGAATTTCGTTAATAAACCGGCTAATCGGGTTCATATTCGTCCGTCCATATAAGGTACGCATTTTCGCGTGGGTCAGAAAAAGCTCCTGCTCGGCCCTCGTAATCCCGACATAGGCAAGGCGCCGCTCTTCTTGCATTTCCTCCTCATCCATCATGGACCGGCTGTGCGGGAATACATTTTCCTCCAGCCCGACTAAAAATACGACCGGAAATTCCAGGCCTTTCGCAGCATGGAGCGTCATCATGGTCACCTTTGGCTCATTTTCCGCTTCTTCCTCATCTACCCGGTCGATGTCCGCAATCAGCGCAAGGTCCGTCAGAAAGGCAACCAGCGTCTTGTCTTCAGCTCCCTCTTCGAATTCCTGTGTAACTGTCTTGAATTCTTCCAGGTTCTCCAGCCTGCTCTGGGATTCAAGGCTTCGTTCATTCTTCAGCATTTCTTCATAGCCTGTCCGTTCCAAAACCGCCTCAACCATGTCCGTTGCCGTTAAAAACTCTTGCTGCTGGACCAGACTTTGAATGAAGCTTTCAAACTTCGAGAGCGCTTGGGCTGCTTTTTTCGACACACCGGTAAAATCAACTTCCTTTATCGCCTGAAAAAACGATATGCCATGTTCAGCTGCATATGCTCGCAGCTTGTCTACAGACGTTTTGCCAATGCCTCGTTTCGGCACATTGACGACTCGTTCAAAACTGATATCATCATCCGGATTGGTAATCAGACGCAAGTACGAAATCAAGTCTTTAATTTCTTTCCGTTCATAGAACTTCGTGCCGCCTACCATCTGATACGCGATATTTGATTTCATCAGTGTATCCTCAACTGCACGTGACTGGGCATTCGTCCGGTACAGAACGGCAATATCATTTAAGGAAAAGCGCTCATCCTCCGTCAGTTCCTGAAGCTTATCTGTGACATAGAGCGCCTCTTCCTGTTCCGTTGCACCCTGAAAATAATGGATCTTTTTCCCGTCATCATTTTCCGTCCACAGGTTCTTTGGCTTCCGGCCTGCATTGTGTTCAATAACATGATTAGCCGCATCAAGAATCGATTTCGTCGACCGGTAATTCTGTTCCAGGTAAATCGTGCGTGATGATGGATAATCCTCTTCAAAAGACAAAATATTAGAGATATCCGCACCGCGCCAGCGATAAATCGACTGATCCGAATCACCGACAACACATAAATTCTGGTACCTGCTTGCCAGCTGCTTAACCAAATAGTACTGGGCATGGTTCGTATCCTGGTACTCATCAACATGAATATACTGGAAACGGCGCTGGTAATATTCCAGCACTTCCGGCACCCGTTTGAACAAATGAATCGTCTGCATAATCAGATCATCAAAGTCAAGTGCCTGATTTTTCTGCAATGTTTTTTGATAGCGTTCATAGATTTGTGCGACCTGACGATGGAAAAAATCCGCGACATTCTTGCTGTATTCTTCCGGTGTGATCAGCTCATTTTTGGCTCCGCTAATCTGTCCCAGCATACCTCGCGCGTCAAATTTCTTCGTATCGATGTTCAAGTCTTTCAAAATTTGCTTGATGACAGACAGCTGGTCACTGCTGTCCAAAATCGTAAAATTGGTACTGTAGCCAATCCTGTCAATATCCCGCCTGAGAATGCGCACACACATTGAGTGGAAGGTGGAAACCCATACCTGTGCCCCTCCTGCGCCAATAAGCCGGTTGACACGCTCCTTCATCTCACGTGCCGCCTTATTCGTAAATGTAATAGCCAGGATGCTTCTAGGAGACACATCTTTTTCCCCAAGTAAATAGGCGATTCGATGTGTCAATACACGCGTCTTTCCGCTTCCTGCCCCGGCCATAATCAATAGCGGTCCATCCGTATGCTGGACGGCCTGCTTCTGCTCCCTGTTTAATCCGTTAAGTAGATCATCCATTGTATGACTCAAACCTGACACCCCTTGCAAAATATAACGTTTATTCTTTATTGCTGTGTACTGCTTTGACCGTCTTCAATGCCTGTTTAATATTATCATAAATAAGATTGCCGACAATAACCGCATCAGCATACTCTTTCATTTCCCTCACTTGGAAATTGTTTTCAATCCCGCCGCCATAAAACAGCTTTGTATGCTGGAGCTGGCTCTTCACTCTTTTGACAAGCTCTGGGGCACCGTATGTTCCACTGTATTCCATATAAAAAATCGGCAAGTGAAAAACATGCTCTGCCATATGAGCGTACGCTTCCACGTCTTCCGCATCCGGCATGTCACATTTTGTTTTCTGAAATGCTTTGGAATCTTCGTTAAGGATGCAATAGCCTTCAACAAACATTTCATCCCAGTCCAACAGTTCCCTATATTCCTTGATCGCTTGGTGCTGCAGGTCCATCATCCACTTCTTTTCCGTGCTGTTCATCACCATCGGGATTAAGTAATAATCAAAGCCGGGTGTAATCGACTCCATATTGGCAATTTCCAGTGCACATGGCACTGTGTGGCGGCGAATGCGAGATAGCAAATCAAGCACACCATCCAGTGTCACCCCGTCTGTCCCGCCTACAATGACCGCATCTGTCCCTGATTCACAGATGGCATCAAGATCCTCATCGGAAATTTCTTTAGCAGGATCAAGTTTAAATATATGATTCCATTCGTGTAATGAATAATTCAACGTTCATCCTCCATCAGTATTAACGCTATTTTCATGTTTCCTTATGATACAGTACAAAAGAAACGTGGAACACTTCTTTTCATTCACTTATAAAGTATACCAAAAATGATGCTATGAATTTAGGATTATGGGTAATATTTTTTGAAGGAATAGATGTTTTGGCTATGGGGAGAGTTGGAGAGGGCGGCACATACGGAAAATACTTTGGTTGTAATAGTAGAGCGCTACCTCCTGAAGAGATAGCAGCTCCTTTATTCGTCCTTGTCCGTCAGGCGGTCGAGCACAATCCTGTAGCCGTCACTTCCGTAGTTAATACAGCGCCTCACGCGTGAAATGGTTGCAGTGGAAGCGTTTGTTTCTTCTTCTATTACACTGTACGTATGGCCTTCCCGCAGCATCTTGGCCACTTGCAGACGCTGTGCAATGGCATGAATTTCCGACATGGTCGCAATATCATCAAAAAACTTATAACATTCCTCACGATCCTGCAGCGAGAGAATGGCATCAAACAATTGGTCCAGCTGTTCGCCGCGCAAATTATCTATCTGCATTCTGGCACCACCTACTTTCTATTCATCTGAAATCGTAACAGACTGATCCATTCCCGGACTGGACGGAACAATATTTATCCACGTTTTGCCGGGGACAAATGGCACTGGCTCGCCATCTTTAACTGGAATAATCCGGCCGTCGCGATTTTCCCATTTCACTTGGCGAACCTTCCCTTTTTGAACCAGATATGCATCACCGCCCGAAGTTATATCAACCTCCCGGCGACCCGCGTCATCAATCACTTGATGGGGAGTTTCCACAATAAATATATTGTCGGTCGTAATCGCTTCTCCTGATTCCATTTCTGTCATCTTTGTCCCGTCACTGTATCGTGTATAGGTTTCACTGTCGGCATCATACTGGTATTCTACAATATTTGTCAGCTTATCAGAATACACAATTTTGATATGTGTTGCTGCATCCCCGGAAATCGATGCAGCTTCTTCTTCTGAGGCAAACGGAAGCGGCTCATAAGATCTGCTCACATCGTAACCTTTGTTCTCTGCAGCATCGTACACGGATCCAAACTGCAAGTATGAGTTATGCGGCGGTTCCCGGAATGACTCCCGTTTAAACAGGTATTCGTCATCATCGTGCATCGCACCATCCAAATACTCGATTCCCCGGTTCCGAATCATGTCATTTACAAAATTAGCGGCACCATGATAAGTATAGAGTGCTCCGTACCCGCTGGCCAGCTCAAAATAGTATTCCCTTGCGCTGCGTACCGGTCCGACCGCGTCTGGCTTTTCACTCTGGAACAATGCAAGCAGACGCGTAATCCGTCCTTCAGCCAAAACCTCAAAAACAATATCTGCTTTCGAAAGTCCAGTCTGTGGCCTGGCCTTGCGGTGATTATTGACCATCACCCCGACAATCCGGTCATCGGCAGGCTGATCGGTCTTCACCCCTGTCAGCGGATAGGTATGCACATTTCCAGATGTTTCGGGGGTTTGTTCTTTCTCATCGGTCGCATTTGCTTTTGCTTCACTGTCATCCGCTGTTTGCTCCTCACTATCGGAACATGCAGCAAACAGCAGCAGTATAGCCAGTACGAAAAAAACAAGAATTTTTTTCAAGATTCCACTCCTTTGGTTGGCAGCAAGATTCAGCCACCCGCTGCACACGCCTGAATCGATTAAAATCGGATGCAGGGGGTTAAAAGAAACCGGCGGTAATCAATTTCCCCGGACTTTCTGAACAACCTTCAGTAAATCTATTATACGTTATCTTAACGTTGCTGGAAAGAGAACTTCCCGTTTCTTTACATCAATGATACCCTGCTGTGTGATGCGGATATACGGTAAGTGGGTGGATGACAAAAATAAAATCGTATAAACCGGGTCATAAAATGGATAGCCGAATTCCTGCAGAAGTGCACGCAGCTCTTTTTCTTTCTCTATCAGCTCAGCCATTTCTCCTGCATACATGCTTCCAGACAGTGTCAGCGGCAGTTCAAACAGAATTTCACCATCGTGCACTGCCACAATGCCGCCGCCAAGTTCTTTCATCCGCTTCCATGCCAGCAGCATATCTGGCTTGCTTTTGCCGATAAAGACAATGTCACCGGTTGCCGAATACGAACTGGCCAAGCCGCCCAAACGATTGGTAAACCCTTTGATGGCCGTGTTGACGCGCCACTGTCCTTTCCGGTCCATCAGCATCAGAAAGGCATCATCATTATTATCGGGTATCACGTCGAGCGTCACATCGGTATTAATGGCGTACGCTTTAATAATAACGTCATTCACAAGATGCAAGCCAAGCGGAACAGAAAATTGCATATCATCCATCGTTAGATCCCAGCTGAATGAAAGCGACTGGATATCATGGCTCGCCCAGTCAATTTTTGGAGCTATATGCTTGTTTTCGTTATTTTTCCGGATCCATTCTCCGTTGCCAAGAACGCTGACTGGATTCGGGTCATCTTTGGCCTGCAAAATATTAATATTTGCTACCCGGCCTGGTGCTATACATCCCAGTTCTTCAATCAGCCCGTAATAATTAGCAGCATTGTGGGATGCCATCCGGTACGCGTCTTCCAAAGGGATCCCCTTTTCAATGGCGATAGCAACACAAACATTCATGATTCCATTTTCATAGAATCCTGGCGTCGATCCATCGGTTGTCATCATGACATGATCAAATGACCGAAGTCCTTCCGCCAGCAATTCTTCAATCAAACCAGGCAAGTCAGGGCGAATCGATGAATGGCGCAATCCAACCTGATACCCAAGCTGCAGTCGCTGCATCGCCTCTTTCCCGGTCATCGCTTCATGTTCTGCCGAAACACCTAGCAGTTTCATTTTCGTTAATGTGCGCTCGGACGCACCAGGCAAATGGCCTTCCACCGGCTTACCAAGACGTTTTGCCTCTTGGATCCAATACAGCAGTCTGTCATCACCATCAAGCAGGCTGGGCCAGGCTGTCAGCTCCCCACCCTGAATGACGGACTGCTGCTCCAGCCACGATAAAACTTTCGGTGTACTGAATAATTCTTCCTCTTCTTGCTGCAAGGCCGTCTGCGAATCCAGCCGCGCCCACCAGTACATGGAAACTGGCAATTGATCAAACGCCCCCAGCAAAGAAAACGCTTTCTTTCTTTCCAACAAAAAATTCCACATCAGGTTGTCATTAACGTAAGTGGTTGTTCCATAGCTCGCACCGTACATGGCGAGCGCCTCAGGATTATACAGCTGAAAAGGATGTGCGTGCGGCTCAATATACCCGGGAACAAGGTATTTCCCGGTACAGTCGACCACTTCAGCATGGTCACTCAGCTCAGGCATCTCATCCCCGACATACACAATACGGTCGCGGAGAATCCAAATGTTCGCCTGCTGCCATTGTTTCGTATAGGTATTTAAATATGTTCCGTTCTTTAAAATAATCGTCGGGCATGCTTTCCCATCAATAACTGCTACATGCTCCCTCAACTCACGGTTTCTCCACTGATATCTATTCTCTGACATACTATTCAACGCTCCAATATGTGCTTTTTTCCATAGTAACATAGATATTGCTTTTATACTGCAACGTTTTCATGAATGAAATTGAATCTTTTGTGACAGCTTCGGAGTTTGCTGGATGAACGCTGGATGCAAGCCATTTTCCCTGTGGTGTGACCGCGTCCGGGCTCTCATTCATGGTGTGAGGCACCTCATTTTCAAAAATATGAACATCTTCCTGCACGATGAAAAACACAACCTTTTCTTTTGCACGGAAATCGTGTATACTTTAGTGAGAATGATAATCAGTTACATATATCTGAGGAGTGAACGGCAGTGGCAAAAGACGAATTGTTCGATGTAACCATTATCGGCGGCGGGCCAGCCGGATTGTTTTCCGCCTTTTACAGCGGACTGAGAGAGCTGAAAACAAAAGTCATTGAGTATCAGCCGAACTTAGGCGGTAAAGTACATGTTTACCCGGAAAAAATGATCTGGGATGTCGGCGGACTGCCACCGCTTACCGGGGCAAAATTCATTGACCAAACAGTAGAACAGGGATTGACGTTTGACCCCGAAGTCGTCCTTAATGAAAAAATCGAATCCATCGCACGCAACAAACAGGGCATATATGAATTGCACACCGCCTCAGGTCATGTGCATTATTCACGAACCGTTATTGTTGCAGTCGGCAGTGGCATCTTGAACCCTAAGAAATTGGCTGTTAACGGTGCTGAAAAATTCGAGGGTACCAATTTGCATTACTCCGTCGAGTCGCTACAGCAATTTAAAGATAAAACCGTCATCATTTCCGGCGGTGGGAGCTCTGCGACAGACTGGGCCAATGAGTTAAAAACTGTTGCTAAGCACGTTTTCATCACGTGCCGGAGAAATAATTTTGACTGCCATGAATCACAAGCAACACAATTGCGGAACAGTTCCGTTGTGTGTTTCTTCCATACTTCCATCACTGGACTGGTTGCTGATGATCAGGACGAAGCAATTGGACAGGTTGAGCTGACCAATCATCAAACAGGCGCCGTTAATCATCTGCCGGTTGATGCGGTAATTGTCAATCATGGCTATGAACGGGATACGGCACTGCTTGAAAATAGTGAGGTTGATATTGCTATTGCAGACGATTACTTCATTTCAGGTACGGTTAACAGTGAGTCCTCGCTTGATGGGCTGTATGCTGCCGGTGATATCCTGATGCATGAAGGAAAGCTGAATTTGATAGCCGGTGCTTTCCAGGATGCGGCTAATGCAGTCAATCAAGCGAAACAATTCATCGAGCCGGATGCTGCCACAGCACCTATGGTCTCATCGCATAATGATGCATTTAAAGAACGGAACAAAGAAATAATCAAGCAAATGATACAGTAAGCCATATTGCCGTCAATAAAGCCCGCATTTTCTCATATGAAATGTGGGCTTTTCGCACTTTTCGTGTCGTTATTCATACCGGAGAATCCGCTTTTGCCGCTGTCGAACCGATATCTCCCCGGTAAAAGAAACGATCGGTTTGTATGTGACGCTTTAGCCATCCGTAAGCCCCGCTGATTGCTTGAGTTAGCGTATCGCCCTTGGAACCGGCCAGCAGAACCCTGCCACCGTCTGAGACTATGCCGTCAGCTGTTTTGCGCGTGCCAGCATGTACGACGATGGCGCGGTCCTCCGGCGTGAGATCCGGCAATAGAATTCCTTTTTCATACGCCTCCGGATAGCCCGCCGAAGCCAGTACCACACCTGCACAATGTTTTGGTTCCCACGAAAGCTGTGGATCCTTTCCGTCCAATACGTCCAGCAGCACTTGCAGCAAGTCATTTTTCAAGAGTGGCAGCACAACCTCTGTTTCTGGATCACCGAATCGTGCATTAAATTCGATGACTTTCGGACCTTCCTCTGTCATCATCAGCCCTGCATACAGAATGCCTGTAAATGGGCAGCCTTCCCGCATAATGCCGTCCGCAGCCTTCTGCAGAACAGTTTCGATTATTTCGTCAAGTGATTCAGATGATACATCCTCTACAGGCGCATATGCCCCCATTCCACCGGTGTTCGGCCCCTGGTCATGATCAAATGCCCGTTTATAGTCACGCGCTGGAAGCATCGGAAATACGTTATTTTCATGAACAAATGCCATCAGTGACAATTCCCGCCCCTCAAGACATTCTTCAATGACAATGCTCGGTTGTGTTTGCGGGCTTCCGCTGTCTGTAAGGAAGCGGTCCACTGCGAGGCATGCTTCAACGATGGTATGAGCAACAACGACACCCTTACCGCCAGCAAGCCCGTCTGCCTTTACCACAACCGGTGCACCTATCTTATTTATATAGGCTTTCGCATCCACTGCCCGTGTAAAACTGGCATAAGCGGCTGTTGGAATATCGTATTTTTGCATGAAGTCCTTCGCATACCGTTTGCTTCCTTCCAGCATGGCTGCTTGTTTTGTCGGAGCAAAAATTTTCAGGCCTGCTTCATGAAACTTGTTAGTTATCCCTGCTACCAGCGGATTCTCGGGACCGACAATCGTTAAATCGATGGCTTTCTCCACAGCAAAGGCTGCCAACCCGTCAATATTCATCTCATCGATGTCCGCACAAACGGCGATGTCGCTGATGCCACCGTTGCCCGGTGCTGCATAAATCTGATTGACCTGGCCACTTTCATACAGCTTCATGGCAATGCTATGTTCCCGTCCGCCGCGTCCGACAAGTAATACTTTCACAAAAACACCTTCCATCGTTAGGATTTTTCCAAGATGCTCTTTATGACGCAGTGGAAATATACTCGCTTTCACCCACAGGGCACAAGCGCGACATCTGCTTAAGCTCACTCTGTTCGCTTTCGCAGTGTCTTCTTTGCCGCTTGGCAAGCCGCAAGCCTCCTCAGCTCGTACCTCGCCTGCGGGGTCTCGCATTGCTTGCTTTTCCCGCAGGAGTCTCGTATATTTCCACTTGCTGTCAGGCATATTTTCCTAAGTTATACTCATCAATCCTATATTTAGGAAACAAAATGCACTTGTTAATGTTTAAAATGCCGCATGCCTGTGAAGACCATGGCAATGCCGTACTGGTTACACATATCAATGGAGTCCTGATCGCGTTTTGATCCGCCGGGCTGTATGATGGCGGTGATGCCAGCTTTTGCTGCTGCCTCTACTGTGTCTGGCATCGGGAAAAATGCATCGGAAGCGAGCGCCGCCCCTTCTACCTTCGATCCAGCTTGTTTCAAGGAAATTTCCGCCGCACCGATCCGGTTCATTTGTCCTGCACCGACACCGATTGTCTGCGCATCTTTTGCCAGCACAATCGCGTTTGATTTAACTTGTTTCACTGCTTTCCAGGCAAACGACAGATCTGCCATCTCCGCTTCCGTCGGCCGCCTTTCAGTTGGATAAGTTAGCTCATCTTCCGAAATAGCTCCGTCATCACCGGACTGAATCAGCACCCCGCCGTTCACAGCCGTCAGCCGATGAGATGCCGATTCCCTCTTCTCCATATCCACTTCCAGCAGTCGGATATTTTTCTTCTCCGTCAGAATAGCCAGCGCATCCTCCGTGAACCGGGGTGCCATTACAATTTCCAGAAAGATTTCCCGCATTTTGCTGGCAGTATCCGCATCAACTGGTCGGTTACAGGCAACAATCCCACCAAAAATAGAAACCGGGTCTGCGGCAAACGCCTTGGCAAAAGCTCCTTGTAAATCTTTCGCTACCCCAATGCCGCTTGGATTCATATGCTTCACGGCAACAGCCGCTGGATGATCGTATTCAGCAATGATAGCCAGGGCTGCATTGGCATCCTGAATATTGTTATAGGATAACTGCTTGCCATGCAGCTGATTGGCCGATGCAAGGCTCATTTCTGTCTGTTGCGGATCTTTATAAAATGCGGCCTGCTGATGCGGGTTCTCTCCATATCTCAGTGATTGCGCCTTCTCATACGTAACTGTATAATTTTCCGGGAATGCTTCATCCGTAAAATAATTTGCAATGAGTGCATCATACTGGGCTGTGTGGCGGAATACTTTTGCAGCCAATTTCCTGCGTTCTGTCCGGTCCAGCGCACCATTGCGGATTGATTCCAGGACACGCTCATAATCAGCAGGATCAACGACAGCTGTTACATCGTCCATATTTTTCGCTGCCGACCGCAGCATAGCAGGTCCGCCGATATCAATATTTTCCACGATGGTCTGTTCGGTCACACCTGGTTGATCAATCGTTTGTTTAAATGGATAAAGGTTCACGACCACCATATCAATGGGGGTGATCCCGTTGTCATCCAGCTGCTGCAGATGTACGTTCTCCCCGCGATTGGCGAGAATCCCCCCGTGTATAGCTGGATGTAATGTTTTCACACGGCCGTCCAGCATTTCTGAAAAACCTGTCAGGTCTTCAACTGCGGTGGCTTCGATTTGAGCCTCACGCAATTTCTTTAACGTCCCGCCGGTGGAAATAATCTCATAACCCATCCCGGCAAGAGCAGATGCGAATTCTTCAATATGACGTTTATCATAAACACTTATCAGTACCCGTCGTTTCATTGTACATTCCTCACTTTTGTCGTAGTTTGCATTGCCGGTAGTGTTGGTTGCTGGCCTGATCCTTTCCACGGATTCCAATTCTAGTGTTTTTGCCTCAGTATCTGGCATTTCTCTAAAATTGTCTGCTATAGTGATCAGCAGTCTTGTGATTGTCCAGTTTTCTTTCATCCTGTTCCAGCAACTGGCGGATTACAGCTGGGTACAGACGGCGTTCTGCATGTTGAACCCGTTCTGTCAACGTTTCCAATGTGTCCTCAGGTAGGACAGGGACTTCCTGCTGTGCAATAATCGGGCCCGTATCGATTCCTTCATCAACAAAATGGACTGTGACACCAGTTGTTTCCACCCCCGCCCGGAATACTTTCCCAATAGCATCTTTTCCGGGAAAGTCCGGCAGCAGTGATGGGTGAATATTAACAATTCTTTCCTTATAATTGGTCAACAGCACCGTTCCGACGATACGCATATAACCGGCCAGGAACAGCCACGTGACGCCAGCGTCCTGCAGTTTATCCAGAAGCGTTTGTTCGTACGCCTCTTTGTTAGCAAATGCCCCGGGCTGAAAAACCAATGTTTCAATTCCGTGTTGCTCCGCCCTTTCAATAACTGCCGCACCGGGATGGTCACAGACAAGGAGTACGACTTCAACCGGAAGATTTGCTTCTTCCATAATCGCCTGAAAGTTGCTCCCGGTACCGGATGCAAAAATGGCGGCTCGTATTCTTTTCATCGTAGTATATGCACTCCTTCGTCCGGCACCGTTTCACCAATTACCCATGCCGCTTCACCATGAGCATTGAGAATGTGCATGACACTGTCCACATCCTCTTGTGGGACAATGATCGCCATACCAATTCCCATATTAAAGACCCGGTACATTTCGTCATCCGCGATACCGCCAATGTCCTGCAAAAACCGGAAAACAGGGGGTTCCTGCCAACTGGAGGCATTCAGTTTCACACCCAGACCGTCCGGGAGCAAACGGGGGAAATTCTCGTAAAAACCACCGCCCGTTATATGTGCCATACCTTTGACATTTGCTTCCCGCATGACCGCCTGGGCAGCTTTGTCATAAATTTTTGTCGGTGTTAAAAGCACTTCGCCGAGTGGGGTATCCATTCCGGCATATATTTTTTTCAGGTCAAAGTCCTCTACTAGCTTTCGAACCAGGGAAAAGCCGTTTGAATGAATTCCACTGGAAGCTAAGCCGATGACAGCATCCCCCGCAGTAATCAACTCTCCTGTTAGAAGGTTTGACTTTTCAGCAATGCCAACAGCAAACCCAGCCAAATCATATGCATCTGGTGCATACATTCCCGGCATCTCCGCTGTTTCACCGCCAATCAATGCAGCACCTGCCTCGATACAGCCCGCTGAAACACCGGAGATAATTTGTTCCGTTACATCCGGATTTGTCTGCCCACATGCGATATAGTCAAGGAAGAATAACGGCTCTGCACCCTGGGCTGCGATGTCGTTGACACACATGGCCACCAGATCGATACCAATTGTGTCATGCTTATTCATCTGTACTGCCAGTTTGAGTTTCGTTCCGACACCATCTGTACCAGAAACGAGCACCGGCTCCTGATATTGAAACGAGCTCAAATCGAACATGCCGGCGAATGCTCCAATTCCACCCAGCATTTCCGGCCGGGATGCCTGATTAATGTGCGTTTTCATTCGTCTGAGGGCTTCGTATCCTTGTTCAACATCTACACCAGCTTCCTTATATGTGTTTCCCATCGTTGCCATCCCTTCTTAAGACCTTTTGTGGGTCAATACTCTTTCAGCACCTTTCGCTACCGGGTAATCACCTGTCATGCATGCCGTACAAATTCCCTGGTGAAGCGATTTGTCTTTGACGATTGCTTTTTCAAGTCCTGGTTCACTCAGAAAGCCAAGGCTGTTGGCTCCAATCAGCTCGCCTATCGCCTCAAGTGTGTAATTGGCTGCAATCAGCTCTCTATATGTCGACATATCAATCCCATACCAGCACGGATGCTGAATTGGGGGTGATGCAATCCGCACGTGCACTTCACTTGCGCCTGCGTGTTTCAGCATGTCGACAATCCGCTTACTCGTCGTTCCCCGTACAATGGAATCATCTACCATGACGACCCGTTTTCCGGCCACCATTCCCCTAACAGGCGCAAGCTTCATTTTGACACCTTGTTCCCGCAGGTCCTGGGTCGGCTGGATAAATGTCCTGCCGACATAGCGGTTCTTAATAATTCCCATTTCATATGGCAGCCCGCTCGCTTCGGCAAAACCGATAGCAGCGGAAATACTGGAATCCGGCACACCGACGACGATATCTGCATTCGCCGGCGATTCTTTCGCGAGTTCTTTTCCCATCTGTTTTCGCGATGCGTGGACGTTGACTGTATTCACATCACTGTCAGGCCTTGATAAGTACACATATTCCATGGAACACATTTTCCGCTGGCCTCTTATAGCGAATCGGGATGATTGCACGCCGTCATCATTAATGGCTACCAGTTCCCCGGGCAACACATCACGTTCAAAAACCGCACCAATCTGGTCAAATGCACACGACTCCGATGCTACTACATACGCATCGCCAAGCCGGCCAATGGACAGTGGCCTAATACCATTCGGATCCAGCGCAGCATACAGTGTATCGTCGGTCATCATCAAAATGCCATATGCACCAGTTGTCTGATTGAGTGCATCTGCAATTGATGTTTCGTTTGTTTCCATACTGCTCTTTTTCATAAGATGAGCAAGTACTTCCATATCGGATGACGTTTGCAGGATGCTTCCCTCATGCTCCAATTCCGTACGAAGGCTGTCTGCATTTATGAGATTGCCGTTATGTGCGAGCGCCATGCTCTCTGTCTGTGACTGAAACAAAAGCGGCTGCACATTCTCATACGTATGACTTCCTTCTGTGGCATTCCGTACATGGCCGATGGCAGCACTCCCCGTAAGTTCCTGGAAGCTGGCATCCTGAAACACATCATTGACCAGGCCAAGTCCTTTATGAGCCCTCAGCCGCCTTCCGCTATTGACAACGAGTCCCGCGCCATCTTGTCCACGATGCTGCATCGAATGTAAACCATAATATGTCAGTTCCGCCGCCCGTGGATGGTCCCAAACACCGAATATTCCGCATTCTTCATTTATGCCTTTCTGTTCAGCATGCATGGAATGGCCCCTTTCCACAGTTGGTGAAGTGTGCTGACGTCTTCCTCTATTTTTGTTG
This sequence comes from Lentibacillus juripiscarius, assembly GCF_042685205.1. NCBI lineage: Bacteria > Bacillati > Bacillota > Bacilli > Caryophanales > Bacillaceae > Lentibacillus > Lentibacillus juripiscarius. The sequence goes on from NZ_JBHUNA010000007.1 coordinate 86,283, forward strand.
TCCCGTTGACACGTACAAGTAGTGTATCGTTGTTTGTTACAAGGCCAATATGCACTGCATTGTCGACTGTTGTTTCAAAGTCTTCTTTATGCTCCGGCCTTACGGTTACTAGAAACCGTGACTGCGTTTCACTGAAAAGGGCGACAGTTGCATCCCCAGCTAAGTCTACCTCCACGCCAAGCCCTTTGCCGGTGAATACTGATTCGGCCAGTGCTATTGCCAATCCCCCTTCACTAAGGTCATGTGCGGACTGAATGAGACCTGCTTGAATACCCCGCAGCAATTGCTGCTGACGATCCGCTTCCACCTGTAAATCAATCCCCGGTGCCTTTCCTTCATATTTGCCGGAAACAACTTTCTGCAGTTCACTGCCCCCAAATTCAGGTTTTGCCTCGCCAATGACATAAACCAGATCATCCGTCTCCTGAAAGAAGCTCGGTGTTATATCTTCAAGCGATGCCAAGCCAACCATGCCTACCACCGGCGTTGGGTAAATCGATTTGCCATTGGATTGGTTATATAAGGACACGTTTCCACTAATGACAGGTGTCTCAAGCATTTTGGCAGCCGCACTCATACCTTCTACACTTTTTTCCATCTGCCAAAAAACTTCTGGATTCGTTGGGTTGCCATAATTCAATCCATCGGTCAGACCGAGCGGCTGAGCTCCGGAGCAAACGATATTGCGGGCAGCTTCGGCGACGACAGTCTTTCCGCCGGTTTCCGGATCCAAATGCAAATAGCGGGAATTGCAGTCAGTGGTGATGGCGAGTGCTTTATCCGTTCCTTTAATCCGAATAACTGCTGCATCAGACCCGGGTGTAACGACCGTATTCGTCTGCACCATCGAATCATATTGGTCATAGACGTATTCCTTGCTGGCGATGGTCGGCTGCTGTAAAAGCTGCTTCAGCATGTCGGCGTGGTCATTTACTTCCGGGATTCTTTCATCCATCTGCTGAAATGCTTTCACATAAGCAGCTTCCTTTGATGGCATATGGTACACGGGCGCTTCTTCCGCTAGGGCATCGACCGGGATATCGGCCACGGTCGTACCATGCTGGAGCAGGCGGAATGATGTATTTTCGGTCACTTCTCCGACAGCCGCGGCTTCCAGACCGTATTTCGCAAAAATGTCCATTATTTCCTGTTCGCGTCCTTTCTCCACGACAAGCAGCATGCGCTCTTGGGATTCGGACAGCATTAACTCATAGGCACTCATATTCGCTTCACGCTTTGGTACCAGATCCAAATTCATAATCATCCCGGTTCCTGCTTTACTGGCCATTTCGCTTGCTGATGATGTCAGCCCGGCTGCCCCCATATCCTGCATTCCGACGAGTGCATCAGACTGAATGGCTTCCAGGCATGCTTCAATGAGCAATTTCTCCATGAATGGGTCACCAACCTGCACGGACGGCCGATCTTTATCGGAGTCATCCGTCAGATCACCTGATGCAAACGTTGCACCGTGAATTCCATCCCGTCCTGTCGGTGCCCCGGCATACATGACCGTATTGCCGACACCTGAGGCAATTCCTTTCTGCATGTCTTCGTGGCGGATAAGTCCAACACACATCGCGTTGACAAGCGGGTTGTCCTCATAGCTGTTGTCAAACTGCACCTCACCGCCAACCGTTGGAATGCCGACACAGTTTCCATAGCCGGCAATCCCGCGGACCACTTCCTGAAACAAATGATTCACGTTCCCTGTCCCTGGATTTCCAAACCTTAGCGAATTCATTAACGCAACTGGCCGCGCCCCTATCGAAAAAACGTCACGGATAATGCCGCCGACACCGGTTGCCGCACCCTGGTATGGCTCTACGGCTGACGGATGATTATGGCTTTCAATCTTAAACACCACCGCCATGCCATCCCCAATGTCAACGACCCCAGCACCTTCTCCTGGTCCCTGAAGGACGTGCGGTGCCGTTGACGGAAACTTCTTTAGCAATGGTTTCGAAGTTTTATAGCTGCAATGTTCTGACCACATTACAGAAAAGATGCCAGTTTCGGTGAAGTTCGGACGCCGCTGCAAGATTTGTTTCACCCGCACATATTCCGCTTCACTCAGCCCTAAGTCAAGATACAATTTTTCCTGCTCAATTGTCTCCGGTGTCATTTCAGACGTTGACAGCATGTGCATCCCTCCAATTTTTAACTAGTGACTGAAACAGTCTGATGCCATCCGCACTGCCGATGATTGCTTCGGACGCCCGTTCTGGATGGGGCATCATGCCAAGTACATTCCCATGTTTATTAACGATTCCGGCAATCGCGCCAGCCGACCCATTCGGGTTGTTCTTATAAGTGAAAACGACTTGACCGTTTGCTTTCAGTTCAGCCATTGTCTTGGCGTCGCAGTAGTAATTCCCCTCCCCATGCGCAATTGGGAACTGAACGGTTTCCCCCTGGTCGTACTCTGATGTAAATAGGGTCTGATTGCTGACAACTTCCAGCTGCTCCTGATGGCACATAAAGGCCAACTTTTCATTCGGAAGCATCGCGCCAGGCAGCAGTCCGGATTCCAGCAACACTTGAAAACCATTGCAGACACCTAATACTGGCTTGCCCTGTGCGGCTTGTTCTTTCACCCGATCCATCATACCGGATACGGCAGCAACAGCTCCCGACCGGAGATAATCGCCATACGAAAAACCGCCGGGCAGCAAAATAGCATCATAGTCTTGCAGATTGCCAGATTCATGCCAGACGAGATCTGCTTCTTCCTGCAAGATATCCCGCACCACATGGTACATATCACGGTCACAATTCGAACCAGGAAACACAACAACGGCAAATTTCATGACTGGACAGCCTCCTCCACATTCACTCGGTAATCCTCGATAACCGGATTGGCCAGAAGTTTCGTACACATATCTTGCACACGTGCTTCCACATTGTCATGATTATCAAGCAGCAATTCAATCGTCTTTCCTGTCCGCACTTCTTCCACTTCCGTAAATCCCAACGAATGAAGGGATGTTTCAATTGTTTGGCCTTGTGGGTCAAGTACTCCCTCTTTCAGCGTTACATGGACAATCACTTTTTTCATAACGCAGCCTCCAGTCGTGTCATTAATTTTTCATAGACTTCCAGCAAGTCTCCGGTTCCCTGGCGATACACATCTTTGTCGAGATTTTCCCTAGTCTCAATGTCCCAAAGCCGGCATGTATCAGGAGAAATTTCATCAGCCAGCACGATGTTGCCACTTGCAACACGCCCAAATTCCAGTTTAAAGTCCACCAGCTCAATTCCGGATGCAGTAAACAGATCAATCAGCTGTCTGTTTACTTCCAGCGCCTGTGCCTTTATTGCATTCAAATCCTCATACATCACGTCACTGAGCAGCAGGGCATGATCATCATTGATTAGCGGATCCCCCAGCACATCGTTTTTATAAAATAATTCAATAACTGGCGGAGTGAGTGCTGTCTTCGGTTCGATTCCCAGCCGTCTAACCATGCTTCCTGCAGCCGTGTTCCGGACAACAACTTCCAGTGGAATGATGTCGGATTGATGGACAAGCTGTTCGGTTGCTGACAATTTTTTAATGAAATGCGTGCGGATGCCGCGCTCATGAAGCTCCTGGAAAACATGGGACGAAATGGCGTTATTCAGGCGGGCCTTGCCGGGGAGGGTATCTTTTTTCTCCCCGTTAAAAGCAGTAACATCATCTTTGTATGCCAGAACGAGCTGGCCCGGTTTATCTTCAGCCTGATATACCCGTTTGGCCTTCCCCTCGTACAACAATTCTCCCTTCATCCTTTAGCCCTCCAGTCCAATTCGGCGGAATATGTGGTCCACGTTTTTCAAATGGTGTGTGGGATCAAAGCAGTGGTCCAGATCGGTCTGCGTCAGTTTGGCGGTGACCTGTTCATCTGCCTCCAGCAACTGGCGGAAATGGGTACCTGTTTCCCATGCTTCCATTGCTTTCGGCTGGATGAGATCATACGCATCTTCACGGGTCATGCCATGCTCCACAAGAGCTAGCAGCACGCGCTGTGAAAAAATAACGCCATATGTTTTGTCGATATTCGCCCGCATGTTGTCCGGGTACACAGTCAGCTTGCGGACAATGCCGGAAAAACGGTTAAGCATATAATCGAGCGCCGTCGTGGCATCCGGTAAAATAATTCGTTCTGCCGATGAATGAGAAATATCACGTTCATGCCAGAGGGCTACATTTTCTGCAGCGGTCACCATATGCCCGCGCAGCACCCGGGCCATCCCCGTCATATTTTCGGAGCCAATCGGATTCCGCTTATGAGGCATGGCAGATGACCCCTTCTGTCCTTTCGCAAAAAGTTCTTCCACTTCACGTGTTTCCGTTTTTTGCAAACCGCGGATTTCGGTTGCAAATTTCTCAATGGAAGTGGCGATAAGTGACAGTGCCGACACATATGCAGCATGGCGGTCGCGCTGTAATGTCTGTGTTGATACCGGTGCCGGCGTCAGCCCGATTTGCTTGCACACGTATTCTTCTACATAAGGATCGATGTTGGCATAGGTTCCGACAGCACCGGACAGCTTTCCAAACTCGATATCCTTTGCTGCTTGCTCGAAACGCTCGAGATGACGCTTCATTTCTTCATACCAAAGCGCAAGTTTCAGGCCAAATGTTGTCGGCTCTGCATGAACGCCGTGCGTCCGGCCCATCATGACCGTATATTTATGCTCGATGGCCTTTTCCTTAAGGACGTCCAGAAACTGGTGCAAGTCATTTCGCAAAATAGTATTGGCTTGCTTTAGCAGATAGGATTGTGCTGTATCCACAACATCCGTTGACGTCAGGCCGTAATGCACCCATTTACGCTCCTCTCCAAGCGACTCCGAAACAGTACGTGTGAAGGCAATGACATCATGCCTTGTTTCCTGTTCAATGTCATGAATCCGTTCCACGTCGAAAGAAGCGTTCTGACGAATTTTCGCAGCATCAGCCGGGGGGATGACACCAAGTTCGCTCCAGGCCTCACAGGCAAGAATCTCTACTTCCAGCCATGCCCTATATTTGTTTTCCTCCGTCCAAATAACTCCCATTTCCTCTCGTGTATAACGATCAATCATTTCATTTCCTCCTTGTATAGAGCAATACTGTTATGGACTGCTTCCGGCGTTTCACCAGCAAACGTGATATGCCCCATTTTTCGCTTCGGCTTTACCGTTTCTTTTCCATAAAAATGTACAAATCCGTTCTCCCAGACAGAAGCTATGGCCAGTGCATGTTGCGCTTCTTCCCCAAGGAGATTGAGCATCACGGCCGGTTGAAGCAGCCGGACGGGGATAAGCGGAAGACCGCAAATGGCCCGGATATGCTGCTGAAACTGTGATACATTACACGCCTCAATCGTGTAATGACCGGAATTGTGCGGCCGTGGTGCCATTTCATTCAAATAAATGGCATCATCCTTCACGAACATTTCAACGGCAAATGTGCCAACCACATTCAGTTTTTCAGCAATTATTTTCGCTGCCTCCTGTGCCTTTTGGTTCACTGTTTCGCCGATAGACGCCGGAACCTCAGTCTTATATAAAATCTGCTCCCTGTGCTCATTCTCCCCAATCGGGAAAAAAGTGATTTCGCCCGATTGCGCCCGTGTGAATACGACCGATATTTCTTTGTCAAATGCAATCCATTCTTCAGCGATGCAGGCGTCATGTTCGTCAGCAAATGTACGAGCAGCCGGTACATCATCTTTCGTCGTTACTTTTTGCTGTCCTTTACCGTCATACCCGCCGCTAAGTGTTTTCAGCACGGCCGGCAGCTGCATCTGTTCCAGTGCAGCTGCACATTCCTCTGCATTTGTAACGATGGAGAAGGCTGGTACCGGCAAACCGGATTCGTATAAGACCGTCTTTTCCCTTTGCCTGTTCTGGGTGACTTCCAATGCGGCAGTCCCCTGTGGAAGTTTGCCTTGCTGCCGGGCAATGGCAGCCGTGTCTACATCGACATTTTCAAATTCATATGTAATGATGGCACTCATTTCGGTCAGCTTCCGGATGCCCGCCTCATCATCATAGGCAGCCTTTACATGGCGGTCTGCAACTTGAGCTGCTGGACAATCCGCTATGGGATCCAGGACCGCAACCCGATATCCCATATACTTTGCCGCAATCGCCATCATCCGTCCCAGCTGGCCACCGCCGATAATTCCAATTGTTTCCGGCGGAAAAATCACTTTATTGTTTGGCAAGTTCATCCCTCATTTCGGTCACTGATTCTTTCATGCTTTCCCGGTATTTCTGCAGCCGTTCCGCCACCAGATCATCAAACGAGCCGACCATTTGTGCGGCAAGCAGGCCGGCATTTTTCGCACCGGACTCGCCGATGGATACGGTCGCTGTCGGTACACCGCCGGGCATCTGCACAATGGATAAAAGCGAATCCAGCCCATTTAATGCTTTTGACTGTACCGGAACGCCGATAACAGGAAGCGTTGTCTGTGCTGCAACCATGCCCGGCAAATGAGCAGCCCCGCCGGCTCCGGCTATGATTACCCGCAAACCGCGCTCACGTGCTGTTGCTGCGTATGTCGCCGTGTCTGCTGGTGTGCGATGCGCGGAAATAACATCTTTCTCATATGAAATTTGCAGTTCTTCCAGCATCGTGCAGGCATGCTTCATTGTTTCCCAGTCTGATATGCTCCCCATAACAACCCCGACTTGAGCCATAGTATCCCTCTTTTCGTATATTCCCTAAAAAATAAAAAAGTCTATTCTCTTCCCTCAGGCCAATGAGAGAAGATGAATAGACTTTCGAACATAGATGTACAGACCACTGCTAGGAACGCAATGATTCACCTTCCCTCATAGTCCAGCATTTACGGTGCCGGGTAGAGACTTTCAGGCCATATCCCCGAAAATATATGAGGTGCCGTATTTTTGATGCTTTAATCATAACAGTTTTACCGGTGTTCCGTCAATATAATTCGAACATTTTTGTTTAATATTTTTTTAACGTTCGTCTTTTGTGCGGAGGGGTATTCATACCTTGGATGAGCGCCGAATGCAGTTCTACACAGCTTTTCGTTAAGCGAGCCCACTTTCAGCGAAACTCTACTGATTCGCCTGATCATTGCCGGGCTTTGAACGGGGCAGATTCTCCATTGTTCCCGTTCCAGTGGCAGTATTGTTTTTCTTTTGATTAAACAGCCGGCCTTTCCGCACTTGCTTCACCCAGAAGCCGCCGTTGATTTGTTTTGGCTCATATGAAATAATGAATGCCTTCGAATCAATCGTTTTAATCGTTTCATACAACTGCAGCTCATATTTTCGCGGTGTCAAAATTTGCATAGCAAGACGGTCGCCTTCCATCCCATAAGCAAACCAACTCGTTACACCATATCCTTTCTCCCGGAGTCTTCTTGTGAAATCAATGTCAGGATCTGAGGAAATGACGTTGACGGTTATGTAGCCAAGTGCCAGCTTTTCTTCAATTTTGGTGCCAACAATAACACCTGTACCGAAACCAACCGAGTATGCGATAAGATTCTGTATTTCATTTAAATTGTCCAGGACAAGACCAAGGCCAAGAACATACACCACAATTTCAAACATGCTGACAAAAGCAGCCATATAACGGCGCCCTTTCAGCGTCAAAATCATGCGCATCGTGGACAGAGAAACATAGACAATATTAATGACCAGAATGATAGCAACCATGATAATCGCATTATCGAACAACTTAACCCCTCCTAAAACCGGTTACTGCCGGATTTCCGAATTATTGACAAAACCATTCTATTCACCAGGCCACCCACCGATGCATACATTGTAAAAGCACTTGCCAAATGGGGTGTAATCATGGATCCATTTAAACAAATGGCTGACTGGCGTAAGAATATGGATCATTTCTTCGGCGAACAGTTTTGGAATGAATTTGATCATATCGTGAAGCCAACCATACCACAGATCAATATATATCAATATGATCACGAGCTGATATGCGTGGCCAGCATTCCAGGCTTAATCGACCTGAATAAAGTTGATATCTATGTGGACTATGCAACCCTTGAACTCAAAGGTGTTATCGACATAACCTATTCCGGCGGGACAGTCGTCCAGGACGAAATTCTTCAGGGTGTTTTTGATCGGGAAGTTACCCTCCCTTTTCCAGTACGAAAAGACAAGGTACATGCGTCCTACCGGAATGGCCTGCTGATCATCCATCTCCACAGACTCATTTCAGATGAAAGTAGCCGCAGTAGAGTGAACATACAATTGGATGATGACGACTAGCCGAACATCCAGCAGCACGAATACCAGACCGGGCTTCGTTCTTGTTCAAACGTTTGACCAACGGCTGTTACCTGCTCTCGCCTTCATCACCGGCAAATCCGGGACCCCGGTGCACAATTGACCTCCTGCGTCTGTCTTAAAAATACCAACCAACTACGCTTGACCCAACCCTGCTTACACTCCTTTTTTACATTGTAGCGTTATTGAAGGAAAAATGAAAATGCAAATCCTTTCATTTTAGAAATCGATTGTTTTCTTCCCTGTCCTGTATTGTGTTATAGTTAAAAACAATTCAACTGTATATGGGGGAAGCGAAAATGAGCAAGCAACTGAAAAAAGCGACGTTTGCCGGGGGCTGTTTCTGGTGCATGGTGAAGCCCTTTGATCAATGGGACGGAATTCACGGTGTCGTATCCGGCTATACCGGTGGTCATACAGAGAACCCATCCTACGAAGAAGTCAAAAGCGGAACAACCGGTCATTATGAGGCTGTAGAAATAACCTATGACCCTAGCGTGATAGCCTATGAAGAAATCCTCACCATTTATTGGCAGCAGATTGATCCAACCGATGACGGCGGGCAATTTCATGACCGTGGCGATTCATACCGGACGGCCATTTTTTATCATGACGATGAACAAAAAGAACTGGCACTGCAATCCAGAAATGAACTGGCCGAAAGCGGGAAATTTAAAGATCCAATCGTAACAGAAATATTGCCCGCATCACCTTTCTATCCTGCTGAGGAAGAACATCAGGATTTTTACAAAAAAAATGAAGTATATTACAAACAAGACCGCGCCAAATCCGGCCGGGATGAGTTTATTGAGAAAGCATGGGGGGAGCAGGTTTGAAATTGCTCCCTTTTTCTATTAGGGAACTGGTCTGGAGTGCTGGGCACCGAATCTGCTCGTTCGGGATGATGTATCCTGCCCCTCAAGTTGATAGTTGAAGCTGACCGGTTGATATCCCGCCCTGAACGGTTGATTTTTGCCCATTATCGGTCGATTCTCACGCTGAACGGTTGATTCTTACCCATTATCGGTCGATTCTCACGCCGAACGGTTGATTCTTGCCCATTATCGGTCGATTCTCACGCCGGACGGTTGATTCTTGCCCATTATCGGTCGATTCTCACGCCGAACGGTTGATTCTTGTCCATTATCGGTCGATTCTCCCCGCTGATTCCCTTCAAAAATCCGTCCCCCTCTTATCCCGATATTTCTCCACTCCCCCCACCTATCCACTTGTTAATCATGGTGATATCCCATATACTTGAGTTTCAGTAATTTTCATCACCATCCAGAAAGGCAAAGGGATACATATAAAATGACAGAAAAACAATCATTGACACCGCTAAAAATGTTATTGTTCAGTTTTCATGCAACAAACACAATCATTCTTAGCTTTTTGCCATTGTACCTGAAGGACAAAGGACTGAACGGCACAGAAGTTGGCTGGGTGCTGGCTGTCGGACCCTTGGCTGCAATTGCCTCCCAGCCGGTTTGGGGATACTTGAGCGACAAGTACAAGACGATAAAAGGGGTTTTGCTGATTTGCATTATCGGATTGCTCATCAGCAGTATCGTGTTTTTTCAAATGGAAGGGCTGTTGGCCATACTGCTGGCAGGGTTTGTGTTTTACTTTTTCACCTCCCCGATCGGCGGCCTTGGTGACAGTCTCGCCCAGCGACGGGCAGATGAACTGCGTGTCTCGTTTGGTACCATCCGTACATGGGGGTCAGTCGGGTTCGCAACCTCGTCACTTGTCGTGGGGCAGATCTTATCAGCAACTGACGTTCAGTATATGATTTGGCCGTACTTGTTTTTCGGAACGGCGGCACTAATTGTCGCATGGAGACTAACTGATGTCCGTGTTGAATCCGATCCGGTTCATCTCAAGGATATCAGCGCGCTTATTAAAAACAAACCTTTCATCCTGTTTTTGTTTTTCATCATGTTTATCACCATTTCACACCGTGCCAGTGACAGTTTTATCGGTTTGTATCTCGAACAGCTGGGTGGGAACGAGAGTCTGGTTGGAATAGCATGGTTTGTCGGGGTTATCAGTGAAGCGGCTGTGTTTGCTTTGGCCAGCCGCTGGTTCCGAAAATACCACACACTCATTTTCGTTATTTTTGCTGGGGTTATGTACACGGTCCGCTGGTTCCTTTACGCCGCAGCCAATGACCCGTTTTTTATTATCATGCTTCAATTCCTGCATGGCATCACATTTGGGGTATTTTACCTGGCAGCATTGGATTATGTCACAAGGCTGATTCCGAAGCTTCTGCAATCAACCGGCCATTTGATGTTTTATTCCGTGTTCTTTGGTGTATCCGGTATTATCGGTTCACTTGTCGGAGGGGCGTTGATCGATTCCCTCGGGGGTGGGGCATTATATGCGGTACTGGGCACCTTTTCCGCAGCAGGAACATTATTTCTGACTGTTTACCACGTCATGTCACTCCGGAAAAAACAGCGCGCGGTTTAGAAGACACTAAACACCAGAAAAACTTTTCACCAAAAAAGCGGAACCGCCCGGGGGACAGTTCCGCTTTTTTTGCATTCGTATTTAGCTTAGAAATATAAAATAAAGAATGAAGATAACAAACAATACATACATGACCGGATTAATTTCGCTGCGGCGCCCTTTCAAGATCATCGTAATCGGGTAAAAAATGAACCCAATGGCAATTCCTGTCGCGATACTGTACGCCAGGGGCATGCAAACAATGGTGAGAAACGATGGGACAGCAATCTCAAACTGATCCCAGTCAATATCTTTGAGCGAAGAAGACATCAATACCCCGACGATTATCAAAGCCGGTGCTGTCACTTCCGCTGTTACAACGCTCAATAACGGTGAGAAGAACAATGCCATCAAAAAGAATCCCGCTGTTACAATGGATGCAAAACCTGTTCGCCCCCCTGCACCAACACCTGCTGTTGATTCAATATACGATGTTGTTGTCGACGTTCCTATAACGGAACCGGCAACAGTGGCCGCCGAGTCAGCAAACAATGCCTTTCCAGCACGCGGCAGCTTATTATCTTTCATCAAGCCTGCCTGATTGGCAACCGCCACAAGCGTTCCTGCTGTATCAAAGAAATCAACAAACAGAAATGTTAAAATAACGACAAGCATTTCTATTGTAAAAATATCTCCAAAATGGGTAAGTGCCTGACCAAATGTCGGTGCCACACTCGGGACCTCTCCGACAATCCCGCCAAGTCCTGATGGTGGATCAATCAGGCCGGTCAAAATACCAACCACCGCCGTCAGAATCATTCCATAAAAAATGCCGCCTTTACTATTTAAACTTAATAAAATAACCGAAATAACAATTCCAAAGATCGCGAGCAGCACTGTCGGCGAAGTCAAATCACCTAGTCCCACCAACGTATCATCGTTACCGACAATGATACCGGCATTTTGAAAACCAATAAATGCAATATAAAGACCGATCCCGGCACCGACAGCCATTTTTAAGTTGGGCGGAATGGCGTTGATCACTTTTTCCCTAAGGCCGGTCAGTGTTAATACGATAAAAATAAGTCCGGATGCCAGTACCCCGGCCAGCGCGGTCTCCCAAGGTATTCCATAGCCAAGTACGACTGTATAGGCGAAAAATGCGTTCAGCCCCATTCCTGGTGCAAGAGCAATCGGGTATTTAGCCAAAGCCCCCATAATCAGTGTTCCAAGAGCGGCCGCAATAGCTGTAGCAGTGAAGACGGCCCCCTGATCAATCCGCGTAACCCCTTCCGGCAATTCCTCGACACCGACCAGTGCCAGTGTTGACGGATTAACGAATAAAATGTAGGCCATCGCCAGAAACGTCGTCATCCCAGCCATAAACTCCTGTCTATAATTCGTGCCATATTCTTCAAAACGAAAATATTTTTTCAATGGTTCTCCTCCCAACCTTTCTGCCAATTGTACATGGCTCTTGCCTTATGCGGTTAATATGCGGCAGCCCAATAAAATAAAAAAACTCCTGCCAGGGGCAAGAGTGTACTGCAAGGCAATGCGGGATGGAGCAATCGAGTGATGATTGCTCTATCGTGTTGCTGCATGCCTGCGTAGTCGGACCATTTACGGTAGTCCGGTAGAAACTCTTGGGCCATATCCCCGAAATTATACGCAATTATTCATTTACAGAGGTTGTTTAAAAAGTCCGGTAAAAAGGACACTTCGAATTTCTTCGTTGGCTTGCTTTTCCGTTGCTCATGTATTAAATTGCATACACTTCGCTACTCAAAGCTACGCCGCCTCGAACTTCTCGGTCCTTTCTATCCTCCTTTTTAAACACGCATTTTACATAATCAGTTTACGACAAAAAATCAAAACCGTCAACACAAAATACGAACTTTTCATTCCAATTTTATAGTAATGTTCGTTTTCATTCCCATTCGATCGTTGCTGGCGGTTTACTGGTAACGTCATACACGACTCGATTAATATGCTCAACATCATTTACAATCCGTGTTGAAATTTTCTCTAATACATCCCATGGAATACGCGCCCAGTCGGATGTCATACCGTCAATCGATGTCACTGCACGTATCCCAATCGTGTAATCATACGTCCGGGCATCCCCCATCACACCGACACTGCGGATATCCGGAAGAACCGTGAAATATTGCCATATATCTCGTTCCAAACCAGCTGCGGCGATTTCTTCCCGGAGAATAGCATCTGATTCACGAACGATTTCTAATTTCTCCTTGGTTACTTCACCAAGCACTCGTATGCCAAGCCCCGGACCAGGGAATGGCTGCCGCCAAACAATCGATTCCGGCAGTCCCAGCTGCAGGCCAAGTTCGCGGACTTCATCTTTGAAGAGCGTGTTCAGCGGTTCAATCAATTCAAATTGCATGTTTTCCGGCAGACCGCCGACATTATGATGAGACTTGATTGTCTGCGCGGTATCCGTGCCGCTTTCAATTACGTCCGTATATAGGGTGCCTTGAGCCAGAAAGTCCATGTCGGACAGCTTATCTGCCTCATCATCAAACACATAAATAAATTCATTGCCGATGATTTTCCGTTTCTGCTCTGGGTCCGTAACGTTTTCCAGCTTGGACAGAAAACGGTCAGCTGCATCTATTTTAATAAAGTTCATATCAAAGTCATCTTGAAACGTTGCTGTAACTTCCTCGGCCTCATTTTTTCTCAGCAGGCCATGGTCAACAAAAATACATGTCAATTGCTTACCAATCGCTTTATGAATAAGCGCTGCAACAACCGATGAATCCACCCCGCCGCTTAAGGCGCACAGCACATTCCGGTCACCGACTTGCTGCCGGATATCTGCAACCTTCATGTCGATAAAATTCTCGATTGTCCAATCACCGCTGCAGCCACAAGCGTCAAACACGAATTGTCGCAAAAGTTCGTTCCCGTGTTCGGTATGGCGGACCTCTGGATGAAACTGCACGCCGTACATCCTGCGGTCATCATTACTCATTGCCGCAATCGGTGTTGACGGACTGGTAGCATCAATCTGGAATGAATCCGGTGCTTTCATCACTTTATCACCATGGCTCATCCAAACGGTCTGGCTCGCCGGTGTATCCTTAAACAGGGCCGGCTCATGCTGCAGATCAATCACTGCTTTGCCGTACTCGCGATTGGATGCTTTGGAGACCTCGCCCCCAAAATGTGTTGTCATCAGCTGCATCCCATAACAAATGCCCAGTACCGGGATCCCCAGCTCAAAAATCCCCGGATCGCAGCGAAAACTGTTTTCATCATATACACTATGCGGACCACCTGATAAAATAATTCCGCTTGGATTCATGTCCCTGATGGCTTCCGCACTTAACCGATGCGAATGCAATTCACTATAAACACCATGTTCCCTGATCCGTCGTGTAATCAGCTGATTGTACTGACTTCCGAAGTCCAGTACAACAATCATTTCATTGTGCTTCATTTCTGGTCGCTCCCATCTATTACGCTCTTCTCGTAGCCTGTCCACACCTATTAAAAAAACCTGAATCACTACCCCATGCGGAAATAACCGCAAGAAGGCAGAAATCCAGGTCCAGCGCATACGCAGCCTATAGATATTCCGCCTTCATAGTCAGGACATTTGCGGTGTCCCGGTAGAAACTTTCGAACCATATTATCGAGGATATATGAATGGCGTCAGTTTTAAGTTGTATAACGTAACGCTACTATTTTACTAAGCAATCATATTTGCGTCAAGATGTTATTTGCCGCATCAGCTGTTTCCACACTTGAGGCAATTCGTCTGTCTGTTCCGGATACTGCTCATTTTTGTACAGCATCCGCTCATAATGCAATGTCAATTGCTTCATCGCCCCTGTATTGTATTGTGCATCAACCCGATCGGAAAATTCCCTCAGGGTCTGGTCTGAGTGCTTTGGCATTCCATCATGCGCCAATGCCTTCAGCAGGTAGTGATAGGCATCCTGAAATGTTTTGGCATCCTTATTCCGCTGCAGCTTCCGAAATAGGAAGATTGTTTTCCAGCGGAACCGCAGCCGGTAGACCATGAATCCTGATACTGCCAGTAAGGCCGAGCCAGCAAGCACATACCACCAGTTCAGCTGAAACCCGTCTGCACCACTGTCGTCATCCTGTGACGCGCTATCAGATGCTGCTTCTTCTTCTGGCATTCGCTCCGGTTCCTGTTCAGGTTCCTCTGTTTCTGGTGTTTCCAATGTATCATCCTGTTCAGGCTCGTCCATATTCATATGGAAGTCCGCCAAATTGGAAAAACCTTGCGTCGGTTCAAACGGCACCCATCCTGACCCCGGAAAATAGACTTCGACCCAGGAATGCGCATTTGCATTTGTGACTTCATATACATCATAATCATCTGTGGAGTCCCCGGTTCGAATCACTTCCCCGCTCGTAAAACCTTTTACCCAGCGGGCTGGGATATCGAGCGAACGGAGCATGACAGTCATGGATGTGGAATAATTATCACAGTACCCGGCTTTCGAATCAAACAAGAACTGATCAACATAGTCCTGATTTTCTTCCGGAACCGGAACATTTTTGATCTGATAACTGAACCCACTGCGGCCAAAATATGACTCAATTGCCCGTGCCCTGTCATAGCGGTTATCATCCTGTGCCGTTATCTCTTTGGCAAGTTCTCCGACTCTGTCCGGTAGTGATGTCGGCAGCTGTGTATACCGCTCCCGCACTTCTTCGGGGAAGTCACCGTCCTTGCCACTCACTTCACGAAGCTTATCAATCGCGAATGACGGCTTCTCATACGTCACGCTGTATTTAGCTGGATTGGCTGCTCCCCCGTTACGTTCCGGCCTTATTTCACCAAACTTGCTATCCAGCAGCAGGTTTAGATCTTTTGGCATGTCCGCTTTTTTAATACCATATGGATAAACCAGTTTTTTCAACGATTTGTCTCCTTGAAAACTCACTGTATCTGTCCATTGCTCCGTCTCGACGGAATCCTGAAACGTTTCCAGCGAAATATTCCCGTTCTGCTGTGGCTGGAAGCTTGGTTCACTTGACTTTTTCCAGCCTTTCCCGGTATAGGTATCCTTTGTTTCAACCCGCCAATAATGGTCGTTCTTTGCCACAGCCTGGAAAACAGTCGAATAATCCTGCACGAAGCCGCCGCCCAACCTACTGTCATCTGTTCCATAGCCCACTTTCTGAATGGCCGAACCAGCTCCGGGTCCACCCGCGTTTTCGGCTGCACTCTGGATGAATGGTACTGGATCAGGCCACTGTGGATCAAATTTCGGTGTGGCATACCCGAACAATGTTGCGAATAAGGTAACGGAAATGAGTGGAACCATCCATACCGGTGCTTTCTTCAGCCAGGAAAAACGAATCGATTCCCTGTCAATCAGCTTATAGAAATTCGACATGCCCAGTGCCACGAGCGATACGATAAATGTGCGGACAATCGCAGCATCCGCGTCATATGCCGTAAATGTGTCCAGCACACTCAAGTATATAAACGTCAACAGGACAAAGACGAAAATGCGCTTCATAACAATAAACCAATAATATAAAAGATAGCTGAGCATCCAAATCAGGAGAAGAAACAGTGCACTCCGGAACGTTGGTGTCAGTTCGTACCAATGCTGTGAGAAAAGTGCATTTATATTGTAACTGATTTCCATGACCAAATAGTCGAGCCATTCACTGCCTAGAAAAACACCAGGCAAGTACAGTGCATCAATAATGAAGAGCATGCCAAAGCCCTTCAGTGGAACGGAAATCCACCATTTCACATGAAGCATGGAAATAAAGAAGCAAAACAAAGTATATAAAATAAACACAGTCAGATTGGTTACTTCCCCAATCTGATTCACCGGGTAAATCCATTCCAGAAACAGAATAAATGCACATATATATAATAATGAGGTGTAAAGGAAAGGTACTTGTTTTTTCACGACAGTGTCACCTCGATCATACTGCTGGCGAGTTCTTTTTCCGTGAGCACGTTCATCACAATCCCTTCTGAACGAAGCTGGTGGACAATTATTTGCTCCTCCTGTGAAATCAATGACGACGCCTGTACCAATACGACAGCCAGCTGTTTTGTGCGCCTCCCGATCCGCCGCAGAATCTGCTCATATTCTTCATCCATATGGGTTGTCACCAGAACAACAGTGGCGCCGGATGCAAGCTGCATCATTTCTTCACGAAGTTTCACCGGAAATGGTACTTCCCCGCCAGGCTGAATACTTGTTAAATGCCAGTTAATCCAGTCCTTTTTAAGCGGGTCATGGGTCAGTGGAAAATAAGCACTTTTTTCTCCGACAGACAAAAAACCTGTCTGCGCAGTCTGTCTGTTAAGCGACCCTAAAAGCGACATTGTCAGTTCAACCGCCGCCTCAAAAGCCAATGGATTAGTTTGCAGGTAATGACACGCATCCAGGACGACAACCGTATCGGTGCTTTTTTCCTGTTCAAATTCTTTCGTCACAAATGTGTTTTTCTTTGCAGTCTGTTTCCAGTCAATCCAGGAAAACTTATCCCCCGGCATATACGCACGAATACCTGATGCAACATTTGTGTTCGTTGCATGTATCGCTTTCGATGGGGCCGATCCCTGTTCAAAACTGCTGACCCGATCCAGCAGTCGGACAGGCAGCTCATTCGGAAACGCTGCGATCTGATTTTCAATGTGGAATGTATGCTCCTTTGTCACCATGCCGAACACATCTCCAGTTCGGACCCGCACTGCATAAAGCCTGTGCTCACCGCGTGGAATCTGTTCAATGACATATGGAAGTTCAATGGTACGGCGGAATCCGGGGAAAACAATTTTTTTGATGGTGCGGTTTACATGCAGCTTATCCGGACGATCCATGTGCCGGTGACGCTCTGTCCGGTCACCCACTTGCTGCAACGTATCCGGAAAAACTTCCTCACATACACAATAATAGAGCGGAAATGGGACGGATCGTTTAATGCGAACTGTCACTGCCACCCGGTCTCCCGTGCGGACAACATGATTGGAAAGCTCCCGGGTTACCTCCCATTTTCCAATCGGATAAACCAACAGCCCGAGATGGTATAAAAAGACAGGGAGAAATCCGAAAAAGAGAAAGCCGCTTAAAAAGCCTCCCTGGAACATGGCAAATACGAAAAGCAGCAGGAACAAGAAAACAAGAAAACTTAATTTGCCTGCAATTGAAAGCGTGCTCTTCATGAATGAAATTCCTTCCGAATCGGAATCTGTGTGTTCCTGACGACATTTTCAATAACTTGCTCACTTGTCAGCCCTTCATATTTTGCCTCCGCGTTCAGAATGATCCGATGGGCCAGCACAAATGGCGCCAGATATTTCACATCATCCGGCAGTACATAATTACGCCCATGGATATAGGCGTACGCTTTTGCCGCCTGCATGAGGGCGATCGATCCACGTGGGCTGACACCAAGGTAAATCGAGTCATCATCTCTTGTGCTGGTTACTAGTTTAATAATGTAGAATTGCACATTCCGATCAATGTATACTTCTTTTACTTCGTCCTGGATGGCCAGTAATTCCTCCTGGTTCATGACAGCTGAAATCGTTTCGATCGGATGTTCCTTTGACGTTCGCTCGAGCATTTGCATTTCTTCCTCTGCCGACGGGTAACCCAGCCGCATTTTTAAAATGAACCGGTCCAGCTGAGCTTCAGGGAGCGGATATGTTCCTTCGTATTCAATCGGGTTCTGTGTTGCCATGACAAAGAATGGCTGTTTCAGCGGAATGGTATTACCATCAACTGTGACATTTTTTTCTTCCATGGATTCAAGAAGGGCGGACTGTGTTTTTGGCGAGGTGCGGTTTATCTCATCAGCAAGGACAACGTTCCCCAGAATGGGCCCTGCGCGGAATTCAAATTCCATTTCTTTCGGATTATAAATGGAAACACCCGTGACATCGGCCGGCAGCAGATCGGGGGTGAACTGGATCCGCCTGAAATCACAATCCAGTGATTTGGCAAGTGCCCGAACTAGCATTGTCTTCCCGACACCCGGTACATCTTCCAGCAAAACATGCCCCTGTGCCAATAGTGCAACAAGGCTTAACGTTGTTTCTTCCTCTTTTCCTATCATGACATTCTTTATATTTGACAATAACTGTTTCAGTTTCTCATTGTACACAGCAACATCCTGCATAATCTATAAAACTCCTTCCCTTATACACTATAACTATACTAAAAATAGCCCAGGAAGTAAAAGCAGACTTTTTATCAATTACTTCCATGTTAAGTGCTAGATTAACAGTATTTACAGACCAAGTATTAAAAAAACACCTGCACCGCGGATGACGGTAAAAAATACTTAATTGCCTCCGTCACGTTCTTAGCGGCACAGGCGGGATTCAGGGTCCTTTTTCACTCAGGCAGCATTGGATTCCTCTTCATACCGGCCCAAATATCCGATTGCTCCAGCTGATAGGCCAATTGCAGCAATTTGTCTTCCCGGCCTTTAGATGCAACCACCTGTACTCCAAGCGGCAGCCCTTTATCCGATACATGGACCGGAACTGACATGGCAGGCTGACCAGTCAGATTCGCCAATTGGGTGAACGGCGTATATGTAAGACTCGGCAGAAAAATGTCCCAAATAATTTGCTGCTGTTCCTCTTTTTTTGTATCGGTCATCTTTTTCCGCCAGTATGCCTGTTCCTCAGGTGAGTGGGACAGTTCCCCTACCTCTGGGGCCGTATACGCTGTGGTTGGTGTAATGAAAAAGTCATACGTCTGGTGGAGCGTCTCCATCTTTGCTGCAGCTGTATCCCAAGCAGCCAGACTTGATGAAAATCTCGCCGCCGACACTGATTTCCCAGCCTCATGCATCATCCACGTCTCTATCTCCACATCTTCAGGCGTTAGTTCTCTTCCCAGCGCCTGCTCCAGCTGTTGGGTAACAGAAGCTATTTCACCGCTGTTCATCACATAATAATGCTGCATCAGCTTCATGCCATCTACCGCGTGTCCGGTTTCTTCCACAACATGACCGGCCTTTTCCAGCCACCGGACTGTTTTCCGGACTGCTTCGTTTGCATCATCTGAAACGGGTGTTCCAACCGGGGATTGCGTTGTGAAAGCAATACGAAGCGGACGCCCCAATCGCTCGCTCGATTGCTCCAGGCTGCTTCGTTCCAGAAGTGGTGTGTGGAATGCTGCTTCAGGCTGAACCACTTGCAGAACATCAAGCAGTGCCGCACTGTCACGCACACTCCGGCTCAAAACAAAGTCAATCGACGCTCCTTGCCATTGCCGGCCCGCACCAGGTCCGACGGGGGTGCGTCCGCGTGTCGGTTTTAGTCCGAACAATCCAGTGAACGAAGCCGGGATGCGAATTGAACCGCCTCCATCACTTGCTCCTGCTGCCGGGACAACGCCTGAAGCAATCGCAGCGGCCGTGCCACCACTGGAACCACCTGGTGAGTGATTAGTGTTCCATGGATTCCTTGATGGTCCATACAGGGCAGGCTCTGTTATATTTTTCAGCCCGAATTCCGGGGTGTTTGTATGCCCCATCATGAGAAACCCTGCTTCCCGCAGTTTATTCACATAATTGGAATCATTTTCACTGATTGTATTCGCCAGCAATCCGGACGACGACGTGATCGGTTCTCCTGCCAGTGACTGAGACAAATTTTTCAGCAAAAATGGCACACCGGCAAAGGGCTGTCCACTCTTAACATTTTCCGCTTCAGCCAGCACCCGACTTTTTCTCTCATGGACAACAGCATTTAAGGATGGATTGACTTCCTCCAGACGCTGAAAGGCCATTTCCAGCAGTTTACGCGGGTGTATCTCATTCATCTGCAGCAATTCAGCCATATCTGTTGCCTGCAGCCGTGCATACGTTTCAAACTTCATCCAAATTCCCCCTGTTCAACTAATATCCTCCATTGTACCATGGGGTTGCATGATTTCCGACTGAGTAACGTATGAATTTGGCATCCCCTATTACCCCTTATTCTCTTTCTTCCAGGGCGGATCCCCGTGCTGATGAAGCTTTTGGTTCACTTTATAGATGGTGTACGGGATGATGAAAACGAAAAGTGCATTGAGAAACACCCACACATCCGGAATCCTGTCTAGCAGCATACTCCACATGCCTTTTCCCCCTTACTGCTTTGTCTGGTCGGCAGCACCCGTGGAATGGATGGTTACATTCGCTGCAGCATCGATGCTCGCTTTGGCAAAAAAATTGTCGCCGCGATCCCAATCCTTCCTGACTTTCTGCCATAAACCATAGTGATGTTTATGCAGATTCCGACCAATCCCGATAAAATCTGCTTTCCATTCGTTCTGGGCTTTTTGGATGGTTGTGTTCATCATCTGTTCCATTTTCTTTTCCGCTTTCTTTTCGATCGCACGGATTCTCCCATTCGTCCGTACACTCCTAGTGGCAAATGTCTCGGAGACTTTCGCCTCGACTTCGGTGCTGATGGAAACATTAATAGCCGATTTCGCTTTAGCGCGGATATCCATCGAACTATTCACCTGCATGAGTTCCAATGTTATAGTCTGGTCATCTAGCTCCACCTTAACCGTTCCGCTGTTTGTTTCACCAGTTATGAAATTGTAGCCCTTTGTTTCTTTTGCGTTCATTGTTCCAGCCATCCGGTTTTTATGGCCATGGAAAACAACCGCCCCCTGGTACTTAATTGAATTGCCTTTTTTGGCGATTTTTGGGACTATATAGCTTTTTTTACCTAACAGATTTTCATGCAATTCCCCAATCCGGAGAGGTTGAATGTTACCCGCATACTTAAAACTGTTGTCCATTACCGATTGAATATGCATGACAGGCAGTTTTTCATTTTCCGGGGTGATGTTCAATATCCCGGATGCATTTTCCTCAGCAATGACTACACTGACCCCCCGGCGCATTTCATGATCACGGATAAACAGATCCATCACGCTTTCAAACAGCTTGGTTTTTGCCAATTCACTCGAAACGGCAATCAGTTTCATATGCGGCAAATAAGGTGAGCGGCTCGTCATTGCTGCCATCTCCCGTTCAATTGCAATTAGGCTTTTACCGGACGCTGCTACATTGGCAAAAGCCGGTTTTTGCCCCGACGCTTGGCTTGGCGCGCCCAAACCGGAGGGTACGACAAATTGATTGGTCAGCTTAATCTTGTTTTCCTCTGTACCCTCATCCGGCAAATCTAGCGCAGCACCGACGACAAAGCCGCGATCTTCTATTTCCACCCGGTCCCAGCATCCGGCCAGGGGTATGACCACCAGCACAGCCGGAAGCAGACAAAGTCGTTTAAGATGGATCATTTCTTTTCCCACCCCTCACCTTTAAAACTATAAAAAGCAGAACTGTAACAGAAATAGTAATGGCATACCCGTATACGCTCACAATTGTACCGAATACGGCGATTTCATTTACGTTTTGCGGGAGCATACCGACAATATAAACCAGTGGAGACAGTGTGAAAATCAGCTGCATTTTGCGGTTCTTTTTAAACATGGAGTTCAGCGCAAACACAGCACTATCCAACGCCATGATGCACGTATTAAAAATAGCCATGATCCAAATGACAAAAAACAATGATTCAAATCGCTCAAAAAACCCGCCAGGTATCTCTACATCTTTTGCCAGCTCGACAGTAGGATATTGCAGGTTCCCAGCGGCTAGGTTGCCGAACACACCAATGCACATAATATAAATCATGATATACAACAAAACTGCAGTCACCATGCCGGCAGCAGCTTTCTTTGGAACGTTAGCAGGGCTTTTCACCAGGGAAGTGTAGAATAATAGGAATCCAAACCCCATAAACGAAAAGGCGCTCTGCTTAAATGCATCCCATTGACCGCTGTAGCCTGTCGTCAATACCGGGAGCATATTGCCTGGTTCAAACAGGCCGGTGGTAAACAGTACCAGGAGCAAGGAAATAAATACAATAAATGGAAAAAACATCATATTCAGCCGAAACAGCCCTGCTCTTGACCCGGCAACGGCATAGATAACGATTAATAAAAAGGTAAGGCCGACAACACCAAAAGGCGTTCGGCTGAACAAATACTGTTCGGCAACAGCCGCAATGACGCGAGTCTCATAGGCAGCAATCAACAACCCCTGTATGGACAATAGCAATGTTAACACTGTCCCAACAGGCTTTGACGTGATAAATGATGCATAAGAAATAAAGCTTTCTTGCGGAAATTTTGCCGCAAGCTTGGCCACCAGCCACGTCAAAAAAACAACAATAGCCCCTCCGATTGCCAGCGGAATAAGCCCATCCGCTCCATTCGTCTGGTCCGCAAGTGTCCTTGGCATGGAAAGCACCCCGACGCCGACGACAATGGAGGGAATGGCAATGAGAATCTCTTTGTCACTGATTTGATTATCCGCATACTCAAATTTTTTCATCAGCTAGTTTTCTCCTTTATCTGCGGATTTGTCATCATCAGGCTGTACATAGGATGGACGTTTTGTCCGCATGGTAATCGGCGCACGCAATACTAGGTCTTTCCAATCCTGAAAGAAACTTGGGGCAAACGGGCTGGAGTACGGCACACCAATGCTTTTTAAATTAACAATATGAATATTGATCATGATGTACACGAGTATGATCCCGTACAAGCCGAGAAAAGCAGCCGCAAGCATAAAGCCGAACCGGACTAGCCGGAATGAAATGGCTACACTGTATGCCGGGATGGAGAAGGAGGCAATGGCTGTTACTGCGACGACTATAACCATAATTGGGCTGACCACACCCGCCTGTACAGCGGCATCACCAATAACCAGCCCCCCGACAATCCCGATCGTCTGCCCGATTGTTTTCGGCAGACGGGCACCAGCTTCCCGCAGGAGTTCCATGGTAAGTCCCATAATGATTGCCTCAATGGCTGCCGGAAATGGGACACCTTCCCGGGTGGCAGCTATGGAGAAGGCGAGCTTTGATGGAACCATCCCCTGATGATAGGAAACGAGTGCAATATATAAAGAGGGCAGAAACATAGCGAGAAAGGCCGCCCCATACCTTAATACGCGAAGAAAGGTGCCAATTAGCCAGCGTTCATAGTAATCTTCCGGTGACTGGAGTGTGTTGCCCAACGTGACAGGCGCAATCAGAACAAACGGGGTACCATCCAGAATGATTGCAATTTTCCCTTGCAAAAGAGCGGTTGCAACCTTGTCAGGGCGTTCGGTATTCGAAAGCTGCGGAAAGGGGGATAAAAAGCTGTCCTCAATCCACTGCTCAATAAACCCGGATTCAGGTGCATCATCAAGGTCGATGGTCTCCAGCCGCCGATTGACTTCCTTCAAGATATCCGGGTGAACAATCCCCTCCACATAAGACACCACCAGATTTTTTTTCGAGCGGCGCCCTACCTGGTGAGTCTGAAACCGTAAATTCGGGTCGCGGATGTTGCGGCGGATTAGCATCATGTTCGTGCGCAGATCTTCAATGAATCCTTCACGCGGCCCCCGTATTAGTGTTTCCGTTATAGGTTCCTCGATCGAACGAGTTTCCCATCCTTTCACATCAAGAATCAGCACCTGACTAATACCGTCTAAATAAAGAATAGCACTGCCGTATAAAAGCGCAAAAGACACTTCATCCAGTGTCTTCCCACGCTCGACATCGCCAGTTGATACAAGTTCCTTTTCTATTTCATTTAGTAATTCGTTTCTGTTATGGTTTAATTCCTTTTTCTCCGACAACAGCTGCAGATTTTTCAGCACATTGCTGTTAATTTGCTGTTTGTCCGCCAAACCATCAATGAAGACAACGGCACAACGGTGGTTTTCCTGTCCAAGGGAAAATTTGCGAATGACAAGATCATTGGGCTTTTCCAGCATCGTTTCAATCGTTTCGAGATTCTTATCCAGGTTTTTATTCAAATGATCCGGAAATTCGATCGAAGGTCTTTTGTTTGATTGCTGCTTTTGCCTGCGTTTAAAAAAGGAACCCAACCCCATGTTCGTCCCTCCCATTTTTTGGCCGTTTCCCTTTGCTTTCCCTGAAACAAAAGATTTATACGGTATAAGACTTTACGTACAAGCCAAAACTAGCGTTACGAACTTTTGGAGGAGGAAGAGCTAATGACAGGAAAATCGGACATTCTTCCGGCAATGAGGCTTCCCGGTCTGTCTTTGCTGCATCAGTGTGGGCTGAGAATAAAGACGACTACTGCGGATATGTTTATTGGCGTTCTATTCAGGGCAATCAGGAAAAGTGAACAAGCGTGTCATTCGTTAACACTCAATTATTGCAAAGGACAGCCATTCCACTAGGGAAGCGTATGAAAAAAGGGTCCGGAAAAAATAGAGATAAACTGGAAATGTTACTATGGAGCATTGCCCTGCCAGGATTTGGCCAATTATTAAACGGAAAATATGTCAAAGGCATCATGTTTGTTTTTTTAGAGATCATTATAAATGTGTTGGGGAATTTTAATGAAGTGATTATTTTAAGCTTTCACGGTAATATTCAAGAAGCTGTCCAGCATACTGATTATCAGTGGCTGATGTTCTACCCGTGTCTTTATTTTTTTGCAATGTGGGATGCATACCGGGATGCGGAGGGCGTGAGCAGACCATATGCTTTTGTGCCATTTGTATTTGCTGCCTATTTCGTCACAGTGGGGTTAATTTTTTCCCCTCACTTTACAATTTTTGGAATACTTATTGGGCCCGTGTGGCTTCCCATTATCGGACTCCCAATCGGGCTGATTGTCGGCGGGCTGATCAGATGGCTATTGCTTAAGCGGATGGACAGCCGAAATGGAATGTAAAAAGGATTCTCATGCACGGCTTACATAAGAATCCATTTTTTAGCACTGTCCTTGCGTTTTTTTCTACGATAAGAATGGAGCACGATGATCATCACAACGAGTCCTGCAGCAGGGATGAGAAAGCCGGAAAAGTTAGCACCCAAAATGGCATTTTCTTTTGTACCGGGGCTCATAGCTTTGCTGTTCTTTTTCTTTGCCTCCTTTAGCTGAAAGGAGGCAATCGTTTCACCATGACTATCTGTAACCTTCAATTTTCCATCTGCCTCTGCCCTTTTCGTAAGCTGCTCATTCCGTTCATGCGTAAATGTGAGCTTTTCCGAAGCCTGGTATGTCCGGTTATCTATTTTGAATGAGGTCCCTTTGGCTATGGCCGAATGGGTAAAGGTAGAAAATCCGTAGTCCAAAAGCTTTTTCGTATCGTCGTATGCCTTTGACTGAAAATTGGAGTCCAGTGTGATGGCGATCAGGCTAAGATCATCCCGTTCAGCTGTTGTCGCCAGCGTGAATCCGGACTGATCCACAAAACCGGTTTTCCCGCCTGTTACCCCTTCATAAGGCATCTGGCGCATCATTTTATGATGGGTCAGCAATGTCGTATCCCAGGATGCTCCATTCCATTCAAGTTCCACTGTCCCAAAAATGTTTCGAAACACATCATTCCTGATGGCATACTGCGTAATCTTAGCCAAATCACTTGCGGTGGTAACATGGTCCGGGTCAAATAGGCCATGCGGATTTTCAAAATGTGTATCCTGAACGCCGACTTTTTTCTTTAAATATGCATTTAAATCTGAGGCGAATTTATCTACGCTGCCGCTTAGATGTTCGGCTATGGCAACACCTGCATCATTGCCGGAATTAATCAAAAGCCCCTGGATCAGTTTCTTCAGTGTCACTTTTTCTCCTTTTTCAAGATACACTCTAGTTCCATCGATATTTCTAGCCTTTTCACTGACCATCGCAATGCTATCCAGATCCCCATTCTCAATGGCGTAAATGGCTGTTGCGATTTTAGTTAAACTGGCAGGGTACATTGCATCATTAGCATGTTTGGCAAAAAGAATATCACCAGTGTCTGCGTCCATCATGACAGCCGCTTTACTTGTTAAAGACGGGGGCCCGGTATCCGATGCTGCTTGTACCGTTGACGTGAAGAGCGGACTTGCGATTATACTGATTAGTAATAGTAAAAACAGTTTTTTCATGATTACACCTTGTTTCTATAAAGATCCTTGTCTATTTTAAAATGATTTTTGTCTTTATACAGCAGGATTGACTTAATTGTAATGGAATTTTAATATTCCACATGGGGCAGCCGAACTTGAATGGGAAAATTATGTTATATCCAAGGCGAATTTGATTGCCGTTGGACAGGAAAGAATAAACGCATAATTATTAAAGGACGTGTTTGCAGATGACGACAGCCAATCCAGCCGTATGCTTTAAAAGCGTGCATTTTTCCAAGGAAGGTACGCACATTTTGCGTAATGTTACCGGCGTATTTCCAAAGGGCCAGATTACAACCGTTGTCGGCCCATCCGGTGCTGGAAAAACGACCTTGTTTAAGCTGTGCAATGGACTGGACTCACCCAATGACGGCGATATTTTCATCCATGATTCCAGCATCAGCAGCTATAACCCCGTTGAATTGCGCAGGAATGTCGGCATTGCATTACAAAAGGCAACCATGATCAGCGGAACAGTGGAAAAAAATCTCGCCCTGCCGCTCCAGCTGCAGGGAAAAACACTGTCTGATGAGCGGGCGGGTGAACTGCTGGATATTGCCGGCCTGGATGCATCATTCCTTGATCGGGATGTAAAAGACTTATCCGGCGGGCAACGGCAAAAATTATCAATCGCAAGGACGCTCGTCAATGAGCCGGATATCTTATTGCTCGACGAAATCACATCCTCTTTGGACAGTGTATCCCGGCAGGATGTTGAGAAACTGATCACAGCGATTAACCAGGATTATGGCACGACAATTGCCTGGATTACACATGATCTGCAGCAAGCACTTACAATTGGCGATTACACGTGGGTGATGATGGATGGGGAAGTAGTGGAAACCGGTGAGAGCAATTTTCTGATAGAGCCGCAAAGTGAGCGTGTGAAGCAATTTGTGGAGGGTGAAGTTAAATGAGTTACCTGACATTATCCATTTCACTGTTATTCGTCATCATCCCGCTTGTCTTGTCCAAAACGTTAAACCTTGGGCTGGAAAAAGACACGTTGATTGCGGCAGTACGGTCCATTATTCAGCTGCTTGCCGTTGGGTACGTGCTGCAATTTGTCTTTGACTCGGAAAATATGATTTATATTTTGCTGATGATTGTTCTGATGATTGCTGCTGCAACCCATAATGCACAAAAAAAGGGGGCAGTTATTCAAGGCATTATTTGGAAACTTGTCGTCACGTTCGTTTTTGTGGAAGTGCTAACCCAGGGCATTTTACTCGGCTTGAATATTACCCCCCCAACCGCCCAGTACATCATCCCAATCAGTGGAATGGTTGTAGGAAATTCAATGGTGCTGGCCATCCTGTTTCTAAACCGGTTTACATCGGAAATCGAGACACACCAGGACGAAACCGAACTCATCCTATCTCTCGGCGGCACGCCAAAACAAGCAATCCATTCACAGTTAATTGCCTCCATCCAGGCAAGCACCATTCCAACTATTGAAAGCCAGAAAACGATTGGACTGGTGCAGCTGCCGGGGATGATGAGCGGACAGATTATTGCGGGTGCCGATCCAGTCCAGGCCGTTTTGTTCCAATTGCTTGTGTTGTTCCTGCTATTGACGACTGCTGTTGTCACCAGTATCATGCTCGGCTATCTGTCGTATCCAACTTTATTTAATCAGCGCATGCAGCTGCTGAAATGAGCTGAACAGGGGATTGCTGCCTGTAAACGCTGCTGGCATGTGGAACCGCTGATAAAATGGGTTTGCGCGAGTTTTGGCCCGGGTCGCGCGACTTTTCTCGTTTTCGCGCGAGTTTCGACCCGGGTCGCGCGACTTTTCTCGTTTTCGCGCGAGTTTTGACCCGGGTCGCACGACTTTTCTTGTTTTCGCGCGAGTTTTGGCCCGGGCCGCGCGACTTTTCTTGTTTTCGCGCGAGTTTCGGCCTGGGTCGCACGACTTTTCTTGTTTTCGCGCGAGTTTCGGCCTGGGTCGCGCGACTTTTCTCGTTTTCGCGCGAGTTTCGATCTGGGTCGCGCGACTTTTCTCGTTTTCGCGCGAGTTTCGGCCAAAACTGCTGATAAGCCGCCACACTAAAAAGTTTCCCGAAAGCCGGCGACCCGGTCGGGAAACTTTTAGCTGGTTATTTTTTTCGTCTAATTCCGATCACACGGCCGGCTTCTTTTGGTTTTTCTGCCGGGGAATGGCTTTCCGCAAGTTCTTCAACCTTTCCAAACACATCGTCCGGAAATGGTGCAGCCCGACCGCTTTCCTGATCAACACCCATGAGCATCTGTTCACTCGTTGCAGCTCGTTTGCCATTTTCGCCGAATAGCTCATAGAAAACATGGGCGCGTTTGGCGTCATAATCAATAATCTGCATATGGACCTCAAATGGTTCACCGAGTTTCATTTCGTCAAGATAGCATACATGGCTTTCCATTGTATAAATGGTATACTTATGCTCATTCCGGAATTCGTCTGTAATGCCGATCATTTTCATGAACTGATCAACACCCCAGCTGAAAGCACGAACATATTCCGCATCATTCATATGTCCATTATAATCAATCCATTCTTCTGGCACCTCATGCTGGATAATTACTTTAGCGTTACTCATTCCAGTTCCTCCTTTCGCTCACCACCCGGGGAATCCTACAGCTTTCCTGACAGATTGGCGCCTGGCCAGTATTTCTCCAATAGCTGTTGGAGTTCAATTAAAAACGCGTCCCGGCGCTCTTCCAGTTTTTCCATCTCTACATCACCAGTCTGCGCTTCACAGCCGGTCACGACTTTCTCCGATAGTTCATCGGTTAGTTCCGGTGCTTCTAGTTTCGTCCATGGCAGTTTTAGGGCTGGGCCAAATTGTTCCAGGAGATGGCGCATACCCTGTTTCCCACCGCCCATATGCAAGGTCATGAACGGTCCCATCAGTGCCCAGCGCAGCCCCGGTCCATAAACGATAGACGCATCGATTTCTTCGGTTGTTGCCGCTCCATCGTTCACGATGTGCAGCGATTCGCGCCAGATTGCTTCCATCAGCCGGTCGGCAATATGGCCTTCAATTTCCTGACGAACCACGAGTGGTTTCATTTCCATTTGTTCGTAAAATTGTCTTGCCTTTTCCACAAAATGGTCATCCGTTTTTTCTCCGCCAACGAGCTCAACAAGTGGCATAAGGTAAACAGGGTTAAACGGATGCGCAACAATCACACGTTCCGGATGATACGCACAATCTGCCTGCAGTGTGCTAGGTAAAATACCAGATGTACTGGAAGCAATGACTGCTTCTTGCGGTGCGTGCTTATCAATTGACGCAATCACACCACGCTTTAATTGCTCGCGCTCAGGAACATTTTCTTGAATGAAGTCGGCTTCAGCCAATGCCTTTTCCAAGTCAGGTTCAAACGAAAGATTATCCTGGGAAGCCCCTTCTGCTAATCCCATTTTTTCCATAGATGGCCACGCACGTTCTACCGCGTCACGTGTGCGTGCCTCCGCTTCTGGATCAGGGTCCGACGCTACTACTCGGAAGCCGTTTGCTAAAAATCGTGTAATCCAACCGTTGCCGATAACGCCTGTCCCTACAACGGTCACTTGGGTAATCGATGATGCTGCTGTCATGTTAGTCTTCCTTTCTGTATGGGTTTAGTAAATTTAGTTCTTCCCGTGCTTCTGCCGGTGTCATGATGTCCGATCCAAGTGTTTCAACAATGCCAGCAGCCTTGTCTACGAGCTGTTCGTTTGTTGCCAGTTGACCTTTCTTCAAGTACAGGTTGTCCTCAAGGCCGACACGGATATTACCGCCTTGCAATATGGATTCGGCAACAATTGGCATTTGCATCCGGCCGATTCCGAACGCTGCCCAACGACCGTTTTCTGGGATACGGCTCTTCAAGTAAGCCAAAGTCTCTGCATCAGCTGCTGCGCCCCAAGGAATACCCAGGCAGAATTGAAACAGCGGATCGCCATCAATTAATCCTTCTTTCACGAGCTGATTCGCAAAACGCACATGGCCCGTGTCAAAACATTCCAGTTCCGGCTTAACGCCGCTTTCCTGAACAAGTTTTGCTTGTCTCCGGAGCCAGTCTGTCGGGCTGACATACAGCATATTGCCAAAGTTGGTACTACCGCAGTCCAGCGTGCACATTTCCGGGAGAAGCTCGCCAACCGGCTCATGACGCTCTTCCGGTGTCTGCATATCCGTTCCTTCGCCGCCTCTAGTTGGATCTTCATCACTCGGAACCCAGTCACCGCCGCCGCCTGAAGTGATATTAATAATCACATCTGTGTCAGCTTCACGGATTCGCTCCACTGTCTCACGAAACAGGTTTACATCATGGCTCAGCTGACCTGTCTTCGGATCACGCGCATGAATGTGGGCAATCGTAGCCCCTGCTTTAGCTGCTTTAATGGCCGAATCTGCTATCTCTTTCGGTGTTACCGGAACATCCGGGTTTTTAGACGTCGTATCTCCTGCTCCCGTCAATGCTGCTGAAAGAATTACCTTTTTACTCATTTGAATCTCCTCCTGTCCGTTGTTTTGGTACATGCTCAAATATTTCACCGCTCTCAAAAAAGTGCGTTACACGGCGTATCCAATCATAGTATTCTGTCCATTCATGAAGCTCGGCCAACAGTTCATTGATGGCCTGTTCATTTTCCTCCGTTATGTCCGGCTGCTGCTGAAGCTCATCAAGTTTCTTCTTCAGGCGCTGTTCAAAGTGACGACTCCGGTTGATGGCCTTTTGCCAAGTGGATGTAAAAAGTGAGATGAAAGTCTGGTAATAATCTTCTTCCACCTGGTACAGATCTTTCCGGACACCTTTCTTGAAAACACGTTCCGCGATATTCATATCAATCATTTCCCGGACAACCTGGCTCATCCGTGTTTTGCTCATTCCGGTTTCGGCTGACAATTCATCCAGCGTCATCGCCTCCCGGTTCATGTAAATAATTCCGAGAACACGGCCGACACTTGTCGCAGCCCCAAAGGCACTCATATTATCTGTTATTTTCTCAATGAATTGCGTTCTGACATCATCAATTCGTTCAGTATTGTTAACCATTTCAGCCACCTTTTTCAACACCCTTTTCCAACCATTTTGACTGCACCCGTATCACACCATTTTTCCAGAATGAAACTGCCTGTCACTTTATATATCAAATAATTTAGCGAAAACAGGCGTATATTAAATGCGAATGTTGATAAAGTTTACGTTGTATAATCAGAGCTCTGCAAGTGGAAGTATAATTTTTGAGTTCATTTCACCGCCCTGATGAACATACTCAGCATCGGTTTTTCCTTCACTATGTGTTTTGGTGGTCGTCCCATTGTTCAGATTGATATCGTAATGCGGGGCATTGCTTGCAGCTATATCCAACCGTATACAATGACCTTTTCGGACGAGATATGCTGTTGTTCCAATATCCAATTCCAGACAGACTTGTGTACCGGCATCCACTTTTTCCCGATGGAATGTATCCACGATATTATACGCCCGGCCAAATTCATCTACATCCGATATACGAATAGATACATCGAGCAATTCAGATGACGAACTCCCCCATATAACAGCTTTAACAGTACCAAACAGCTTACAGTCTTCACTGATAGGTTCACTAGTATAAACGAGCACATCTGACCTGTCCTGTATATGACTCACATCAAACATTCCTGATTCATTCCCGGCTATCAATACATTCCCGCCATATGCAGGAACAGGATTTTTTGGATCCAATTTCATCGCACTTTTTGTTTCATTTGGAGTTAACTCTGTACTCAGTTTTCCATCACCGTGAATAGTTTGTGAATTTCCACTGCTGTGTAGAAATAAATCCATCATTGCGGCCGGTTCTGGCCATTCATTAAAGGCATTCCACATTTCCTGTCCCATCATATATAGATGAACGTTTTTTTCAATAGAAAGTGGCTTTCCTTTCAGCCAATGATTGAACCAACGGATGTGTAAATCTGTCGGATCCGCAATTTCATCAACACCTATTTTCTTTTTAGCATGATCAAAAAACACTTCCCCGGCACGACCGGTCATCTCTTCATGTGTCCATGGGCCAATCCAGAGCATATTTGGACCGTTATATGCATGAAAGGCTTCCAGTGTTGGCTTCAGTAGAGCATCAAACCATCCGCCCATAAACAGCGCCGGCACCGAAATAGAGTGTAATGCCCGATGTAATTTTGTCTTTTCCATCCACCAGTCAGGCAATGTCCCTTTCATTACATCGAAGAAAAACGAATCTGGATCAAGATCTTTCATTGGATACCATTCATCAGCGGGGGCGTGATATAGCCATTTACTCAGCTCTTCTAAATAACGATGAAATTTATCGGTTTCATCCAAATTCCCCTTCCGCTTCAGCTGGTCCTCAACAATGGAACCCAACACCCATGTTTCAAATTCACCTGTTGCATGTGGGCTGTTTTCCCCACCAAGAATATCTCCCCATGGATCGGCCATTGTCATGACAGGCGCAATGGCCTTCAGAGATGGTGGTTTTTCCGCCGCGGCAGCCAATTGCGTATATCCGTGATAGGACATGCCGAACAACCCAACATTCCCATCGGAAAATGGTAGTTCAGCTGCCCATTCAACTGCTTCATAGCCATCCTTACCCTCATGTATAAAAGGGTAAAAGTCGCCGTCAGAAGCAAATCGGCCCCGTACATCCTGCAGTATCACCACGTATCCCGCTTCTACCATCCGCGGGACGTCCAAATACTCGTCGTAATAGCGCGGGGTTTCCTTGTCATACGGAAGACGCAGCATCAACACTGGATACCTTTGTCCATCATCAGGACGATATACGTCTGAACGAAGAACGACTCCGTCCGAAAGTGTGCAGGGAATATTCTTCTCTTTTATTATCCCGTTTCCGTGCATCTACATCACTCCCATTGCCGGCCAGCATCCCTATAGACCTGGGGGCATAACCAGGTCAAGGTGCTGCCGGGTTATACCACTTCTAGGATTTAGCCGGCTGTAACCTGCGCTCAATCCAGCCCATAATCAAATCAGCAATGATAGCCATCAGTGCTGTTGGAATTGCACCTGCCAGAATGATTGGTGTTCCATCCGTTGCATTCGTACCCGTTAAAATGATGGCACCAAGACCACCTGCACCAACGAATGCACCAATCGCGGCAATACCGATTCCAATGACTAATGCCGTTCTTAAGCCAGCCATAATAACACTGACTGCCAGCGGAAGTTCGACCATTCGCAATAACTGGAATTTAGTCATTCCCGAGGCATAGCCCGCTTCAATGACAGTGTTATCCACATCCTTCATACCGACATAGGTATTTTGCATAATAGGCAGTATTGAGTAAAGCATAAGCGTTACAATAGCAGTATTCGTACCGAGCCCCATAACAATCATGATAGCCGCCATCGCTCCTAGTGCCGGAATCGTTTGAATAATGCTTCCAAACGCCAACATCCAACTGCTCAACTTACTGTATTTGGCAATTAAAATACCAAGGGGGATGGAAATGATAGCCGCAAACAGCACTCCGTATGCCGCCATCAGAAAATGCCTATAAAACTGTGTCCAAATATAGAAGCCGTTTTGACTGACATAGTGAATGAATTCCTGCATTGCTTCCATGTTATTGTCCCCCCTTTCCTGCATCCTCAAAGTAGTCATTCTTTTCCAAGAACTGTTTGGCAACTTTTCGTGGGTTCGTTAGCTTAACATCTGCCTTATAATTTAGCTCCTGCATTTTTTCTGTGGATATCTGACCCGCAAGCCGTTCTGTAATAGATTTTATTTCGGGGTATTTTTTCAGAATATCATTCGCTATAACAGGAGAAGCATCGTAAGGTGGGAAGAATTGTTTTGTATCTTCCAGCACTTTTAAATCGAACTCCTTAATTCTTCCATCAGAAGAGTAAGCAAGTACAACATCCATATGACCGCTAGCAGCTGCTTGATATACCAAGCCAACGTTCATCGGAAAAACTTCCCCAAAACTGAAATAGGCTTCTTTGAATCCTTCATAGCCGTCTCCTTCGCGATTTATCCAGGCATTATCAACGCCAAAACGCAGTTCATCAGCATAAGGTTTCAAGTCGGATATAGTTTCAATATTATTTTTTTTCGCAAATTCTTGCCTAACGGCCACCGAATAACTGTTTTCAAAGCCATATGTCGGCGCCCATGTTTGATCAAAACGTTCTTGGAATTCTCGTTTTACGATTTTCAATGCTTTCTCTGGATCTGTAATTGGATCCATGCCGAGTGCGCCGGATATATCTGTCCCGGTATAGCGTGTACTTGATATATCAATGTCACCACGCTGCATACCCTGATGCTGGACAATGGATGATCCGAGATGTGTTACGAGATCAGTATCCGCATCTGTCTCTCGCTCAATCATAATAGATAGCATTTCCGCCAAGATTTCAGATTCTGATGTGGCAAGTGCACTAATTTTAATTGTTTCCTT
This sequence comes from Lentibacillus juripiscarius, assembly GCF_042685205.1. Taxonomy (NCBI): domain Bacteria; kingdom Bacillati; phylum Bacillota; class Bacilli; order Caryophanales; family Bacillaceae; genus Lentibacillus; species Lentibacillus juripiscarius. The sequence goes on from NZ_JBHUNA010000007.1 coordinate 121,413, forward strand.
TCCTGTACTTGCCAGCCCGGGCAAGGAACAACCGGAAAGCATTATCATCACGACGAATATGAGGATTGCTTTTTTCATTATTTTTTTCACGAGTTGTCACCTCCATTATTATGCTGCCTCCTGCGAGTCCTTCATTCCATCAGACGTAAGACTTCTTTCCAGTATCGCAAACGAACGGTCCGCAATCACAGCCAAAATAGTCGCTGGGATGGTTCCTGCCAAGATTAATGATGGCTTGTACAGATTCAGCCCATCAAAAATAAAATCACCAAGACCGCCGCCACCGATAAATGCTGCCAGTGCCGCCCAGCCAATCAAATAGACGGTTGACAGCCGAATGCCGGCCATGATAACGGGAATAGACAGTGGCAATTCCATTTTTATAATCGTTTGCCAGTTGCTCATTCCCATGCCTTTTCCTGCTTCAATCACCCCTTTATCAACATCACGTATGCCAATATAGGTGTTACGCAAAATCGGCAGCAGTGAATAAACAAACAAGGCAATAATTGCTGGCGCTTTCCCAACTCCCATAATGGGGATGAAGAATGCAAGAATTGCCAAGCTTGGGATTGTTTGTAAAATACCAATGAACGAAATAAAGCGGTCGGCAAATTTTGGAACCCTTGAAAGCATGATGCCAAGAGGTACAGCAACAATTACCCCAAGTACCATAGCCGCAACCGAAATATAAAGATGTTCCCATGTTTTAACCATCAGTTCATTTCCATGTGTAGATAAAAATTCCATCATCGTCCGTCACCTCCTATTCTGCTGTGGCTGCCACTTCGTCAAGCTCCATGCCATCGCCCCAGATTGTGTCATAAACAAGGTTTGCCAGTGTTGCACGGGTGACAATTCCTGTCAGCTGGTGAGCTTCATTGACGACAGGGACATATTTAATGCCACGGCGAAGAATTTTATGAACTGTATCACGCAGCAAACTTCCCTCATCCACAGAGAAAATATCTGCTTCCATTACTTCCTCAACATGATTCGCTTTTTTGTAATTCAGATTAATAGACTCGATATCTATAAAACCTTTCAGTGTATGGTCAGAATTAACAACCAGAAGGGAATCAACGTGCTTGTCCTTCATCGTAGATATCGCTTCTTTCAACGTTGTGCCAGTTTTCACAGTAACTGGGCAGCCTCCCATGATCTGTCCAACCGTTGTTACATCGGGACGGCCTTGAATGAGCCGGTCTTTACCAAGAAACTCCTCAACGAATTCGTTTGCCGGATTCCGCAGTATTTCGTCCGGCGTATCTGCCTGAACAACTTCACCATCGCGCATGATAACAACCCGGTCAGCCAGTTTCAGCGCTTCATCCATGTCATGAGTGACGAACACAATTGTTTTATCCAATTCCTTCTGCAGCTTTTTGAACTCTTCCTGCAGGGAGTCTCTTGTAATTGGGTCAAGCGCCCCAAACGGTTCATCCATCAGAATCAAAGGCGGATTTGATGCAAGTGCACGAAGCACGCCAATCCGCTGCTGCTGGCCACCACTTAACTCGTGCGGATATTTATCAAGATATTCTTCTGGCATATCAACCAATTTCAGCAATTCGCGAGCTCGCTGTTCTTTCTTTTCTTTTGGCCATTTCAGTAATGTGCCAACCAATACGATATTTTCCTTAATTGTCATATGCGGCATCAGCCCAATTTGCTGAATGACATAACCGATGGAACGGCGAAGTTCAACCGGATTCTGATCTTTAATGCTTTTATCATCAAATCGTATATCGCCGTCCGTTATATCAATCAGCCGGTTCACCATTTTCATTGTTGTTGTTTTCCCGCAGCCACTTGGACCGATAAAACAAACAAATTCACCCTTTTCTATTTTCAAATCAAGGTTCTTGACGGCGGGTGTTCCGTCAGCATACCGTTTTGTCACATTATTAAACTCTAACAATGCCCGACACCTCCATAAGTTCTTTCGTCTCAATCGCTTTCTCAAGTATAAAGAAATAGGCGTACAAACAAAACTAGCATTTCAGTTCATAAACTTTTAAAAATCCATACATTTTTTATTGTATAAAGTTCATAAACTTTATATCGCAAGATTCCTTCAAAATACTACAAATTCATACCCTATCCGACATATGAAAGCGGATTCATCAAGTTTTAATAAAAAAAGTTCCCGATTTGCTTTACGCAGCTTAATCGGGAACTTTTTAGAAGACTATTTAAACCGGGCTGGCCAGAAGCTCCATTTTCCGAGTTTCATAATAATGGCCGGCGTCAAAACGGTCCGGACGAGGAATGTATCAATCAGGACACCGACTGCCACAACAAATCCGAACATAAACAGTTCCATAATAGGCTGTGTCGTCAGTACTGCAAACGTTGCGGCAAGAATCAAGCCCGCGGATGAGATAACACCACCCGTTTTTGCAATCCCCTGCTGGACAGCCGTCTTCAAAGGATGGGTCCGATGTGCTTCCTGTATCCGTGACACCAGCATAATATTGTAATCAACACCAAGTGCAACTAGAAAGACAAATGCATAGAGTGGAATGCGATAGCTCATTTGAGCATAGCCGAACACATTCTGGAATATAAAATCAGAAAATCCTAGCGCCGCCCCATAGGACAACAGGATGGTCACCATCATATAGATTGGTGCAATTACCGACCGTGCCTGAAAACCGAGCATAATGGTAATAAGCACGACTACCAGCGTTACGACAACCGCTGTGTCCCGGTTGCTCCACTCGCGCGTATCAAGGTTTACAGCCGTTTCTCCTGCAAAATATAGCTGACTGTTGTCTGTGTCAAACCCACTTTCCTCCAGTAGGGTTTCTTTATCTTTCCGCAAATTCTGCATCGCGTCAAATGCTTCATGCGTATACGGATTTTTGGAAAAGGTCAGCTCCAATTGAGCTGCCTGCTCGTCACTGGACAAGAAATTATGCTCATTAACACGAACGGCATGGACCAGTTTCTCGTCCTTCAGCTTAGATCCCAGTTTATCCACATTATCTTTCTCAATTGTGTTTTCTGACGTAACCAGAACGGTTGTTGGTGCCACTTCACCTGGATTATATTTCGACTCAATCAGCTCAAAGCCTTCCCGTGACGTCATGTCTTCCGGAAATGACTGAAGCAGATTATAGGAGTAACCAATCTGGGCCGCATTAGCTGATAGAACCAGCAGCACCACGAGCACACTTCCACCCGTAACAAGTGGTTTTTTCGTGACTTCCTGACTGATCCGGTTCCAGATTGTATTTGTTTTTACTTTCGTTTCTTCTCCTGCGCGCGGGATGGACGGCCAGAACGCTCTTCTGCCGAATAATGTAAACAGGGCAGGGACAAGTGTCAGACCCGCCAGCAAAATAATGACCATAGCTACCGAGAAAACTGGTGCAAAATGCCGATATGGCTCAAAAACCGCGGCTGCAAGCGTCAGTACCGCCACCAGCACCGTTCCCCCACTGAAGAAGATGGGTCTGCCCACCTGGCTCATGGCCCGCTGCATTGCTTCATATTTACTCTCCACTTCCCAAAGTTCTTCCCGGAATCGAGAAAATATAAAAAGTGAATAGTCCGTAATTGCCGCAAACAAAAGAATCATCATAATCGACAATGATTGGCTATCAATGGAAAACCAATTATTCTCCCCAGCGATCCCGATTGTCCGGTTGACCACTTCATAAACAATACCGGAAGCCAGAAGCGGAATCAGTGCCAGCAGCGGTGAACGGTAAATGACAACCAGCAATACGAGAATCAGACCAATTGTTGAAAATAGTAAAACCATATCCCCGTTGGAAAACAATTCAAGGGCATCAGAAGCAATCCCTGCTGGTCCTGTCACGGCGACATCGATCGTTTCCGGAAGACTCTCCTGCATCGCCTCTTCCATATCAACTACCATATCATTAACCGTATCCATTTCCAGTCCTTCTTTCAGATGAACCGGAAATACAAGTGTGGTTTCATCATCGGAAAGAAACGACTTTTGCGCCTTCGTATCCATTTGATTAAACGGCAGCACGGCCTTCATTCCATCTGTCACTTCCGCCGGCAAGTCATGCAAAGACTCGACACTCGAACCTACCGCCGACAAGGACTCTTCATCAAAGCCCGACTCCTGATGAAACACAAGGATGGCAGGCATAACATCACTATTTTCAAATTGTTCTTCAAGTTCCTTATCGGCAATCACTGACGGTGCATCGTCCGGAAGACCTGCACCACTGGAATTAGCAGCAAAGTCTTTGGCACTTGATGCAGTGAAACTTAGCACCAGTACGATAGCCAACCAGACCGTTAATGTAATCGTCATTCCTTTTTTACTGGCAATCCACCGAAAAATATGACTCATGTTGAACCCTCCTGCTTAAATATACTCACCAAATCCCAAGTTAAACCTGAAAAGTGAACAGAGGATGAACAATAAGTTTACAATGCCGGCAGTGTCACGGTGAATATGGTTCCTTCGCCTGGCCGGCTTTCAACGGCAATATTACCATCATGCATCGTAATCACCTGCTGCACAATTGACAAACCAAGTCCCGTCCCTTCTGTTGTGCGTGTCCGTGCCTGATCCGCCCGGTAAAATCGGTCAAATATGTGTTCACGCTCTTCTGCTGTCAGGCCAATTCCGGTATCATGAACAGCAACAGCTACTTTCTCTCCCGTATGCTGCACCGTTAAGTCAATTGTGCCAGCCGTCCGGTTATATTTTATCGCGTTCGTAAATAAGTTCTCCCAAACTGTATAAAGCATCGATGCATTTCCATAAACTTTTGCATCATCTAACGAATAGCTGACCGTCAGCCCTTTATCATCCAATAGCCAGCGGTATTTTTGAACAATTTCTTTCAGTTGTTCTGCCACATGAACCGGCTCTTTCCTGTATATATGATTTTCCCGGTCAAGGGAACTCAACACGAGCAGCTGATTGGTCAATGAGGACAGACGACGCGTCTCATCCTGGATGATCCCGGTATAATGGGCTTTTTCCTCATTTGTCAGCTCATTGCTCTCCAGCAGCCGCGCATACCCTTGAATATTCAAGAGCGGGGATTGAATGTCGTGGGAAACATTCGAAATAAATGATTTTCGCATCATATCAAGTTCACCGAGCCGATGCGTCATTTCATTAAAACGGTCGGCAAGCTTCCCTATCTCATCCTCCCGGTTAATGGACAGGGTGACATCAAAATGTTCATCCCCTACCTTTCCCGTTGCTTCGGACAATTCTTTAATAGGGTTGACGAGCATTCGTGCGCCGATGAGAACACTAATAATGCTAAGGACAACCATGACTGCTATCATCCAGCCAAGCAACGTGTGCACCTCACTGAACAACAGCTTAATATTCGGGCGCATAAATAATGCATATTGTTCGCCGTCATTTTCAAAAGGAACACCAACCGTGTTCGATAGTTCATTTGCAAAAAAGCCAGTCACAAATGTCTCCCGCGGAAATTCCCTCATGCCATGATACACATCGCCATCAAGAACCTGTTTAATCACATTGGATGCGATCGTTTTATCGCGAAATTCCCCGCCGTAAAACTGTTCAGAACCAGACTCACTAATGACATAAAGCTGATACCCGGTGTCGGCTGTTTGCTCCATGTACGCAACCGGGTCCTCCTGCGTTTCCGCAAAAGCAGCCACCTCTTTGGCAATTTCCATATTTTTGTAATCGTTCTCTTCCTTCACTTTCTGGTGGTAATACGTATTCGCAAACAAGAATCCGACTACCGTACTAAACACCATAATGACAACCGTAATAAGGACAAACTTGGAATATAATGTTTTCATTCCTGCAAGACCTCTAATCTGTAGCCAACTCCTCGGACCGTCTTAATCGCAATTGCGTCCGTAAGATGGGCCACGCGTTCCCGGATCCGTTTAATATGAACATTAACAGTCCGGTCATCCCCTTCGAAATCCAATCCCCAAATCGACTCAATCAGCTGATCACGTGTGAATACCTGGTTCGGATTTGACGCCAGCATCGCCAGCAGCTCAAATTCCTTTAGCGGAAGCAGCATGGTGCGGCTGCCAATCTGGACTTCATAGCTCCGCCGGTCAATAATCACATCCCCGATCCTGATCACCGTATCGCTTGGCTTATCATATCGTCTTAAAATTGCCCGCACACGGAATAAAAGCTCTTTCGGCTCAAAAGGCTTCACAACATAATCATCAGTACCAGACCGAAATCCTTCTTCCTTATCGGATAATTCTCCTTTCGCCGTCAGCAAAATAACCGGCAATTCGTAGTTCTCCTTCATCTCTTTCATGACATCAATGCCATCCATTCCCGGCATCATCACATCTACAATCGCTAAGTCTACTGGTTTCGTCTCCAGTATACTCAGTGCTTCCGTGCCATCTGCTGCCTTGTAGACAGTAAAGCCTTCGCGCTGCATATAAATTTCAATTAAATTCAATACACGCTCATCATCGTCAACGGCCAATAATGCTGTCATCGTTGTTTCACCTTCTTCCGGAATTCAATCGTAATTTCTCATAACAATCTTATGCTACATCTTGAAGATAAACAAAAGATTAACAATATGTAACAATCACAGTAGTTGCCATACAGGTGTGACATTAGAAAAACTCGGCGTTCGCCTCGTCCTATAGCGAGTGCCGAAGTTCTTGTTATAAGGTCATCCATAATTTATACTTTCTAACGTCACAAAAAAATCAATTGTTTTCACCAAACTTTCACATTACTGTTTTATAATAGAATGGATGGAGGCAGTACAATGAATGCATGGGTATTGGAAAACGTATTTTTTATCGTGATCAGTTTATCTGGAGGCTTTATATTCTACTACATAACCGGCCCTTCTGTAGAAGCTAAAAAGAAGGGACTGGAAGCAGTCACATCCATGCTCATCAATTTTATTCTGTTTGTATGGGCGGGAAAAGTCATGATGAATCTGCCCTTATTTATCAGTGATCCGCTGGCTGTTCTAGCTTACCCGAGTGCATCGCCAGCCTTTTATACAGCAGTTTTACTAACGGTGGTGACTATCGCACACCGGATTAAGCGCCAAACTTTACAGATAAGAGAATTTTTGGCAGCCTTTCTGCCTATTTTTCTGGGGGCGGCATTCACCTATGAATTCTTGGACTTTGTCTGGCGTAATAATGCAATAGCGCTGGGACAAGCGGGACTGCTGCTTCTTTTAATGGTTGTATTCATATTGTTTCAGGAAAAACTGCCGCCTGTCACCATGACCTGCATCCTGTTTGCGGGATGGAGCCTGGGGCAATTGATTCTATCATTCATCCTGCCCTATACATCCTTATTCGGCTATATGATGGCGGCGTGGTTTTTGTCTTTACTATTGATCACCAGCATCAGTGTGTTTATCTATAACAGAAGGAAGGTGACATAATGTCTGCAGCTTCAGATGTAACCATTTGGCTTGCGCTGGGGGCCGGAATCCTCTCATTTCTGTCCCCGTGTACACTGCCGATTTTTCCGGCGTATCTGTCGTATATCACAGGCATGAGTGTAAAGGAATTGGAAAATAACAAAGATGTTAGGATCCGGAGCAAATTACTTCTACATTCGGTATTCTTCCTATTCGGGGTCTCACTTGTCTTCATCAGCCTCGGTGTCGGTGTATCGTTTCTTGGGCAATGGATTCAGGGATTGCTTACAGGAAGTTCCGGCCTGTTTCTACAGCGTCTGGCAGGCATCTTCATTATTATCATGGGTCTGTTCATTGCCGGCTGGCTCCAAATTGGCTCGTTTATGAAAGAAAAACGCTATCAATTTACGAAAAAACCTGTTGGCTACCTGGGTACGATCTTTATCGGTATTGGATTTGCTGCCGGCTGGACACCGTGCATTGGTCCAATCTTTGCCTCAATTCTGGTGATTGCAGCAAGTAATCCTGGACAAGGAGCTATTTATACAGTGATGTATGTGATTGGTTTTGCCTTGCCTTTTCTCATCCTGACATTTTTCCTTGGTTCCACACGGTGGATTGTCCGGCAGAGCCAGAAAATCATGAAAGCAGGCGGTGCCATTATGATTTTAATGGGGGTTCTGCTGTTCACAGGACAGATGACACGCATTTCCAATCTGCTGCTAAAGCTTGTCCAGGATACCTGGCTGGCAAATTTAGGCTGAACTGGAGGGTACTAAAATGAAAAAAACTATCATTATTGTCGTATTGACTGGTATGTTCGTGTGGGCCGTCTACGATTTAGTAAGCAGTACCGATGATACAGACATGGCTAACGATACTGATTTCACTGTTGAAGAAAACACAAGCGGCAGCAATTCCGCTGAAGAAAACGGCAACGCGAATAGCTTTGGACTTCAAGTCGGAAAAAAGGCACCAGACTTTGAATTGGAAACGCTGGATGGAAAGCAAGTTGCGTTGTCCGACTATCGTGGCCAGCGGGTCATGTTGAACTTTTGGGCAACATGGTGTCCCCCTTGCCGTGCAGAAATGCCGGACATGCAAAAGTTTTACGAAAATAAGGATGTGGAGATTCTGGCTGTGAATCTGACCTCTTCAGAAAGCAGCCGAAGTGACGTTCCGAATTTTGTCGATGAGTTTGATTTAACATTTCCGATACTGATGGACGAAAATAATAATGCTGGAACGACCTATCAGATTCAGCCTATTCCTAGTTCATACATGATTGACTCTGAGGGCCGCATTCAGTACAAGGCACTGGGAGCCATGAACTATGAACGAATGGTGCAGGAATTTGAAAAGATGAAATAATGAACACGTTGCTTTAAAATGGGACAGAGGTGTTCAAAATGATGAAACAGACCATTCTAGTAGTGGAAGACGATGAGATGATCCGCTCTTTAATACAGATGCATCTGGAAAAGCATGATTATGAAGTCGTGGAAGCTTCCGACGGGGAAGAAGCTCAAAATATGTACATGCAGCATAACCCGTGTTTAATCATTCTTGACTTGATGCTGCCGAAAATGAGTGGCGAGGAATTCTGTGAATGGGTAAAAACACAAGAACCAAATGAAACATCCATTATTATGCTGTCAGCAAAAGCACAGGTTCATGATAAGATTGCCGGCCTCAAAATGGGGGCCGACGATTACCTTACAAAACCGTTTGAGCCTGATGAACTGATCGCCCATGTTGAAGCGGTCCTCCGGCGGACAGGCCAATACTGCCAAAAAATTGTTCACAATGGATTATGCATCAAACCAAGAAAAGGGGAAGTCCTGCTTTATAACGAGCAGGTCCGGCTGACCAGACATGAATTCAGCCTTCTCTACTTCTTCATGCAGCACCCAGATGTTGTGCACAGCCGCGAGCAACTAATCGAACAACTATATCCGTACGCTGAAGATACGGTGCTCGACCGGACGATTGATGCACATATCAAAAAACTCCGGGAAAAAATCGAGACCAAACCTTCCAGCCCGGAACGCATTCTGACCATCCGAGGAATGGGGTATAAATTTGCAAGTGTTTAAACGTCTTCTGTCTCTGCTCCCAAAAGGATTCCTGTGGCGCCTGTCTGCCCTTAACATTATCATGATCGCTATAGCTATCCTGCTTAGCGGCCTGGCAATCTATCAAACAGCGTGCTTTTTGGTTGATTCGATGGGGAGTTTAGAGGGCCTGCAGCAGAAGCGTTTTAATACAACGCTGTTCCAGTATCTGCTTATTTTTGCCATAACTATCTTCTTATCGGGCAGCCTCCTTCATTATTATTTGACGAAAAAACTTATAACACCGATTAAGGACCTGATTGATGCGACGAAACAGCTAAAAAAGGGAAAATATCCATCTCCTGCAGAAGAAACAGCCCAGGGAGAAGTTGGTGAACTTGTCACCCACTTCAATGGACTTGTTCGGCAGCTGAAGGCCGGTGATGAAAACCGCCAAAAAATGATCGCCGATTTATCACACGAGCTGCGGACGCCACTGACCAACCTGAACGGTTATCTTAAAGCGTTACGTGACGGGGATATGGAAGGAAACCAAGCATTGTATGATGCCTTACACAAAGAAGCCAGACACCTGACGGATATGACCGAACAAATTGAACTGCTGAAGGAATGGGGCGATATGTCCTCTCGGGTGTACACGGAATACAATGAAGCTGATATGGCAGAAGTAATCGAACAGTGTGCAGTGATGTTTCAGTGGAAACTCGAACAAGAACAACTGAACATCCGTGTGGAGGTGGAATCTTGCAACATGTCTATCCATCGTGATGGCATTCGGCAAGTCATTAGCAACCTAATCGAAAATGCCATTTATTATTACCAGGGTGAAGGCACCATCAGCTTAAAAGGTACGTGGGTAAATGGCTATTATCATGTATCCGTCAGTGGACCAGGCGAACGAATTCCGGAACAGGACCAGGACCAGGACCGGATATTCGAACGCTTTTATCGGGGCGATGCCGCAAGAAGCCATAAAACAGGCGGCGGCCTTGGACTGGCGATCGCCAAAGAAATTATCGAACAGCACAACGGCAGAATTGGACTGACTACTGATGCGTTTGATAATGTTTTCTGGTTCAGCTTGCCTGTTGGGCGAACCTAGGCTGTCCAACTAATAATCACCTTCGTAAGCTGAACATTGAGTTAAAAAGTGGTACATAAGTAAGATGTGATGTACCACTTTTTCGAACCTGCCATTTCATGTTTTGGGTGCTGCTGTGTAATGCAATGAATATTTCCGACACCAACTAAAAACTCATGAGTGCTCAGAAGATGCCTGAATGGAACACAAACTACTCCTGCGTTTCACAAAGCATTTTAATGATTCTTTCTTCTGGAAATCCCGTTGTTTCTGCAATCAGTCTCACTTCCATGCCTGCTGCTATAAGCTTACTGGCAATGGCTTCTTTGGCATTTTCCTCTCCCTTTTCTATCCCCTGCTCCATACCTTGCTCTATACCCTGCTTTATACCTTCTTTTTTGCCTTCCTTTTTGCCTTCTTTTTTACCTTCCTTTCTCCCTTTTTCCAGGCCTTCTTTTTCCGCTGCTTGTATTCGAAGTTCTGCCTCTCGCTGGGCAGCTTCCTCATCTATTATTCGTTTTAAACGAGATTCATAAGCCAAATATTGTTCTTGCGTCATACTTAATTCTTCCCAGCTTTGGAAAGCACTGCGCAATGACTCATCCTTCATGGCTATCTCCTCCAGCTCTTGGTAAATTTTACCATAAACCTCATCTTTTCTATGATCGACCATACCAAGCAGCATCAGCCACCTGGCCAACACATCATTCCATGGATCCAATTTATCGTCTTTCCAATCCTTTATTAACTTGGGCATTTCGACGAAGTGTAATTCCATCACATCTGACAACATGAATTCTTCCTCATCTTCATACAAATGATAGGTTGTATGAAAGTGATCTGTTTGGTGAAACAAATTAAAATTGAGGATATTAATCGCAATAACCGGTCTCAGCTCACTATACGTCATCTTCTTTTTAAATGGCCCCCGGTATGCCCCTGACCAATAGTATATCGAGCGTTTTACCATATCATATTGATTGGTGAATTGTATTTCCACATTAATCCGTTCGCCGGCATTCGTAATGACCAGTAAATCTGGCCTCGACTGTTTATCCTCCGCATGTTCACCGCCCGATTCTATATTCAAGAATGAAATATCTTTAATTTGATTCCGGCCGGTTTTCTGAAGTAAAGCGTTTAAAAATACAATGGTGATATTTTTGTTCTTCTCATTTCCAAAAAGCTGCTTAAAAGCATAATCAACCTTTAAATCCATTAATCGCTCAAGTGATACCCGTTTTAAAATTTTTCCTGATTCTCTCTTAGGTACCTTCTGATAGTCAGTGGGGTCTTCCATTACGGTCTTCCGTGCAAAGTAATTTGAGGATTGTTCACAAACGACTGTATTTAGTGGCATTTCAACACATCCTTTATCTTGTTTAGGCGAGAAGACCCCCACCTCAAGAAATGTGAAGGGGGGAACCCCAGTGAGTAGGTGGGGGATGAATCGCCTTCGGACAAGGGATGGCTTTAGCCATCTCAATTGTCCGACCGATTGGATCACAGGTGTCTTTCAAAACACCCCATTCACCTTATTACAAAATAAGGAACAAATGTTTGCCTACCTTAGAATAAAATGATATAATAGTAGACACTATAGGGGGTGAATAAACTATTGGTCCACAAATCCTTCAACTTTCGTCTCTACCCAACCAAAGAACAAGCCATATTAATCAATAAAACCATTGGGTGCGCACGTTTTGTATACAACCATTTCCTCTCCAAGTGGAACAATACATACAACGAAACGGGAAAAGGTTTAACCTACACAACCTGCTCATCCCAACTGCCTCAACTAAAAGAAACGTTTGTCTGGTTAAAAGAAGTGGACAGTATCGCCATCCAATCATCATTAAAGAACCTTGCCGACGCCTATAGCCGATTCTTCAAGAAACAAAACAAAGCACCACGATTTAAATGCAAAAATCATAACATCCAAACCTATAAAACAAAATATACAAACGATAATATTACTGTTTCCGGAAATAAAATTAAGCTACCCAAACTTGGACTCGTCACGTTTGCAAAAAGCCGTGAAGTCGAAGGCCGCATCTTAAACGCTACCATCAGACGTCATCCAACAGGCAAATATTTTGTATCCATTCTCGCTGAAACAGAAATAGAAGAATTGCCAAAAACGGAATCAACCGTCGGAATTGACGTTGGATTAAAAGATTTTGCCACCCTTTCCGACCATACAGTCTACAAGAACCCCAAATTCTTTCGTGCATTGGAAGAAAAATTGGCCAAAGCTCAACAGATTCTTTCCAGAAGAAAAGTGGGTTCTTCCAACTGGAACAAGCAACGTATCAAGGTTGCCCGATTACATGAAAAAATCGCGAACGCACGCAAAGACTACTTGCATAAAATTTCAACCAACATCATCAAAAACCACGATGTGATTGGTCTAGAAGACTTGCAAGTGGCCAACATGCTGAAAAACGCTAAACTAGCCAAATCCATTAGCGAGGTAAGCTGGTCACAATTTCGGACCATGCTTGAATACAAAGCGAAATGGTATGGCAAGAAAGTGGTCACGGTGTCCAAAACATTTCCCAGCAGTCAGCTATGTTCGAACTGTGGATATCGCAACAAAGACGTTAAGAATCTCGCACTGCGTGAGTGGGATTGTCCCGAATGCCATACCCATCATGACCGAGATGTTAACGCAAGTAAAAATCTTCGTAATGAAGTCTTACGATTAACCGCAGGAACTGCGGGGATAGCCTAATCCATAACTAACCAATAGGTTGGTGTTCTTAGGAATCCCCCACTTCAATCAGACCGTAAGGTTGATAAGTGGTGGGTAGTTCAAGGTATGTGAAGACTTACAAAGAGGCATTTCTAATGATAGTATAGCAGAATGACTAATAGTGAACAAACTTTTAAAAAGAAAGAATCAATGGCTGGAAATGCTTGTTTGCAGTCCTTATATACAAAATACTTTCCCGCGAAGGCACCATCTACGCGGGAAATTTCTAAATCATTCTCTGAAGTAAACATTATTGTTATAGTCCTTCATTAAAATTCACATCGCGCCATAGTCACGTTGAAAAGGAAAACCATATTTGTGTTTGTCTAGGTGCAGTCAGCTATTCGTATTCATAATTTTATTGTACACGCAATCCTTATCGACCCCTTTCCCAACATAGCTGTTTTCGTGAACTTTGTTGTTTTTAGACAACCGTGGAATAGCACACCCACTCATCTGTACTATATACTAAAAGTCATAGACTGCTTCTTTCTTTTCACAAACTTTCGTATATGTTTCCATTAAAACTATTGTATCTTCAACCAAGCGATCAATCCGGAAGAGCACATCCTCATTTGTTATTTCCTTTCGATCAAAATCCTTCCCTTCGATAAATACATATGTCTGAACCACTTGTGCCTTCATGTAACTGAGGATTGGTTTTAATTGCTGTTCCACAATTAAGTAATGCTTTGATGAACCTGCTGTCACAAGCATGCTGACTACTTTACCTTGCAATGCGTTTGCTGGAAGTAAATCAAATATATTCTTCAATGTAGCTGGTATGGACGCCTGAAAAATAGGTGTTCCAATAATTAAAGCATCCGCTTCCATAATTATTTGCGCTACATATTTTGTATCGCCCTGATATTCCTTGTAGTGACGCCCATCACTAAACTGAACATCATAGTCCGCTAAATCAATTAATGTCGTTTGCGCATAGGGATATTTTTCAGCGGCTGCTTTAATAGTATACTCCATGGCTGTTCTTGTTTTCGAACCAACCCTTGAACCGGATAACCCAACAATCTTCATGCTATCTTCCCCCTAATCTTTTGCTGTATATTTCTCTAAAGCCGGTAAAACTTCTGTACTGCTTATACCCATCGAGTAGTGATAACTTTTTTACGTGTATAGAAATTTAGGCCGTCTTTCCCGTTAGCATGTAAATCACCGTAAAAGGAATCCTTCCAGCCGGAAAATGGAAAGAAAGCCATTGGTGCCGGTACACCAATATTCACACCAAGCATACCGGCATCAATGGTTTCACGGAATTGCCGGACTTTGCCGCCATCATTGGTAAATATACATGCACCATTTGCGAAAGGAGATTTATTTGTTAATGCAATCGCCCCATCCAGGTCTTCCACCCTAACAATTGATAAAATAGGGGCAAAAATTTCATCCTGCCAAATTTTCATGTTACTGCTCACATGATCAAAGATCGTCGGTCCGACAAAATAGCCTTCCCCTTTGGCATTTTCATCTTTCCGTCCATCGCGTACCAGCTTGGCGCCTTCTTTTTCCCCGGTTTCAATATATTGAAGGGTCCACTCCTTATGGCTCTCACGGATGACGGGGCCGAGAAAGACCCCTTCATCCAAACCATTGCCGATTTTGACTTCATCGGCTTTTTGATGTAGCAAAAATATGAATTCATCCGCGACCGTTTCCTCCACAGCAACGACCGAGGCGGCCATGCAACGTTCACCTGCCGAACCAAATGCAGCATTCAGAATTTGGGTTACTGCATTTTCCATATTCGCATCTTTCAGTACAATCGAGTGATTTTTTGCCCCAGCAAGTGCCTGCACACGCTTCAGATTGTCTGTTCCTCGTTTATAAACATATTCGGCAACTGGCTGGGAACCGACAAAGGAGATAGCCGCAACATTCTCATGATCCAATAAACCATTTACCACATCATGTGCCCCGTGTACAATATTGAATACCCCTTTTGGCAGTCCTGCTTTCTCCAGAAATTCAGCTAATCGATTGGCCAATAAAGGCGTGCGCTCCGATGGTTTCAAGATAAATGTATTACCAGTGACAATGGCCATTGGAAACATCCAAGCCGGGACCATCATTGGAAAATTAAATGGGGTAATTCCGCCAATGACGCCAATTGGATAGCGATAAACGCCTGATTCCAGCCCCTCTGCAATGGACGGAAGTTGTTCTCCCATCATCAAGGAAGGTGCTCCTGCGGCAAATTCAACGTTTTCAATTCCTCGCTGTACCTCTCCCTTTGCTTCTTTAAAACTTTTTCCGTTTTCAATTGTTACGATTTCCGCCAGCTCATCCCAGTGGTCAACAAGCAATTGCTGATACTTAAATAAAATACGCGCCCGTTTCGGAACAGGAACTTCTTTCCATTCGTGAAAGGCTTCGGTAGCTACTCTCACAGCCTGATCCACATCTTCCTTCGAGGAGATCGGAACACGGGCAAGTAATTCCCCGGTTGCCGGGTTGACAACTTCCTCTGTGCTTTCCGAATTTACTTCAACCCACTCCCCACCTATATAATTCTTCAATGTTTCAAGTTTTGTATTTGTCATCGTGAACCCCCTCCATTCTCTTTCGTTCTTTGATGGTACCTAGTACAGTCCGTCGCGTTTCTTCGCCCCCCTACTTTCCGAAATACCATTTCCAAAGTGAGAAACCAGTGATAATGAAACTAACGATAACGCCATACAGCCATATAGAAAGCATTGAATTAACAAACATCCAAATCATCCTTTCCCTAATTTGCCTGTGTACGAATGTTTTCTACTTTTCTACTTTCCGTTACATGAGTTTTTTTCAGTACTCGTGCCAGAATCACTATCGTTGCAATACCAATAAAGGTAGCCAGCGCTCCCGCCGACATCGTACTTGGAACAATGCCACTAAAGTAGATGATGAGATAGGAAAGCAAACCGACAATCATCGACAGTTCTGCCGCTCTAGCAGGTGCTTTTTTCTTACTATAGATAGCATATAAAATGGGTCCCATCGTTCCCGCAGCTACACCGGAAATCCCAATCCACATGACATCGCCCATATAAACAGGGGGCTGTAGTACAATTAAAAATGCAGCCAAGCCCACCAAAGGAACTGCCAGACGGCTGATTTGCAGGGCAATTTTCTGTGCCTTTTCATCACTGATGTTGATAATTCCCCTTTTGACGAGGAATTTCAGGAAAATATCATTGGCAAATACGGTAGAAATGGAAACGAATATTCCATCTGTTGTCGACATAGCCGCAGCAAGAATCACCACGCCGAAAACCGCTACAATAATCGCGGGGAAAGCCCAAACTGCATATTCCATTAATGCCAGGTCAGCTTCCACCACATTACCGCCAAGTGCCACTCTGCTATATAATCCCCCAAAAAGAACAAGTAAGCAGAAAGCAGCCGTTATAACATAGGTAGCAATCATTTTTCCAAGATCCTTTTCACTTTTCAGACCAAGCACTTTGTTGAACAAATGCGGCGCGGAGGCAAAGGCCCACTGAATAATGATGGCACCGGATACCGCACCTACAGAATAAAAATGAGCCGAACTAGGATTAAATACCTTCACTAAATTCCAATCCTGAGCACTGAGACTACCCGCAATGCTGGTAAATGTTGCCGTAATGCCCCCATCCCAGAAAATTACAATACCGGAAATAAATATAGCAAGACCAGCAATCGCCATCATGACTGCCTGGACGGCATCTGTGTAGATATCGGCAAAGGCACCACCTACAAACACATAAAGAACAACAATAGCTGTAATGAATATCAACCCACTTGTGTAGGACATTCCTAGAAGATGTTCAAAAATCCGCGCACCTGCCACAAACTGACCGGCTATATAAAAAATGTTGAAAAGTAGAATCAGCCCTGTTCCCACTCTTAAAATATCACTATTATAAAAATCACCGAGCCAGTCCGGAAGGGAGAGTGACTTTTGCTTCGTATTCAGTTTCCTCACCTTTTTGGCGACCATCATCACCCCTATCGGCCCACCGCCAATCATTGCCAGAAACAGCCAAAGGGTGGACAATCCCCAATCATGGGTCCAGCCTGGATACCCAAGAAAAGTAGCAGCACTTAAATAAGTTGCGGCAAAAGATAGACCAAGTACGTACGGTCCCAATCCTCCCCCACCAGTTGCAAAGTCGCTGACACTTCTCGTTTTTCTGGCACTTACAAAACCAAGGACGAACATGACAACTAAAAATATGGCAAACCCAATCCATGTATACAACGTAATTGTACTCAATTCTGACCTCCTCCACGTGTGCAATTTCATTTATCAGTAAAAGAGGGGGCACTCCCCTCTTTAATTCGACTGCAAGCTGCCCAGATTTCTCGCTGGATGATTGCGAGGCAGATGGGTTCGCCCTTTTCCAAACATATTCTCCCTTAGTGTCTTTCCTTCATATTCCGTCCGGTAAATGCCGCGTTTCTGTAGTTCAGGCACAACAAAATCCACAAACTCCCGAAACGTCTCCGGCGAGTAGGTCTGTGCGATATTGAAACCATCGACATCGCTTTCAATAGCCCATTCCTCGATTCGATCTGCAATCTGTTCAGGCGTCCCAATAAACTTCACGGTACCATTCCCAAGCCCATGATTTTTGATGGCCTCCCGCAATGTCCATTTCTTATTCGGATCTTTCGTATACATATCCAGATTTCCCTGAACCGCTTCTGTTTCGATATTTTCAATATACTGATCTGGATCGTATTGAGAAAAATCAATTCCCGTATGTCCGGACAGCAGAGAAGCTGTTCCTTCATAGCTGACATGATTAGTCAAATCTTCATATTTCGTATACGCTTCTTCTTCCGTCGACCCGATAATCGGCAGGATCATCGGAAAAATGAGAACATCCTCCGGGTATCTTCCCTGTTCCTGTGTTCGTTTTCGGATGTCTGCAACATAGGCCTTTAATGCATCCAGTGAATGATTTTTGGTAAAAACAGCTTCAGCATGTTTGGCTGCAAAATTTCGCCCTTTTGGTGAAGCTCCTGCTTGGAACAGAACCGGTGTACGCTGGGGCGAAGGTTCGACCAAATGCGGACCCGGTACATTGAAGAATTCACCTTCATGCTTAATCAGCCGAACCTTTTCAGGGTGTGCAAATGTATCAGTTTCTCTATCATAAACAACAGCATCATCTTTCCAGCTATGTTCCCAAAGTTTATAGACGACTTCCAGAAACTCATCTGCACGATCATAGCGGAGTTCCTTGGGAAGACGGCCGGAAAGTCCGAGATTGACTGCTTCGCTTTCCAAGTAAGATGTCACCACATTCCAAGCGACTCTTCCCTCCGTTAAATGATCGAGCGTTGATAATTGTCGTGCCAGTGCATATGGCTGTGCATAGGTAGCAGAAATCGTTGGCGCAAAGCCTAGATGTTCCGTTACAGCAGCCATAGCAGAAATCGGACTTAGCGGGTCATGAGCTGGGAGTTGGACAGCATGCTGAGCAGCTGCTTCATGGCTATTTCCATATACACTGTACGTTCCAAGTACATCAGCGATAAACATTGCATCAAATTTCCCGCGTTCCAAAATTTTTGCTGTTTCTGTCCAATATGACAAGTGGTTATGATTTACCCCCTGATCCTTTTCATGTTTCCATAATCCCATTGAGTGGGGGGAAGGTGAATTTTGGATAAATCCATTTAAGTGAATTTGTTTTGTCATTGATCAGTACTCCTTTTCTATTGTTTTTAATTGGTGCTTCCCGGTGACTTATGCCTCATCGTAAGCATTTAAAGCATTCACACTATGTGCAATGGCTGATCCCGCTTTTAAAGCCACTGCCACAAAAATAGCTTCAGATATTTCCTTTAAACTTGCTCCCGATTTTTTGGCATTTTTCGTATGCAAATCGATGCAATAAGCACAGCCTGTGGTATGTGCTGATGCCACCGCAATTAATTCTTTTTCTTTTTCAGTCAGCTTACCTGCAGTGATGGACTTCTGATCAAAAGCAGCGAATGCCTTGAATGTATCGCCATTGAGTTGATCAAATTCCTTCAACCTTTTGAAATAGGATGCTTTATATAGCTCCTCATCTCTTTCCCCATCAAATGCATTCAGGGCGTTCACACCGTGGGCGGCTGCCGAACCTGCCTTCAATGCCGTTGCCACGAAAATAGCCTCCGCTACTTCCTCTTTGTCAGCATCATTTTTCTTCGCATTCCCCACATGTAAATCAATACAGTACGGACATCCAGTAATGTGTGCCACTGCAACGGCAATCAATTCCTTCGTTTTTACCGACAAACCCCCCTCGGTCAATGCCTTGTCATTAAATGCAAAAAAGGATTGAAATGCCTCCGGTGCATATTCCTTTAATTCAGTAATCCGGCCAAAATACGATTTTTTATATAAGCTGTCCGTTTTTGTCAATGTAATCTCTCCTATAAATTTTTTTGTAATGAATTAGTAGGTCAGTCATTAAAGTAGGGCATTGCTCTTTTATTCACCTCCCGTGATTAAACATATTTACCCTATATATTTACTTGGTTTTTGGCCGATCTTTATCAAATAATCGGTTCCTACCAATTCATTTAGAACGAAAAAAACCTCTCCCGATGAGGAAGAGGTTTTTTTCATTACACACTTTCTCATCTTTCAAGCGAATGCTTGCTGGAATTAGCACCTTATTACTATCAAGTAATGGTTGCTGCGGGATTATAGGACCAGTTCCTCCCCCGACTCTGGATAAGAATCATTTTATTAAATTTTAAGATTTCTTAGCATCATATCGTACACTGAATTAACTGTCAAGCATAAATTGTTTGTTTTTCAGAAAATGGTTAAATCATATGGCTATTATGCTCTATGTTATCCGAATACGATACAATTTGTTATAATAAAGTATCAAAATACGGAGGGTTTTTTATGGAACAAAACAAGATTTCACTGATGGAAGCGTATATGATTGAAACACTGCGCAGCAATGGTATTTCCGATGACGAATTGCTCACTCAAATTAACAGAAAAGATATCAGCCCATGGAAGGATTTAAGCACCCAATTTGACTTCAGCGAGCTTATTAAACTTAGTGAGCAGGATGAAGAAGCATTTAAATCGATTATTATGGATGGCTATAAGATAAAATTTGTTACCTTTAAAGGCTTGCAGAACCTATTAAAACTTAAGTTCAATATGATCCAAGAGAAAGATTATACTCTTACGGATAAAGGCCTGACAGGTCTGACAATGAACGACGAACAATTAAACATGCTCAGGCAGATGCTGTCCAGCAATTGGTCGATTGATGAAACATCCACTGAAAACAGCGATCACCTAAGCAAGGAACTTAAGGTTGAACTAATCTAATTGTATGCATGTTCAACGTTATAATTTGAGGAATAATGCCATTCAATCCGGTTGTTTTCCGACGCTCTTGCCGAATTCATCCAGGGTATCCGATTCAATAGGGAAAAAGCAAGATACATAATGGTCATTGCTCCCCTTCGTTTCCATCAGAGGGGTATTTTCTTTGCAATAATCCCGTGCAAGCGGGCATCTGGTATGAAAAACGCAGCCCGAGGGCGGATTTGCAGGAGATGGTAATTCTCCATTTAGTACAATTTGCTCACGATTTTTTTCTCTGTCAGGGTCCGGCAAAGGAATTGCTGACAACAGTGCATTGGTGTAAGGATGACGTGCGTTTCTATAAAACGAATCACTATCAGACATCTCCATCATTTCCCCTAAATACATGACCCCTACCTTATCCGCGATATGTTTTATTAACGACAAGTCATGTGCAATGAATACATATGTGATATTTAACTCTTTCTGCAAATCCTCTAGTAAATTAATAACCTGTGCCTGAACGGACACGTCCAGTGCACTCACTGGCTCATCACAAATAATCAATTTCGGCTCTAATGCAATGGCACGTGCAATTCCGATTCGCTGTCTTTGACCACCGGAAAATTCATGCGGAAGCCGGTTATAGTGGTCATCTGGATTAAGGCCAACAAGTTCCATCAATTCCTTCACACGTCGTTCTAAATGATTGGTCTTATTATAAGCCCTTAATGGTGCTGCAATAATATCGCCGACTTTCATCCGTGGGTTAAGACTTGTGAATGGGTCCTGGAAAACCATTTGAATATCACGTCGGAGCTGATGCATTTGTTTCGCGTTATAACTGGTAATACTTTCGCCTTCAAATAAGATATCGCCCGATGTCGGCTTCTCAAGACCGACAATCGTTCTGGCTAGTGTACTTTTACCGCAGCCAGATTCTCCGACAATACCAATGGTTTCACCTTTATTAACGGATAAACTGACACCATTAACCGCCTTGACGTAATCGTCACTTTTTTTAAACAGGCCTCTATTCACAGGGAAATGAACGTTTAAATCACGTATATTTAGTAATTCATCAGACATTATGGTGTCACTCCTTTCTGCTCGGCAACATCAATCTGCTGCTTCTTTTCATCAATGTCAGCTTTGGATAGGATACAAGCCGCATAATGCTCCTCTCCACGTTCCGTTAATACAGGATCAGCTTCCAGGCATTTCGATGAAGCAAACGGACAGCGCGGATGGAAGTTGCATCCTTCAGGTGGACTGATTAGATTTGGTGGCTGTCCCTGAATGCTTAAGAGACGTCCATTTGCTTGTGAGTCAAGTCGTGGTAAGGAGCGTAAAAGGGACCATGTATACGGCATTGACGTCCGATAAAATATATCATTCACACTTCCTTCTTCGACGATTCTACCTGAGTACATAACCAGCAACTTATCCGCCAGATTGGCAACAACACCTAAGTCATGCGTGATAATGATAATAGCCATTCCATACTTGTTTTGGATATGCTTCATTAAACTCAATATTTGTGCCTGAATCGTGACATCCAAAGCGGTTGTCGGCTCATCAGCAATAAGCAATTTCGGTTTGCAGGCTAGCGCAATGGCAATCAGGACACGCTGTCTCATCCCCCCTGAAAATTGATGTGGGTACTCATGCATACGGCGCTCTGGATCGGGAATCCCAACGTCTGACAACAGCTCAATTGCCTTTTTTTCAGCATCTTTTCGGAGGGAGTCCTGATGCGTCCGAATGGCCTCAATTAACTGAGCACCAATTTTAAATACCGGATTTAAACTTGACATTGGATCCTGAAAAATCATCGCAATATCTTTTCCCCGAATCTTACGGATTTCCCGCTTATTCATGTTGAGCAAACTCCTGCCTTCAAATTGAATGTCACCTTGCGGATAATAAACAGGTGGCTCCGGATTAAGCTGCATCACAGATTGGGCAAGAACACTCTTGCCACTCCCGGACTCACCTACAATTCCTACAGTTTGCCCTGCCTCCACTGTAAAAGATACACCATCAACTGCCTTAACAATGCCGCCGGAAGTATCTAGATTCACTTTTAGATTTTTCACCTCAAGCATTGGTATTTCCCCCTTAACCTTAATAAATCACGCATGCTTCTGCTTTTTATCCCTGAACAGTGCTTTTCCTGTTTTCTTCCGACTTTTACTGTGTGGGTCGAATGCATCGCGCAAGCCATCACCCAAAATGTTCAAGGGCAATACAGTCAGGACAATGGCGATACCAGGGAAAATAGAAAACCAGGGTGCAATTGTAATATATACTTGTGACTCCTGAAGCATATTTCCCCATGTAGGTGTTGACGGATCAACGCCTACCCCTAAAAAGCTGAGTGCTGCCTCTGCCAAGATGGCCTTTGCAAATATAAATGTTCCCTGCACAATAATGGGTGACAGCACATTCGGCAGCATATAACGAGATAAAATAACCGGATCCCTTTCTCCTGTTGTTTTGGCTGCCTCAATATACTGAACATTATTGATCTGTAAAACAGCTGAACGGACAATCCTAGTCATGACAGGCCAGAATGCAAATGTGAGTGCAATGATAATATTCACGACACTTCCTCCAAGTGCAGCAACGAGTGCCAGCGCAAGTAGCAGTGCCGGAAATGCCAGCATACCGTCAATAATACGCATAATAATAAAGTCTGCTTTTTTATAATAACCTGCAATCAACCCTGTTACAGTTCCCAATACAGTCGACAGCAAAGCCGTCACTGCCCCGACAAGCAAAGATACTCGTGCGGCTACTACCGTCCTTGCGAAGATATCCCTTCCAAAATTATCCGTACCGAACCAGTGCTCCGCTGATGGTCCGAGCAACTGCTTTTCTGTATCGATATCGGATGGTGATACCGGAAGCCACAGTGAAGCCGTGAGCGTTGCTGCTGTTATCAGGAACAGAACTGTCAATGCCAGCAGATTTCGTTTTTTCCTTAGCATATGAAAGCTCCTTTTTTAAATTGATTAAGCATCCTGACTAGTCGTAGCGAATTCGTGGATCTAGAAATGCATATAGAAGATCGACCAGTAAATTCACCAAAACATAAATACCAGCAATAAATAACACGACGCCCTGGATAACCGGATAATCCCGACGATGAATCGAATCAATTAGCAGTTGTCCGATTCCGGGAATCGTGAATATCGTTTCAATGATGACAGTGCCCCCCAATAAACCAGCTACCGTTGTACCGATGACTGTTGTCGTTGGTATAAGGGCGTTGGAAAACACGTGCTTTAAAAGGACAATACTTTCCCTTACACCTTTGGAACGGGCAGTCCGTATGTAATCCTGATTGACTGCTTCGAGCATCCCATCACGTAGCATGCGGGCAATTAGACCAATTTCAACGGCCGCCAGGACAAAGGCGGGGAGAAGCAGATGATAAAACCAACCTGCCGCATCCTCCATGATTGGAATATACCCTGCAACCGGGAAAATAGGAATCGCTACCCCAAAACCTAAAACAAGCAGCATAGCAAACCAGAACTCAGGAATGGACACCCCGAGAAGCGAAACGGAAATAAACAGTGGATCTAACGCTGTATGTCGCTTCCAGACGACAAAAATGGCTGTTGGGATGGCGATAAGTAAAATCAGGGTTAATGATAGCAACATTAAACTAAACGTTGGTCCAAAATGGCCCATGATGATCTGTGTAACTGGTTCAGATGAATAAACCGATTGCCCAAGATCTCCGGTCAATATATTTCCAATCCAGTCAAAAAACTGTATAACCATTGGCTTATCAAGACCTAGCTGTTTCTCTAGCTGCTCAATGCTTTCCTGTGAACTGTCCTCACCTAAAATGAGAAAAGCCGGGTTTCCAGGTGTCAGATGGACAATCATAAATACGATAATACTAACAATGAACATAACAGGTATAGCCGATAGCAGCCTGCGTATCGTATATTGCAGCAACCTTTCCCCTCCTCGCTGATAAAGTGAAACATCATTCAGTGGGGGTTTCTCTTCTACCCCCACTGAATGTTAGTTGAACGAATCGGACCTTTACAGGCAGTTGATCCCCCACTTATCTTTTTTCGTTTTCCTTAAAACCTTGAAGTGGGGGGCTTACTGCCTGTTAAGGCAGGATAAAAATGATACTTCGAGAAAATAGAAGCTCTTCAGGAAAGTTCCTGACGAGACTCCATGAACCCGGCTCTATTAGTCACTTTTCCATGTATTCCAAAATCGCTGACCAATCCAGCTGTTATAGTCTTTTATGTTAGTACTCTTAATATCTAGCGTCGATTCGTTACTAACTTTAATAAATGGAAGTTCTTGCCAGACAGTTTTGTTCATCTCGCCCAAAATATCTTGTTTTTCTTCACTGCTTTCTGCAATACTCCAGCGGTCCAATAGTTCTCCCCATTGTTCACTTTTGTACCATCCACTGCTTGATGTATTCATGGAAAGCATGCCCAGTTCATTAGGTGAAAAGCGGGTTGACCAGCCTACAACAACCAAATCCCAGTTTGCCGGATCGGACCATCTTTCAAGATAGGTTGCCCATTCATATGGATCAAGTTCCACAGTAAAACCGACTTCCTCCAATTGCTGTTTAGTAACTTCGGAAATTTTCTCGTAGTCTTCATGATTGTTGGAATACATAATCGTTATGGGCTCACCATTATAGTCTGACTCTGCCAGAAGCTCTTTTGCTTTTTCCTTATCGTGAACTAAATAGTTATCCGTTCCTTGATCAGAATATAGCTCTGCTTGTTCAGGAGCAAAAAGTGCACCATCAAAACTGTAAAACTGTTCATTCCCATACGTTGCTTCTGCAATCGTTTTCTTATCCAGTGCGTGATTTAATGCCTGACGCACTTTTAAATCATCAAATGGCGCTTCCGTTTTATCAGGCGTAATCGTAGAATAACCGTTTATATATGTCACCGGGTCAATATTCGGACTGTTTTCCACGACTTCATACAAATCCGGTGGTATTGACTGTGCATAGTCATAAAGGTCTGTCTTGATGCCATTAATCATCACTTGCGGGTCTTTGACAATATTAAAGTTAATGTCATCAAAGTATGCTGTTTTTTTTCCTGTTAGCCCGCCCCAGTCTGTCTCTTCGCGAGCATTATATTCCTCAAATTTTGATAAAACGATTTTATTGCCTCTGTCCCATTTTTCAAATTTGTAGGGACCCGTCCCAATCAGCTGTTCTGATTTAAGCGGTTGTTCACCCGCTGATTCAGCAATTTCTGCTGGAATAATCATGAGAGCCGACTTTGGTGCAGCCATATCATTAAGAAGGGCGTTATAAACTTCTTTCAATTTAATTTCTACGGTATAGTCATTTTTCGCTTTAACATGTTCGATGTACTCACTTGCAATTGTTCCCACTGATGATACTTTCCTCCAACGCTCGATGGAAGCCACTGCATCTTCAGCTGTGACGTCTGAACCATCATGAAATGTCAGGCCTTCACGAATCTGGATTGTGTAAACCTTCCGATCATCGCTCACCTCATAATCCTTGGCAATCATTGGCCTTGGTTTATAATCCTTATCCAAGGCAAACAAGGTTTCAAATATATGCCATCCAATATCACGCGTGGCCGTAGCTCCCGTGTACATCCAGTCGATTGTCTGTGGATCAGCTGCAAACGCAACATCAAGCGTTCCTCCCTTGACTGGCTCCCCAGCAGTTTCTTCATTATCCTGTGTTCCATCTGTTGTTGAGCTATTGCTGCTGCAGCCTACCAAAAACGCTGCTAAAAACAGACTAACTATCGTCAAAAATTTAATTCTCTGGACTTTTTTATTCCTCAGTTGCCCAAGTTTCATCGGAACTGTCCCCCCCATTTTTTTGTAAAAAACACGCAATGCTACTTGGAGAATATAGATAAATTAAGATAATGTCAAGTATTCCTACAATCAAACTAGGTTTTAAGGTATTATTTAGCCCAACATAAACATTGCACTAATATACGCCTGGCATCTTTAAAGATAATTAAGGCATGCATAAAGCTAATAATTTGGAGTTCGTGGGATTTACATACCCTTTTCATTACATAACGCTACCTATTTTCATTTCACCTAGGTATAATAAAAATAAGAATTACCACATAAAACTAGCCGTTAGTGCTGGTACACTAACGGCCATATACAACAGCCCATCAAAGGGGCAGTTAACAAATTGGGTTTTCATTAAAATAATCCCCCTAATTGCTGCTAGGCTTCAGGGTGGTTATTTTTTGGTTTGACAGTATAGCTATTCTACCAGTTTCGCGCCCGGATAAATAAAAGGATGGAACACTATGGCTCCATCGCGTAAACATTTTTATTTAATTTAATTGACACCTTTCGCATCGTCAATGCCATCCAGCTCATCCAAGTGCATGAGTTTTTGAATAGGTTTTGTTAATGCTAATAAAATCAGACCGATTACAATGGCCGCAATACCGAGATAAGCAAAGATCTCGAGATACCCAAAAGCTGTTGTTAATGAGGCCACGTGACCAGCTAAATAGTTGGCTGTCGCATTACTCAGGAACCAGACACCCATAAGCATGGACGCAAATTTCAGCGGTGACATTTTTGTTACCATCGACATTCCAATAGGGGACAAACATAATTCACCAAGTGTATGCATTAAGTAAGTAAATATCATGAATAACATATGGGCCTTAACCGTAATATTGCCTTCATCACTTCCAGTCATTAATACTGCTGGAATCATAATCATAAAGCCAAGTCCAAGCAAAATGAGCCCGAATGACATTTTTGTCGGTACGGAAAAGTCGCCGCGTTTCGTTTTGGACAGTTTCACCCAGATTGCTGATATCACTGGTGCCAACAGTAAAATAAACAATGGATTTAACGATTGAAACCAGGAAACCGGTACCTCCCAGCCAAAGATTGTCCGATCAATGAAATCCCTTGTGTAAAGTGTGAAAGACGCACCCGCCTGTTCAAAACCAACCCAGAACAAAATAACAAATGCAGCCAAAATAAAGATAACGGATGTTCTGTGCTTCTCATGCTTTGTTAAAGGCTTTGCTTTGTCGGCATTCGATGGGGTGGCTTTATTCCGTGATGGCTTTTTGCCGACGTCACCAAGATACCTGTTGGATAGTGTCATAAACAATATTTGACCAATAATCATCCCAATAGAAGATGCCAAGAAAGCATAATTATAACCAAAATGTTCAATACCATTTTGCGTCGTATGGAACCATTGTCCATAAATCAGTCCTGCTATCAGCGGTGAAAAGAATGCGCCAAGATTAACGCCCATATAGAATATAGTAAAGGCAGAGTCTTTTCGCGGATCATTCTTGCTGTATAGTTCGCCAAGCAATGTTGAAATGTTTGGCTTAAAGAACCCGTTACCAACGATTAGCAGGAGCAGTCCTAAATAAAGGCCCCACTTTTGCTGAACAGCAAATAATGCAAAGTCACCACATGCCATCGTTATACCACCAATGGTTATAGCAGTTCTTAAGCCCATAAACCGGTCGGTCAGCCAGCCGCCAATCATTGGAGTCAAATAAACAAGACCAGTATACATACCATATAATTGTAATGCAGAGGCTTTGTCCATGCCAAGACCGCCACTGACTAATTGTTCTGTCAAATAAAGAACAAGAATACCTCTCATGCCAAAGTAACTGTAACGTTCCCACATTTCTGTGATAAACAACAGAAATAAGCCAGGTGGATGTTTTCTTTTGTTCCGTTTTGGCACTTTGTCTATTGTTGTTTCCAAGATGTTCCCCTCCAGATGTCGAAATATGATGTTTTTTGGCACGGTATCCATTATAATATAAGGTTGACTGAATGTGTGTATTAAAGTGAAATGTTTATATTTTAAAATGATTGCTATATTTGTTAATTTCGATATCGCTTGAAGAAAACACCATATAAAATTAAATAGACCGCTAGCGCTAAAACACTAACGGCCAGTAACGGATAATAAATCATAAAAGACGCCGCCGCAGGGGTCAAAAATCTTAACGGAAGCGTCTTCCCCCTTTAAGAACACCCATCAGGTCCGCATACCATACCTTCAAAATTGAATTCTTTTTTCTGTTTGGACAGTTCATTGTCAATGATTTCTTCCAAGTCTGCTTTCGAACGCATCCCCTTTACCTCCGTTTCCCCGATGATAAAGGTTGGTACAGCCTGAATACTTGCTTCCTGATAAGCGTGCTCTAATGCCTTTTGATGGCTGTCTTTATATTTTCTTGTTTCGAGCGCCTCGCGATATTCCTGCTGATCAAGTCCCAGCTCTCCAGCTAATTTCGTGAGTACATCTATATCCCCAATATCTTGTTCTTCCTGAAAAAAAGCAGTAAGCACACGTTGGTTATACACATTTCCTTTTCCTAGTTCTTTCGCATACTGATAGCCTTCAAATGCCAAATGCGTATATGGCTGAGGTGAAACCCGCGGTAAAACAATTTTCACACCAAAATGTTCAGCCATTGGGTACACAGAATTTTCCCATGTTGATTGAAGATAATCTCCCTCTGGCTTTAACGTTTCAGCTGGATAAGGACGTAATTCAAAAGGCATCCACTCCACCTCAACATCCTTCCCTTTGATTGCCTCTTCCAGCGGAGCCTCCGCAATAAAACAGAAAGGGCAGACATAATCTGAATAAACGTTTATCTTAACTGGCATTGCTACATCCTCCTAAGAACACTTAAATTATCCAAAACACTACTTGGTTTTATCAATACAAGCAATCAGTCTGTTTTCAATATCTAAAGCAAATTCTTTTAAAGAGTCATCCTCAATCATTTGAATGAGAGAGCTTGGCCTTGGCAATCCGATCTTCGTTGTTCCTTCATCTTCATAAATCACAATTTTACAAGGCAGAAAATAGCCCACGAGCTTATTCTGAGATAATACCCGCTGAGCTTCTTTTGGATTGCATACTTCCAACACGTTAAATGGCTGGTCAAACTCAAACCCTTTTTTCTGCAATGTATCTTTAATATCAAACTGCCACAAAACGCCAAACTTATCGTCCTTCAGATTAGTCTCGAGTGATTCCATTGCTTCTTTCATTGATTTGTCTGTTTCAACTGTATAATGAAACATGATTAATGCTCTCCTTTGCTTGCTTTAATGGCATAATGGTTGGGGTTCAAATGAAATAATTCCGTGTCAAAACCATTTTCTTTTAATACATCAGCCATCTTCTGTGAAGGAATTCTTATTTCCAATGGTGGTCCAGATTCGGATTCAACTGCTTCCCAATCAATCAATAACAGTTGTCCCTCTGGTTTTAGTATGCGTTTTATTTCTTGAATCGATTTGTTTAAATCTGACACTTCATGAATGACGAATGAATTGAATACTCGGGTTACCGAATCATCAGGAAGCTTAATATCCTCAAGGTCACTAACAATAGGTTCAATGTTTTCTATATTTTCCTTTTCCGCATGAGTCTGCAGTCTTTCAAGCATCTCAGGCTCAATATCGACGGCATAGACATCATGTTTTGTTTGTTTTGCTATAGGGATAGTGAACAATCCAGGTCCCGCACCTAAATCTGCAACAACATCATCCGTGCTTACATGTAAATGTTCAATGACTTTGTCCGGCTGTAATTGATCCTTTCGTTCCTGACTCATAAGTTTATCCGCGTTTTTTGGATCAAAACGTTTATTTTCCATCCATACCACCTCTTTGGTTTCTTTACTTTATATATTCCCCTGACATATGTCAATTACCCTCGAAATATACCCATATAGGTATTGTATCATTGTTTGATGGCATGGGCAAAAATTGACTATCCAATTCAAAAAAACGCCCTCCCGATGGAAAGGCGTTTACGCTCCTGGTTTGGCTGATTGAAGCTTATCCCGAACTCAAACTAAAGTTAATTCAGACAAATAAGGTTACGACGCCTTCGAAACGTCCTTTAATCTTCCCCCTGACCGTCAACATGAAAAACACTCCCCCTCAAACAAACAGATTTTTATTGTTCCATCTGTCTACTAAAAGGGGAGCATATCGTAATCAGAACAGCTATTTAAAAAACACCTATTGTCCATCGTGCTCTCTTTATTATAGTTTATTAGCATATCTGCATGGTTATTGACTAATACTGCTTGCTATTCACTCTTCGCACTTTCCAACATTTGTTCTTTGAAGTCCGGATTGTTTTCCAGGAATTTCTTCGCTGCTTCTTCGTTCGACATACCAGA
The DNA here is from genome assembly GCF_042685205.1 of Lentibacillus juripiscarius. Taxonomy (NCBI): domain Bacteria; kingdom Bacillati; phylum Bacillota; class Bacilli; order Caryophanales; family Bacillaceae; genus Lentibacillus; species Lentibacillus juripiscarius. Next base: position 152,232 of record NZ_JBHUNA010000007.1, read on the forward strand.
CTGAATACTGAACATGACATCCTGGTTTTGTTTTTTCGTCCAGCTAAATTGATCGATTATCTGATAGGCTAGTGGTGAATCTTCTTTAAATCCTTTTCGGGAAACGGCATAAACGTTATCCGGATCACCGTATTGATTCTTTGGGTCCTCCAGCATCTTTAAATCGAATTCATTGAATGTCCAGTGCGGTGTCCAGAGTGTGACAACGATAGGTTCTTTCTTATCGATGGCTGCCTTTAGTTCAGCTGCCATTGCAGGGCCTGAACTGGATTGAAGCTGCCAATCTTTATCCAAACCATAAGACGGAATCACTTTTTCCTTTGTCATTTCCATCATACCTGCGCCAGGACTAATCCCAGTAATATCCCATTCCAATTTTTCACCAATATTGTTTTTATTATTAACTAAGTCTTCTATCGAATTAATATCTTCCATATAAGATGGTACGGTCAGAGCGAGTTCCACTTTTTCCGTAACCATACTCATCTTGTCAAGCTTATCCTTATATTCTTCCCAATAACTTTTATGTGTGGTCGGCAGCCATGCTCCAACAGAGGCATCGGAAGAACCGTCTGCAAGCCCGGCATATTCAATGCCGACATCTGTTTCGTTAACCGTCACGCTATATCCGACTTCTTCAAGCAATTGTTTTACCACATATGTTGCTCCGATATTGGAAACATATGTATCTGTTGCCAATGTCACTTGTTTCTTACCAAGCTTTTGCTGGTCTTTATTGGCATTTTCGTCGTTGGCCGAACTGTTTTCGTTATCGCCGCACGCTGTCAATGCAGTCATCAATAATGCAAAAATAACGCTTATTAAGCTAAACTTTTTCCACATAATGTTTTAAATAGACCCTCCATGTATTTTGTTTCAACATTATTATCATAAAATAACCAATAATTTAAAACAAACCAAGTGAATGAAGATAGTTTGACAAGTATTACATTCAGTAGATTCGTCCTTCCAATTGTTCTTTTTTTCTTAGAATATCTTGAAGTTTTGTACAGCCTATTACTTGTCCCACCGCTAAAAGGCTGACAGTCTAGCTATGAAAGTCATCCTTCTTGGTCCTTCTTTTGAAGTTCAGCTACTTAAGTTAAAGTATTTTTTGAATAGCGCATGTAACCAAACAACGTTAAAAGGACGCTTCCGCAAAAGTTAGTAACTTATACGAAAACGCCCTTTTCAAGTTTCGCTCTAAAAAATAATATACAACAAAGAGGTTTCCAAAAAGTTTAGTAACTTAATGGAAACCTCTCAAAATCTCAACAACTAATATCGGTCACTTTTTCGAACACTAAAATTAGGTAGAACGGTTATGAACGTTGATATAACAAGGTTTTCATACCCTTATCACATCATTCCACCCATGCCGCCCATGTCTGGCATGCCGCCACCGGCACCGCCGCCATCACTTTCTTCAGGATGGTCGGCAACAACAGCCTCAGTGGTCAGGAACATAGCAGCGACGGATGCTGCGTTTTGCAGTGCGGAACGGGTAACTTTCGTAGGGTCAACGATACCGGCGTCAACCATGTTTACCCATTCGCCATTAGCTGCGTTGAATCCAATGCCAACTTCTTCTCCTTTGAGGCGCTCAACAACGATGGATCCTTCAAGGCCGGCGTTGTGCGCGATTTGGCGAATTGGCTCTTCAAGTGCGCGAAGGACAATGTTAGCACCTGTTGCCTCATCATCTGTAAGTGGCAATTCATCAATCTTGCTGAGTGCATTGATAAATGCTGTTCCACCACCGGATACAATACCTTCTTCCACGGCTGCACGTGTGGAGTTTAACGCGTCTTCAATGCGCAGTTTGCGTTCTTTCAATTCTGTCTCTGTAGCTGCACCAACTTTGATAACTGCTACGCCACCTGCCATTTTTGCAAGACGCTCCTGCAGTTTCTCTTTATCAAAGTCGGAAGTTGTTTCTTCTGCTTGTGCACGAACTTGGGCAACACGCTGGGAAATAGCTTCTGGGTCACCTGCACCTTCAACAATTGTTGTGTTGTCTTTAGTGACAACAATTTTATTGGCACGGCCGAGCTGATCGATTGTAGCATTCTTCAGATCGAGTCCAAGATCTTCCGTGATTACTTCAGCGCCAGTTAATGTTGCAATGTCTTCTAGCATTGCTTTACGGCGATCACCGAAGCCTGGTGCTTTGACTGCTACTGCGTTAAATGTGCCGCGCAGTTTATTCACAACAAGTGTAGCAAGTGCTTCACCTTCCACGTCTTCAGCAATAATCAAGATAGGCTTGCCTTGCTGTACAACCTGTTCAAGAACAGGCAGGACTTCCTGGATATTGCCGATTTTCTTGTCTGTTATAAGAACGTATGGATTCTCAAGCTCTGCTTCCATTTTATCCTGGTCCGATACCATGTAAGGGGAAGCATAGCCGCGGTCAAACTGCATACCTTCCACAACTTCCAGCTCGGTATTGAAGCCTTTGGACTCTTCAATGGTGATGACCCCATCATTGCCAACGCGTTCCATCGCTTCAGCAATCAGGTTGCCGACTTCATCGTCATCGGAAGAGATGGCGGCAACTTGGGAAATGGAGTCTTTGCCTTCAATTGGATTGGAAATGCCTTTCAATTCATTAACAGCAACTTCTACCGCTTGTTCAATTCCGCGGCGGATGCCTACCGGGTTCGCGCCAGATGCTACGTTTTTTAGCCCTTCACGAATCATGGCCTGTGCAAGGACAGTAGCCGTTGTCGTACCGTCACCGGCAATATCATTTGTTTTGGATGCCACTTCGGATACGAGCTGTGCACCCATGTTCTCAAAGTGGTCTTCCAGTTCAATTTCTTTTGCAATCGTAACACCATCATTTGTGATCAATGGTGAGCCGAATTTTTTATCCAGTACCACATTGCGGCCTTTAGGTCCCAATGTTACTTTCACAGCATCTGCCAGTGTATCAACACCGCGCAGCATCGCACGACGAGCATCTTCACTGAATTTAAGTTCTTTTGCCATTATTAATCGACCTCCTCAATTTGTTATATGTTATTTGCTGACACTCCGTGGTTAGCCAACTACAGCCAGAATGTCGCTTTCACGTAGAATTAAGTATTCTTTGCCGTCGTAGTTCACTTCTGTTCCGGCAAATTTAGAGAAAATGATGCGATCCCCTTCTTTCACTTCCAGTGCCATTTTTTCACCGTTGTCTGCCGGGCGGCCGGAACCTACCGCTACTACATTGCCTTCCTGCGGTTTTTCCTGGGCAGAATCAGGAAGGACAATACCGCTCTTGGTTGTTTCTTCCTGTTCAACAAGCTCGATCACTACTCGATCCCCTAGTGGTTTAATCATGCCGACAACCTCCTTAATTCCTTTTCAATTTTTATTAGCACTCTTGTATGGTGAGTGCTAATTCCAATTATTATAATATATAATTCATTTAAAAAATGCAAGCTTTGTCCCTTTAAATTTTAACAGTCGTTTTGCAGTCTTTCTAATGATTATCATCGTTGACCGTTCCATTATAAGGTATGAACAAAGTATGATAAAATATTTATGAAGTTTTTATGCTGAAACGTTTCTTCTGTTGCATAGACTATAGAAACAAACGTATGAAGGAGTCGTTCTATCTTGGCGCGAAGGTATTGGTATGTGATTATAACGTACATTATCATGCAATTTTCCGGTTATGTGTTTGCACCACTTTTATATGTGCTGACACCACTAGGATTGTATGATGCATCTGTTTACTGGTCGGTGTTCAGTTTCATAGCCGGACTTGTTGTTGTATTATGGCTGATGCGGCCGGATATGCAGCAAAATGTATTTCGGGGCAATAATCAAGCCACACTCGGACAGGTTATTCTATGGGCAGTAGCAGGCCTGGTTATGGCTTATATATCTAATTTAATCGCATCGTCTATTGAAACAGGTCTTTTAGGTATAAACCCAACTTCTGAGAACACCCAGAAGATCATGGATATTACTCGTTCAGCACCCATTTTCATTGTCATCACCTCAGTCATAGCACCGGTTCTGGAAGAAATTATTTTCCGGAAGATTATCTTTGGGGAACTGTACAAGCGGATGAACTTTTTCATTGCCGCGGCACTGTCTGCCCTTATTTTCAGCATCATTCATGGGGAACCGGAGCATACACTCGTATATGCCTCGATGGGATTTGTGTTTGCCTTTCTATATGTGAAGACCAAACGCATTATTGTGCCAATCCTCGTTCATATGGCATTGAATTCCATTTCCGCTCTCGTGCTATTACTGGGACCGGAAAAAATACAGGAGCAATTGGAACAGATGCAGACCGCTCTCTTACCGTTTTAATGCGGTCTGGCAGTTACTATCATTATAAATCTGCCATTAACGGCATGGCGTTACCACACTATTGCAAGGGGTAAAAACAATGATGAAAATGACACCAAAAACGATGGCAATCATCTATTTCCTTGTAGGGGCAATGTTTATCAGCATTGCCGTACAAATTACAGAAGGATCCGTCTGGAATTTCCCGACGATCATACTGGCGCTTGTAGCAACACTAGACGTTGGTGTCGGTATCCGGATGCTGATCATCCACTTCAAAATAAAAAACCAAAAGAAAAAGAAGTAGTGCTAAGCGGATGCACTGCTTCTTTTTAATTCCTCTGTTCCTTTCATAACAAACGACACCGGTATCATTAGAAGAATAAACACGCCGGCAATCATAAACGCTTCGTTCAGCGTCTGCAATGTTGCCTGGTCCGTTTCCATAGCAGTTGCAAACAGCTGAGCCCGCCGCACTTCATAATATATGGAGAAGAAAACAATCCCAAACGATGAAAAGATTTGCCGAATCACGTTATTCATGGCTGATCCCTGCGCCACCTGTTGATCCGGAATTGCATTCATGCCAGCTGTTGTTGCCGGCATGTTGCACATCCCGAGACCTGCCCCCCGTAAACAATGCATAATTAATATGAACCAGAATGACGTTGACATCGTGTTGAAGCCAAGGGCCAGTGTGAATCCGCCAAGCAGTAAGAGCCCAACAGGTACAACATATTTAGGGCCTTTTTTATCGAGCAGCCGGCCGCCCATTGTCATAAAGACGCCGCTCATTAATGCGGATGGCAAAAACAAGAGCCCGGTCTGCACTTCGCTCAAACCATACACTTCCTGGATAAGCAATGGCAGCAAAAATATACCGGAGAACAAACCAATAGACGCTGTCGCTGTCATCGCAATCGAGACCGAATAAGTAGGAATTTTGAATATCGACAAATTAAGCAGAGGCTGTTCCTGCTTCAGCTCATACCGGACAAAGATAATAATCAGAATAACCCCGGTAGCGATGCATCCGAGGCTTATTGGCGACAGCATCAATTCCAGTGTGGAGCCGCGTCCAAGTGCATAAAGAATGGAACCCACTCCTGCTGTGATAAGCAGGAATCCCGGCAGATCAAATTTTAAGTCCGGATTTTTCTCTGTTGGTTTTAAGTACCGGATGCAGAAGAAGATGCCAGTAATTGCAAATGGCAAATTAAACAAAAACAAAAACGGCCATTCGAAGTATTCAATGACAACCCCGCCGACTGTTGGACCGATAGCCGGTGCAACCATCGCTGCAATACCGTATATACCGACAGCCGTTCCTCGTTCCCCTTTTGGAAAAGCATTAAAAATAAGCGCCATCGCTATCGGCATCATCAAACCGCCGGCAGTTCCTTGGACGAACCGTGACATAATAATCATCGGCAAACTAACGGACAAAGCCCCCATCACTGACCCAGCCGTAAAAATAACCAAGCCGATTATGTATATGCGCTTCTTGCCAAACCGGTCACCCAAGTATCCTGTCAGCGGCATCGTCATCCCCATCGACACCATGAAAATGGTCAAAAGCCAGCTCACCTGCACAGCATCAGCCTCAAACAAATCCATGAATGTCGGCAATGTTGGATTCAGCATGCTGTTGTTTAATATAACGGTAAACGTACCGAATAAAACGGACATGACGACAAGCCATTTCGGATCAATTTTACGCATCATTTTTCCTCCTGAGGACGTATTAGCCATCTAACGGATAATGTTTCAAAAAATAAACGAGCGCCTGCAGTTCAATCGCCAAGTCTATATGGTGCACGCGAACCCCCGAAGGTACAGTTATTCGTGCGGGTGTGAAGTTCAGTATACCCTCTATGCCATAATCTGCCAGCCGATTCGTGATGCCTTGCGCTTCGCCGGATGGCACGGTTAAAATGGCTACCCGGACATCCCCCATTTTCTCCTCAAGGTCATCAATGTGGTAAATCGGAATACCGTCAATATCGGTCCCCGGCTTTTCCGGATCCGCGTCAAACGCCATGACAATTTTTGTATTGTTGTTTTTCAAAAAGTTGTAATGCAAAAAGGCTGTACCAAGATTCCCGACACCAATCAGGGCTACTTCCGTCAGTTCATCCTGGTCCAATGTTTTCCGGAAAAAACCGAGCAAATATTCCACATTGTAGCCATACCCTTTTTTTCCCAGTGCGCCAAAATAGGAAAAATCCCTCCGGATGGTTGCCGAGTCGACTTTCACGGCATCACTCAGCTCTTTGGACGATACACGCTTTTTCCCCTGATGATTCAGGCTGTTCAAAAACCGGTAGTAAAGCGGCAGCCGTTTGGCAGTCGCCTGTGGTATTTTATTTTGATCCACTCTCAGTCCTCCTTGACATCGCGGTGGTACTCCCCTGATTTGCCGCCGGTTTTGGTCACCAGGTATGTCTGGCCTATAACCATTCCTTTATCAAGGGCTTTACACATATCATATACCGTCAGTGCTGTTGCGGAGGCCGCTGTTAATGCTTCCATTTCCACCCCAGTTGAACCTTTCGTTTTGACCGAGGCAGTAATCATTAGTTCATAACTGCCATCAGCAATGTTCCAGTCAAACGTAATATCGGTTCCCTTCAACTGCAATGGATGACACATTGGTATCCAGTCAGATGTGTTCTTTGCAGCCATAATACCCGCAACCTGGGCGACCGCCAGTACATCTCCCTTTTTCATCGTACCGGCATTTATCTTTTCATATATTTCTTCTGTCAATTGAATGCTGGAAACGGCAGTGGCAGTGCGTTCAGTTTCCTTTTTATCACTAATATCCACCATCCTTGCCCTTCCCTGCTCATTAAAGTGCGTGAAATCAGACATATACTCCACTCCATTTTTGTTTATGGTTCAGTACCTATTCTATCAGAAAAGCATAAAGAAGTCGTGATGCGTTTCACAATATCATTTTCCTATTCATTCATGATACGATACACTTAAGAAGGATGAGGTGAACTAACATGATAGTGATGCAGCTGAATGACGTATCCAAGTCATTTGGAGCTGATGAAATTTTGGCGAATATAAAACTGGAGATACAAACAAATGACCGAATCGCCATTGTCGGCAGAAATGGCGCCGGGAAATCAACACTCTTAAAGATTATGGCCGGAGAACTTTCGTATGATGAAGGAGATCTGTTCAAACCAAAAAATGCGTCCATCGGCTACCTGACTCAGCACAGCAGCCTGGAATCAGACAAAACCATATGGGATGAAATGCTGGACGTTTTTGATGATTTGCTAATGCAACAACAGGAATTGAGAGAACTTGAACAAAAAATGAAACAGGCAGCCTCGCTAACTGATGCAACGTATGAACAGCTGCTGAACGATTACGACAAAAAACAGCAGCTATTCGCCGAAAATGGCGGATATGAATACGAAGCAAGCATCAAATCCGTTCTGACAGGTCTAAATTTCCATAACATCCCATTTGACACCCTTGTCAATAAACTGAGCGGTGGCCAGAAGTCACGCCTTGCACTCGGAAAACTGCTGTTAAAAAAGCCTGATCTATTAATATTGGACGAACCGACCAACCATTTGGACATTGCCACAATGACTTGGCTCGAACAGTTTTTAGCTAGCTACCCAGGTGCAATCGCCATCGTTTCACACGACCGGTACTTTCTGGATAAGACCTCATCGATTGTATATGAAATTTCACGGAACAGGTCAAAGAAATACAACGGGAATTACAGTCATTACTTGAAACAGCGGGCTATCGATTATGAGCAGGAAATGAAAGAATATGAAAAGCAACAATCAGAAATAAAGAAGATGGAAGATTTCATCCAAAAAAATATCGTTCGTGCGTCCACCACAAAACGCGCACAAAGCCGGCGGAAACAGCTGGCCAAAATGGAACGTATAGAAAAGCCAAAAGGTGACGAGAAATCAGCTTCCTTTTCATTCCGGATTAACCGTGCAAGCGGAAACGACGTCCTGAAAATTGACGAACTGGCATTTCAATATGGCGATGAAGCCATCTTTCAAAATATCACTGTACATGCCAGCCGCGGCGAACGAATTGCCTTAACCGGTCCGAACGGCGTCGGAAAAACAACCCTGTTAAAAACGATTACTGGAGCACTGGTCCCGTCAGCAGGCAATATCCAAATAGGCACTAATGTTCAAATCGGTTACTACGATCAGGAACAAAAGCAGCTGACGCCATCCAAAACAGTGCTGGACCAATTGTGGGATGAATATCCCGATATAGATGAGAAAGACATCCGCACCGTTTTGGGAAACTTTTTGTTTTCGGGTGACGATGTCAAAAAGCCTGTCCATTCCCTTAGTGGTGGTGAAAAGGCACGGCTGTCAATGGCAAGGCTGATGATGCAAAACGCCAACTTCCTTATTCTTGACGAACCGACCAACCATTTGGACATTGACAGTAAAGAGGTACTTGAAGCTGCGTTGATGGACTTTCCGGGAACGATTCTATTCGTTTCCCATGATCGGTATTTCATTAATAAACTGGCCGACAAAATTGTGGAAATGCAGCATACCGATGCAACAATCTATTTAGGTAATTACGACTACTACATGGAAAAGAAACAGGAAGAGGCCGAAATACAAAAACTCACGCAGTCCGAAGAAACTGGACCGGCACAGGAGCAGAGAAAAACCCAGTTCCACGAAAATAAACAAGAACAGCGGGAAAGACGGAAAATAGAGCGCCGCATTCAAGAACTCGAAGAAATGATCGAACAGCACGAAACGGAACTCGCGGCCCTCGAACAAAAAATGACCGATCCGGATATCTATGAGGATCATGAAAAAGCAATGCAGCTGACCGAAGAAACGAACCAGCTAAAACAGAAAATCGACACGCTGATGGAAGAATGGACAGAACTGCAGGAATGAAGTACTAAGGTGCAAGCGCCCGTTTAGCGACGTACGGACTGGACTGAACCGCAGGAGATAAAGGAAACACGATGAGCGAAAGCGAATCGCTGTTGACTTATCGTACGGAGGTGAAGGAAGTCACGCTAGTCGCTGGGCGCTGGAGCCGGATGTGACTTATTTTGTAATAAAAATATATCCCGGCAAATTTTATACTTTCTAATCTTTTAAGAAAAAACAATCCCGTGTGATGCTACAGTCATGCGGGATTATTTTATCCACAGTTCTATTCACATATGAACACCCTTAATTTCAGCTATTATAAAAGTTATTAACAATATCCACAGATAAACCCCGGGTTATCCACATTTTTTGTCCGCGTATGCACATTGCGCGACACCTGCTTTCGCAAAAAATATCCACAGGTCCGTATTGGACCCTGTGGATTTATTTTAACGGCAGGGAGGGATTTGCATTTAAATCCCACCCGGACCGTTTACCGTGTTCATAATTGACAAACCCTGCCGCAGCAATCATCGCGGCATTATCGGTACATAGCTTTAACGGCGGGATCAAGAGCGGAATGCCGGAACCATCAAATTTGGCAGTAAGCGCACTTCTTAAACCGCCGTTCGCTGCAACACCGCCGGCAACAATAACCTGCCTTGCCTGATACGCCTGCGCTGCCTTCCACGTTTTCGCTGTCAGGACATCGACCACACTTGCCTGAAAACTGGCGGCAATATCTTCTTTGCGGAAGGATTCTCCGCGCTGGGCAGCATTGTGGATAGTGTTTATAACAGATGATTTCAGCCCGCTGAAGCTAAAGTCATAACTATCTTCACCCAGCCATGCTCGCGGAAATGCAATTGATTCCTCCCCCTCTGCAGCAAGCTTGTCAATTTGTGGTCCGCCGGGGTATGGAAGCTCCAGCACACGTGCAACCTTGTCATACGCCTCACCCGCTGCGTCATCACGCGTTTCCCCAATCAGTTCATATGAGCCATGTTCATGCATAAGCACCAATTCAGTGTGGCCGCCGGAAACAATCAATGCCAAAAGCGGGAACTCAAATTCAGACTGAAATCGATTGGCATAAATGTGGCCGGCTATATGATGCACACCGACAAGCGGCTTTTGCCTAGCGAATGCCAGTGCTTTAGCGGCGTTGACACCAACCAGTAATGCACCAACGAGACCAGGGCCTTCGGTGACGGCGACAGCATCCACATCATCCCAGTCCATGCCAGCTTGTTCAAACGTTTGTTCAAGAACCACCGTCATTTGTTCCACATGGTGCCGTGATGCAATTTCAGGGACAACACCACCAAATCGTTTATGGCTGTCAATCTGGGATGCAACGACATTGGAAACAATCTCCTGGCCATTTTTAACGATTGCAGCCGCCGTTTCATCACAGCTAGTTTCGATTCCAAGTATATATGTATCGTTTTTTCCATTCATGATAAATTCACCCACATTACAATGGCATCTTCCTGGTTATCCGTATAATAATTTTTGCGGACGCCACCCGGAACAAGCCCAAATTTCCTGTACATGCGCTGAGCAGCAACATTCGAGACACGTACTTCCAGTGACAGACGTTTCGCCCCCATCCGGACCGCTTCTTGCATCACATACAAAAATAATTTCTCTCCTAATTTCTGTCCGCGGAAGTCCGGAATGACAGCAATGGTTGTAATTTGCGCGTCATCAATAACATGCCACATGCCAGCATATCCGACCATCTTCCCGTCCACAAACATGCCAAAGTAATGTGCATGCGTGTTTTCGGCCAGCTCTTGCACCATTATATCCTTTGGCCACGGAACGGAAAACGACAACCGCTCCACTTCCATCACACCATCAATATCCGTCCTGTCTACTTTGCGTATCATCAGCTCAGCCATTTTCTCTGTCGTCCTTCTGTTTTTGCAGCCATTTTGCTTCTGCTTCTGCCAGACGCAAATAATTGGGGGACAGCGTATGTGTGTCATCAGCTGGTTTCTGCTGGCCTGCTAGTGCCAAATGAACAGGGCTGGCCAAGTGCGAGGTGCCCGCTGCCGGTATGATGGCCTTGTGCCCCATCTGCTGCCGAATATTCTCCTGATGCAATTGGATGTCAGGACTTAGAAACAATACACTTTGATTCATGGCTGCCAATTCACGCAACCAGTCTTCCATTACCGTATTCCGCTCTGTGGCAGCCGCTTCGAGTTTCCCTTGCGTCCACCGGTACAACCCTGTGTAAACAAGACCGCGTCGCGCATCGAAAAAAGGACATATATAGGAATGATAAAAACGTCCCTGCCAGGCAAGCACTTCCAGACTGGAAACCCCTGTAATGGGAATATCAAGGGACCATGCCATTGATTTTGCTGTCATGAGGCCGATACGCACCCCTGTATAGGAGCCCGGGCCTTTGGCGGCCACAATTTTATCCAGATCGGTGGGCGCCATATTTACTTCACGCATCAAATGGTCAATGGCCAGCATCAGCCGCACCGAATGATTTTTCTTTATATTTGTCGATAGTTCCCCCAGCGGCTGTCCGTCTTTCGAAACCGCAACACCCATCGCCTGATTTGATGTATCCATCGCTAGTATGTTCATTAGCAGTAACTCCTTACCATTCACCGGTCAATTCGGCTGCAATCGATTTATAATGTTCATTCCCGGGAGAAAATGTCAGCACACGTGAATGTTCATCCGCGTAAGAAATGGATATGGCCAAGTAAGACTCAGGGAGAAATTCCTCGATAAAATGCGCCCATTCAACGACACAAACACCATCACCATTAAAATACTCGTCAAAACCAATATCCTCATCCGTGTCCTCAAGGCGGTAAACATCCATATGATAAAAAGGAAGCTCACCTTCGTATTCTTTAATAATGGTAAACGTCGGACTGTTTACGTTACGCTTCACGCCAAGACCCCGTGCTATTCCCTTTGCGAACGTTGTTTTCCCTGCTCCAAGGTCCCCCTCCAGCGTAATAACATCACCCGGACGCATAAGCGGAGCCAATTTTTCGGCAACGTGCTGCGTTTCCCCATCCGTGTATGTTGTTAATTGAAAATCACTCATTTAATCACCTATTCCGATGGGTGTACCCCTTTTTCAATAATTGTACTGGTTTATTCGTGTGATCGATTAAAATAACTTGGTGACCTTTTTTCACGGCCGAATCAACATAGCCAATTTTCGTCAGCGGCGTTTCCGTTCTTTCAGCAATCGTTTTCAGTTCATCCCACTCATCCTCCGAAACAGATCCAAGCAATTCAAAATCTTCGCCGCCATATAATTTCCAGTCATGCTGTTCTTCAGCTGTAAACTGAGCAAATGAAGCACGGACCGGAATCCGTTCTTCCTCAATTGTCAGCGTGACGTGTGAGGCGTCGGCAATCTCATTCGCTTCATTAGCTATTCCGTCACTGATATCATTCAAAGTAACTCGGTTAAGCGATTCTAACTGACAGGCGAAGTCCGATCTAATATACGGCATACGGTGTTTATTTTCATAATACGTCCTGTCTATATAATACTTATCGCTGTTCAGCATATGAAAACCGGCCGCAGCACCCCCCAACGTTCCTGTCACAAACAAAATGTCACCGGGCTGGGCTAGACTCCGGAACCGCGCCTTTTCCTTTTGCACAAATCCGATTGCTGTAACAGCAATAGACAATTCACTGCCGGAAACCGTGTCACCGCCAATCAAATCCATGTGATGAACAGATGCTGCGGAAGATAAGCCTTGGTAAATCCCATTCAATTCCTCATCAGAACAGGAATCAGGAATCACAATTGACACTAAATAGAAGGCAGGCGCCGCCCCCATTGCAGCAATATCACTTACATTAGCTGCAAGTGATCGGTAACCAATATGAAACGGATCCATAATTGCTCTGGAGAAATGGACACCTTCCACTAATGTATCAGCAGCTGTAACGATATCCTGTGACGGCTGACGAAAAACAGCCGCATCATCTCCCACACCTTTCACGAGCGATGGCTGCCTGTACACCGATTGTTTAACCTGATTAATAAATGCAAACTCATCCATAATTCATCACCATACTTTAATTACTGTCAGCTCATCCATATCGATGGTAAAAGTGAGGAAATCATCGATAAATTGGCCAGAATCACTAATAAAATAGCCGAAACCACTGATACAAGAGAATACAATACATAAGTAACTCTTCTATATTTTTAAAGCTGATTAATTTAATAATAGCAAAAAGAGAGCAAAAAGAAAAAACAAGACATATAGAGGTTGTTCAAAAAATCCTGTAAAAATGACACATCTTTCCGTTACTCATGTATTAATTGAAATAAGGACCTTCTGCTAAAACCGCCCTTTTTCGGCCGATTCTTGGATTCCGATCCGAACGGTCGATTCTTCGTACACAACGGTTGATTCTCATACCTTTTTGGTCGATTCTTACCTGAAAACGGTTGATTCCGATGCCGAACGGTCGATTCTTCGCTCACAACGGTTGATTCTCATACCTTTTCGGTCGATTCTTACCTGAAAACGGTTGATTCCGATGCGAACGGTTGATTCTTCGCTCACAACGGTTGATTCTCATACCTTTTTGGTCGATTCTTACCCGAAATCGGTTGATTCCGATGCCGAACGGTCGATTCTTCGCTCACAACGGTTGATTCTCATACCTTTTCGGTCGATTCTTACCCGAATTCGGTTGATTCCTACGCCGAACGGTCGATTCTTCGTACACAACGGTTGATTCTCATACCTTTTTGGTCGATTCTTACCCGAAATCGGTTGATTCCGATGCCGAACGGTCGATTCTTCGCTCACAACGGTTGATTCTCATACCTTTTCGGTCGATTCTTACCCGAAGTCGGTTGATTCCGATGCCGAACGGTCGATTCTTCGCTCACAACGGTTGATTCTCATACCTTTTCGGTCGATTCTTACCTGAAAACGGTTGATTCCGATGCCGAACGGCCGATTCTTCGTACACAACGGTTGATTCTCATACCTTTTCGGTCGATTCTTACCCGAAATCGGTTGATTCCTACGCCGAACGGCCGATTCTTCGTACACAACGGTTGATTCTCATACCTTTTCGGTCGATTCTTACCTGAAATCGGTTGGTTCCTACGCCGAACGGCCGATTCTTCGTACACAACGGTTGATTCTTATACCTTTTTGGTCGATTCTTACCTGAAAACGGTTGATTCCGATGCCAAACGGTCGATTCTTCGTACACAACGGTTGATTCTCATACCTTTTTGGTCGATCCTTACCCGAAATCGGTTGATTCCGATGCCAATCCTGTGGGCAACGCAGAACTCACCACATCCTGTGGAAGTCCGCTACTCAAAGCTACGCTGCCTCGAACTTTCGACGCACAGGACGTGCTAGTGCAGGCGTTGTCACAAGACGTGACGAGCTAGCCTGCCAGTCCTTTTTATCCTCCTTTTTAAACACGCACATATAGACAAACTTCAATCAGTGCACAGGTCGTTTTAATACAGGCGTTGCGACAGGACGCCGCAAACCTAGCATGCGGACGCATAGCCTCGGTAGCAATGCATCACACGAAGAAAAAGTGATTTAGCCTTTTCGAGGACGTCACGTTATTATCGGGCCAAGCTATCTGTTCCCCCCACCTTCACATTTCTGGCCTTCCCACATTTAGAGATGGGTTTTACAGCCCATTAATACGTGATAAAAACTTTTGTACGAAAACTATAGACTTTAGTGCTGGTTTTCATTTATCGCGGTGTATGACAAGACATGAGAACACATAATTATAAGGTCGTTTTTAATTTGTGACATTATAACAAAACCGTTTCTTTATCATTCGAAACGGTCTCCTGCATTATGTATTCTTTTTATAATATAGTACATGGCCTTTTTAATCTGTTTAAACATCATTGACATACGTTTTCACATTAAAAAAACATGTTTCCCATAACCTGGAAAGCATGTTAGCATTTAGCATGGCGGTCCGGACGGGACTCGAACCCGCGACCTCCTGCGTGACAGGCAGGCATTCTAACCAACTGAACTACCGGACCCAATATTGGGTTTAATTCCCAGCTGCCATCAGCCGGTGTGGATGTTATTCAATATTGTTCATTAAATTATTTTAGTTGCGCTCCAAAACGTGACTTATATTTAATTAACACAGCTGTTTTCTAACGCTGTTAGTTAAATGATTTTGGTTGCGGGGGCAAGATTTGAACTTGCGACCTTCGGGTTATGAGCCCGACGAGCTACCAGACTGCTCCACCCCGCGGTATAAAGAAAATTAATCTAACTTTTTCCTATACTGTACTTCAATCTATTGCTGATTATTTATAGAAGGTACAAAACAAGACACATATTCTATGATACACCTTTGTATCCTAAAATGCAAATTTTTTATTTGCACCCTAAAAACTAAATAAGAGCGTTGTTCAAACGACATAATGATTAGTTAAGTCCTCGATCGATTAGTATCCGTCAGCTACACGTGTCACCACGCTTCCACCCCGGACCTATCAACCTCATCGTCTATGAGGGATCTTACTCACTCGAAGT